>SFQP01000042.1 GCA_004562975.1 bacterium
CTGAAGCACCGCCTCGAAGTGCTCGGTGTGGAGGTGGCGGAGGAGAAGCTGAACGACATCTACCAGCGTTTCCTGGCCTTGGCCGACAAGAAGAAGGAGGTGACGGACGATGACATCCTCGTGCTGGCCGGAGCCGAACGCGCGGCCTCGCACAGCATCAAGCTGGATTACCTGCAAGTGACAAGCGGCCATGGCGTGCGTCCCGTGGCAGCCATCGTGCTGGACATTGCTGGCGAGAAATTCCAAGCTGCCGCCGAAGGAAACGGTCCGGTGGACGCGGCCATCAACGCCCTGAAGCAAATCATCCACCGACAGATGACGCTGAAGGAGTTTACCATCCAAGCCATCAACCGGGGCTCGAATGACGTGGGCAAGGTCCATATGCAGGTGGAATACAACGGCTCCGTCTACTACGGTTTCGGTGCCAACACGGACATCGTGGCCGCCAGCGTGGAAGCCTATATTGATGCCATCAACAGTTTCAAGAAATCATAGCACTGCGCGCGCAGGTTATAAGTTTTCAGGTTATGAGGTATTGCGCTTCGCGCAGGTTATGAGGTTATAAAGTCACTATTTAAGCGACTGAAGTCTTTAGTCAGTAATATTATAATCTCATAGCCTCATAACCTCATAACCTAAATACTTATAACCTGCGCGAAGCGCAACACCTCATAACCATCGAATATATACCCCCAAACAAACACAATACGCATGAACACTCTTTTCGACAAAATCTGGGACAGCCACGTCGTACAGCACGTGGAAGACGGTCCCGACCAACTGTATATTGACCGCCTCTATGCCCACGAGGTGACCAGTCCGCAGGCATTCGCCGGAATGCGGGCACGCGGCCTGAATTGTTTCCGTCCGGAACAAATCTACTGTATGCCCGACCACAATACGCCCACCCACGACCAAGACAAGCCCATCGAAGACCCCGTGTCGAAGAAACAGGTGGACACGCTGGAACAAAATTGCCGTGACTTCGGCCTCACGCACTTCGGCATGCTCCACCCCAACAACGGCATCATCCACGTGGTAGGGCCGGAACTCGGCCTCTCCCTGCCCGGCATGACCATTGTGTGCGGCGACTCGCACACGTCGACCCACGGTGCCATGGGTGCCGTGGCCTTCGGCATCGGTACATCGGAGGTGGAGATGGTGATGGCCTCGCAGTGCATCCTCCAGGCCAAGCCGAAGTCCATGCGCATCAACGTGGAAGGCAAGCTGGGCAAAGGTGTTACCGCCAAGGACGTGGCCCTCTACCTCATGAGCCAGCTCTCCACGAGCGGTGCCACGGGCTACTTCGTGGAATATGCGGGAAGCACGGTGCGCTCCCTCTCGATGGAAGGCCGCCTCACCCTCTGCAACCTCTCCATCGAGATGGGCGCTCGCGGCGGTTTCATCGCGCCGGACGAGGTAACCTTTGCCTATCTGAAAGGCCGGGAGGGTGCGCCAGCAGGCGAGGCTTGGGACAAGGCCGTGGAGGAATGGAGCCAGCTGAAGAGCGGCGACGATGCCGTGTTCGACAAGGAGCTGACTTTCCGCGCGGAGGACATCGAACCGATGATTACCTACGGAACGAACCCCGGTATGGGCATCGGCATCACGCAGCACATCCCTGCACCGCAGAACGCCTCGGACGAGAAGGCATTGCGCTACATGCAGTTTGCTGGCGGCGAGGCGATGCTGGGCAAGCAGGTGGACTACGTCTTCCTCGGTGCCTGCACCAATGGCCGCATTGAGGACTTCCGCGCCTTTGCCTCTATCGTGAAGGGCCGCCAAAAAGCGGCGAATATCACGGCCTGGCTCGTGCCGGGTTCATGGCGTGTGCTGGCACAAATCAAGGCGGAAGGGCTTGACAAGGTGCTGGCCGATGCGGGCTTTGCCATCCGCCAACCGGGATGCTCGGCCTGTCTGGCTATGAACGATGACAAGATTCCTGCCGGCAAGCTGGCAGTTTCCACGTCGAACCGCAACTTTGAAGGCCGCCAAGGCCCGGGTTCGCGCACGTGTCTGGCTTCGCCGCTTGTTGCCGCCGCTGCCGCCGTTACGGGAGTCATCACCGATCCGCGCACACTATTTTAATGTATAATGAATAATGTATAATGAGGTCTGGCGAGGTTCATCAATTTATAATTTACAATGTATAATTTATAATGAGGTCTGACGACCGTCGTACAGGACGATGAACCGCCGCAACCATCGGCGTAGCCTTCAGTATAAATTGCAAATTATAAATTGCCTCATGGCCGCAAGCTTCATTATAAATTGAAAATTATAAATTTTAAATTGCTCATGAAACAACCATTCCATATCATAGAGAGCACCTGCGTGCCTCTCCCCCTTGAGAACGTCGATACCGACCAAATCATCCCCGCACGCTTCCTCAAAGCCACTGACAAGGAAGGCTTCGGCGAGAACCTTTTCCGCGACTGGCGCTACAACGCCGACGGCTCTCCGAAGGACTTCGTGCTGAACGACCCGACCTACTCGGGCTGCGTGCTCGTGGCTGGACGCAACTTCGGTAGCGGCTCGAGCCGCGAACACGCCGCCTGGGCCATTGCGGGCTACGGTTTCCGTGTGGTCATCAGTTCTTTCTTTGCTGACATCCACAAGCAGAACGAGCTGAACAACTTCGTGCTGCCCGTCGTCGTGAGTGAAGGCTTCCTTGCCCGCCTGTTCGAGTCCATCGCATCCGACCCGAAGATGCAGGTGCGCATTGACTTGCCCAACCAAACGGTGACGAACTTGGCCACAGGCGAAAGTGAACACTTCGACATCAACGGCTACAAGAAATATTGCCTCGAAAACGCCCTTGATGACATTGACTTCCTCGTGCAGAGCAAGGACAAGATTGCCCAGTGGGAGGCCGAACACCAAGCATAACCTTTAACCTCAGACACCCTCTATGGAAATCATGGACACCACCCTCCGCGATGGGGAACAGACCAGCGGCGTATCGTTCGTACCACACGAAAAGCTGCAAATCGCGAAGTTATTGTTGCGCGAGGTGAAGGTTGACCGCCTCGAAGTGGCCTCGGCCCGCGTCAGCGAGGGCGAGAAGAAGGCGGTGACGGACATCTGCCAATGGGCCGCCCGACACGGGATGCTCGATGCGGTGGAGGTCCTGGGCTTTGTGGACAACGGCGTGTCACTCCACTGGATCAAGGACTGCGGTGGCCGCGTCATTAACCTGCTCTGCAAAGGCTCCCGCCGCCACTGCGAACTTCAGCTCCACAAAACGCCGGAACAGCACATCGCGGACATCTGCCGGGATATCAGCCTCGCCCAAGAACTGGGCATCACCGTGAATGTGTACCTCGAAGACTGGTCCAACGGAATGAAAGACTCGCCCGAGTATGTCTACCAGCTCGTCGATGCACTCAGCCAACAGCCGGTGCGCCGCTTCATGCTGCCCGACACGCTCGGCGTGCTCGACCCACTCTCGGCCATGAGTTTCTTCCGCAAAATGCGCAGGCGTTACCCGTCGCTCCACTTCGACTTCCACGCTCACAACGACTACGACCTGGCCATCGCCAACGTGTCGGCAGCTGTGCTCTGCGGCTTCCAAGGCATTCACACGGCTGTGAACGGTCTGGGCGAACGAGCCGGCAACGCACCTTTGGCGAGCGTGCAGGCTATTCTGCACGACCACTTCAACATCGCCACACGGATCGATGAGAGCAAGCTGTTCAGCATATCGCGCCTCGTGGAGAGCTACAGCGGCATTGCCGTGCCGGCCAACAAACCGATTGTGGGCGAAAGCGTGTTCACACAGGTGGCCGGCGTTCACGCCGACGGCGATAACAAGTCGAACCTTTACTGCAACGCCCTGCTGCCCGAACGCTTCGGCCGCCAGCGGGAGTATGCACTCGGCAAGAACAGCGGCAAGGCGAACATCCTGAAGAACCTCGAAACCTACGGACTGGAACTCACGCCGGAACAGACGCGCCGCGTGACGGAACGCATCATCGAACTGGGCGACAAGAAGGAAATGGTGACACAGGACGACCTGCCCTACATCGTGAACGACGTGCTGAAACACGATGCACCGGAGGACAAGGTGAAACTCATCAGCTACCTCGTCACCACGGCCTATGGACTGAAGCCTACGGCGCAGCTGAAGATGGAAATAGAAGGCACGTGCTACGAGGCTCACGCCACGGGCGACGGTCAGTACGACGCTTTCATGCGCGGTGTGCGCGACATCTACAAGCACCGCCTGGGCCGCCCCTTCCCGATGCTCACGGGCTACTACGTGACGATACCTCCCGGCGGACGCACCGATGCTTTCGTACAGACGGTCATCACCTGGGAACACGAAGGGAAGACCATCCGCACCCGAGGTCTTGATGCCGACCAGACGGACGCTGCCATCAAGGCCACACTGAAAATGCTCAACATGATACAATAACCTCTCAACGATTTATTCTCTCACAACATGAAACTGAAAATAGCTGTTCTCGCCGGCGACGGCATAGGGCCTGAAATCTCCGAACAAGGCGTGGCCGTGATGGAAGCGGTGTGCCGCAAATTCGGCCACGAGGTGAGCTTCACGCCTGCCCTCTGCGGCGCTGCGGCCATCGATGCCGTGGGCGACCCCTTCCCCGAAGAAACTTTCCGGATCTGCCAAGAGGCCGATGCCGTGCTCTTCTCAGCCGTTGGCGACCCGAAGTTCGACAATGACCCCACGGCCAAGGTACGTCCCGAGCAGGGCTTGCTGGCCATGCGCAAGAAACTGGGGCTCTTTGCCAACATCCGTCCCGTGGAGACCTTCGACTGCCTGATCCACAAGTCGCCGCTGCGCGAAGACTTGGTGAAGGGCGCGGACTTTGTCTGCATCCGTGAACTGACGGGCGGCATGTACTTCGGCCAAAAGCAGGAGGGCACGGACTATGCTTTCGACACGAACGCTTATTCGCGCGAAGAGGTGGAACGCATCCTCCACGTGGCTTACCAATATGCACGCCGCCGTCGCAAGCATCTCACGGTGGTGGACAAAGCGAACGTGCTGGCTTCCTCCCGTCTCTGGCGCAAGGTGGCGCAGGAAGTGGAGAAGCAGTACCCCGACGTACAGACGGACTATATGTATGTGGACAACGCCGCCATGCGCATGATTCAGGAGCCGCGCTTCTTCGATGTGATGGTAACGGAAAACACCTTCGGCGACATCCTGACCGACGAAGGCTCGTGCATCACGGGTTCCATGGGACTCCTGCCCTCGGCCTCAACGGGCGAGAGCACGCCGGTGTTTGAACCTATCCACGGCTCTTGGCCGCAGGCGAAGGGACTGAACATCGCCAACCCCTTGGCACAAATCCTGTCGGTGGCCATGCTCTTCGAGTACTTCGACCTCATGGAGGAAGGAAAACTTATCCGCAAAGTGGTGCAGGAGAGTCTCGACGAGAACGTACGCACGCCGGAAATCCAAGTGGAAGGCGGTGCCAAGTACGGCACGAAGGAAGTGGGTGCGTGGATTGTGAACCGTATTAACGAAGCCTGAACGGCAACAGCGCACCATGGCTGATTTTCCCAAATGGCTTTTGGCCTTGGCGGGCGTGAGTCTGCTCCCCACCCTGCTCTCTCCTTTCTTCCTGTTTGGAGCGATGCCTTTTGGCACGGGGAGCAGCCGTTTCACGCAGTTCCTGCTCTATCTGGCCACGCAACTGTTGTGGCTCTTGCCCTTGCTGCTTTTTTTCTGCTCGCTCGACCGATACCGCCGGGGCTATGAGCGCATCGGCGTTGGTCTGGCCATCGCCGGAGCTTGCATCTCCCTCCTCGGCCTGCTGCTCATCGTGGGCTGAAAGCCGGTGGACGCATTGACACAAAAAAGTGGGATTTCCCATTGACGACCCAACCTTTGCTTTTGGCAAGGGTAGGGTTCCGCAATGGGAAATCCCAGTTATATTATAAAATGGCTGCGAAGCCTCAGCCAAGAGACTTCACGATGTCGACAAAATTCTCTGTCACATAGGCTACATCTTCATCGGTCATGCAGGTGTTGAGCGGCAAGGTGATTTCGTTTTCAAACATCCGGTAGGCTTGGGGATAGTCCCGGATGTCGAAACCCAAATGCCAATACAACCTCGCCCCAAACGCTGTCATTTAGCAACATAAACACGCAACCCATAGCTACAAATGGGATTGAAGACTTCCATGATAATACCCATATTCCTAACATCCTGAATATGGGATATTGAATAAGAGCCGTTTCACGAGGTTGCTGCCGATGAAGCCGGCGGCGCCGGTCACCAGCACCGTCTTGCCTTCCAAGCTGACATTGTTCTATACCATGGGTCAGTCGCGTTTGAAGATGTCACGGGTGTACACTTTCTCCTGTACGTCGGCCAGGCAGTCGTCGTAGCGGTTGGCGATGATGGCCTTGCTCTGAGCCTTGAAGGCGGCCAGGTCGTTGACCACGCGGCTGCCGAAGAAGGTATCGCCGTCGTTCAGCGTGGGCTCGTAGATGATGACCTCCGCGCCCTTGGCCTTCACGCGCTTCATGATGCCCTGTATCGCGCTCTGGCGGAAGTTGTCGCTGTTGGACTTCATCGTCAGGCGGTAAACGCCCACAACGGGAGGTGCTGCGACAGGATTGTCGTTGCGGCAAAATTCGTTGCGTTCACTGTAACCGTACCACCCGGCCTTGCGCAGCACCGCATCGGCGATGTAGTCCTTGCGCGTGCGGTTGCTCTCCACAATGGCCGTCATCATGTTCTGCGGCACGTCGCGGTAGTTGGCCAGCAACTGCTTCGTGTCCTTCGGCAGGCAGTAGCCGCCGTAGCCGAAGGAGGGGTTGTTGTAGTGCGTGCCGATGCGGGGGTCGAGGCCCACGCCTTCGATGATGGCGCGGCTGTCGAGGCCCTTCACCTCGGCGTAAGTGTCCAGCTCGTTGAAGTAGCTCACGCGCAGCGCCAGGTAGGTGTTGGCGAAGAGCTTCACGGCCTCGGCCTCCTTCATGCCCATGTACAGGGTGTCGATGTCGGGCTTCAGCGCGCCTTCCTGCAGCAGGGCGGCGAAGGTGCGCGCGAACTGTTCGGCCTCGGGGTTGCCGATGGCACGGATGGCGGCGTTCTCCTCGTTGAACTCCTCGCCCTCGATGAGTTTGGGGTAGCCCACGATGATGCGGCTGGGGTAGAGGTTGTCGTAGAGTGCCTTGCTTTCGCGCAGGAATTCGGGGGAGAAGAGGAGGTTGAAACGGCGGCCTTTCAGTTCGGGCTTGAGGAGGAACTGCAGGGCGTATTTCTTGTAGAGCGAACGGGTGTAGCCCACGGGGATGGTGCTCTTGATGACCATCACGGCGTCGGGGTTGACCTCCAGCACGAGGTCGATGACCTCCTCCACGTGCGAAGTGTCGAAGTAGTTCTTCACCGGGTCGTAGTTGGTGGGGGCGGCGATGATGACGAAGTCGGCATCGCGGTAGGCGGCGCGACCGTCGAGCGTGGCGGTGAGGTCGAGCTGTTTTTCGGCCAGATATTTCTCGATGTACTCGTCCTGAATGGGCGAAATCCTGCGGTTGATCTTTTCCACCTTTTCGGGCACCACGTCGACGGCGGTTACCTTGTGGTGTTGGGCCAGCAGGGTGGCGATGCTCAGGCCGACATAACCGGTACCGGCCACGGCCACTTGAATGTCGTTGAAGTCACGCATGAGTATATGGTTTGTATGATGGTTGCAAAGTTAGAAACGATTTCGTTATCTCCCTTAAACATCAATCTATTCTTCCTGGATTTTTTTGACCACCAGCCGGCGGTCGCGTGCTATTCGGCATTCACCTCGCGGCGTACGGCGTCGACCAACGTGGCGGCGGTTTCGCCCTCGGGATATTCCTCCGGCTCGCATCGTTGGAGGAGCTGGTCCAGGCGTTCCAACGAAGCGGCAGAGGCGGAAGAGGCGTACTCCTGACGTAGGAGGCGCACCTTCTCGGCCAAGGCCACGCCCTCGATGAAGCGTTCGTAGCGCACGGACGATTGCGGACCGGGATAAACGAGATACGTGTCGCCCGGGGCGAACAGGCGGTAACGGCTGTCGGTGAGCGATTTGTCGTCCCAGTTCATCCACGACCAGTGCAGGTATCCCTCGAAATGGTTGGCGATGCAGTACAGGGGAAGGAAGGCGGCCTCAGCCGGCAGACTGTTGCTGAAAAGGTTGGGATGGGTGTTGCTGCAACAGGTATAGGTGGTGGAAACGCGGCCCTGCTTTTGACGTGCGGCGAGTTCTTCGGCACTGAAGTCCTGACCGAAGGCGATGCAGTAATCATGCAACTTGTCCACCAGTTCGGCGTGGTAGTTGCCAGCCAGGGCCATTTTCATTCCCGGCACGGCCTCCTGCGCCACACGGTAAGCATCGAGCATATTGGCCAAGCCGCGCTCGTCCATGGCGATACAGGTCTTGTCGAACCACCCTTTTTGCTGGAGATGTGCGGCAAAGTCTTTGAGGAAGGCAGTCCAGAGTTCCTTGTATTCGGCTGAGGAAGTAGTGGTTTTCAGGTCCACCTCGCGTGCCTAGCAGCTGATTTGTTTGGAGATGCCGCAGTCCATGCAGAGTTGCACGTAGCGGTCAAAGACGGTGTAGTCGTAGCTCCACGAGCCATCGGCCTTCTTCACCGTGCGCACCATGGGGTCGAACTTGTCGTAGCTCTGGTCACCCCACGGCTCATAGAAGAGGATGGTGGAGATTACCTTCTGTCCCGAACGGGCCAGGAGCTGCAAATAAGGTTTCAGCGACTCAAAATGGGCATCGCTCCACCGCTCTACCCCGCAGTGGCGTGCCACGGCATAAGGTTGTTGCCAAAAGTCCACATGGAAAGCCTGTTCCTGTGGTGCTGGCAGGGTGCGACCAAGCACTTTGACCGACAGGTTGAGCTTGCCCACGACGTGCTGTGCAGCAGAGTCAAGCAGTTCGAGCCTCAGCTTGTACACACCGGGCTGTGCGGTGCGGGGCACTTCGAAAGTACACCATACGGGCTGCGTCTGTCTGGCTCCGATGCGATGTGTGGTAGCGTTGGAGAGCAAGTCGGGCACCTGATACGGCGTGAGGTGCGTGGGGTGGTAGCCGCAATATTGGAAGTTGTCAGTCGTGACGTAGTCCAGGAAGTGCGCCGAACCCTGTGCGGCAGGCACTTTGCGGCTTCCGTTCTTCCAGTCGGTGAGGCGCAGCCGGAGCGGGCCTGAGGCTTCGGGGGCATAGATGAGTGCCTGCATGGAAGCCCGTTCGCCGCGCCAAACGGTGAGGGTGGTGTCCGAGGTGAGCGCAGCCGGTGCCGGGGCGTGTTGCGACACGTGGATGTCGGTCGAGATCCACGACAGTTGGGGCTGTGCCGACAATGCAGCAGGCAGGCACAGGGCGGCGAAGAGCGACAAGAATGGTTTCATGGTCAAAATTGGTTTGTTTTATATATAATGTGTAGCCAAGCTTTACCCACGGGCTACGCTCTGGAAAAGTGCTGGTGGAATCCCACCACGGCACGGATGCCTTTGCGCAGCATATCGAGAGGGAAGTTCTCGTTGGGCGAGTGGATGGCGTTGCTCTCCAGCCCGAAGCCCATGAGGATGGTCTTCACGCCCAGCACGCGCTCGAAGTCGCTGATGATGGGGATGCTGCCACCCCGGCGCACCGCCAAGGGGCGTTTGCCGAAGGCTTCGGCAAATCCTGCCTCGGCAGCCTGATAAGCCGGCAGGTTGATGGGGCACACGTAGCCTTCGCCGCCGTGCATGGGGCGCACTTCCACTTTGACACAACGCGGGGCGATGCTCTGGATGTAGTCAATGAACAGTTGCGAGATAACCTCATGCTGCTGATGGGGCACCAGACGGCACGACACCTTGGCAAATGCCTTGGAGGGCAGCACGGTTTTGGAGCCTTGGCCGGTATGTCCGCCCCAAATACCGCAGATGTCGAACGAGGGGCGGCAGGCGTTGCGTTCGATGGTGGAATAGCCGGCCTCGCCGCGCAGCTCGTCCACACCGATGGCCTGCTTGTAGCGTTCCTCATCAAAGGGTATGGAGGCTATCATGGCGCGCTCTTCGGCCGGAAGCTCCTCCACATCGTCGTAGAAATGGGGGATGGTGATGCGTCCCTGCCCGTCGACCACCTTGGCCAGCATCTCGCACAGCACGTTGACAGGATTGGCCACAGCTCCGCCGAAGTGGCCGGAGTGGAGGTCGCGGTTGGGGCCTGTAACCTCTATTTCCCAGTAGGCCAGTCCGCGCAGCCCCGTGGTCAAGGAGGGCAGGTCGGCTGCCAGCATGGAGGTGTCGCTCACCAATATGATGTCGCTACGGAGCAGTTCACGGTGTTGTTCCAAGAAGGCGTTGAGCGAGGGAGAGCCGATTTCCTCTTCCCCTTCCAGGATGAACTTCACGTTGTGGCGCAGCAGGCCGTGCGCCACCAAGTATTCAAAGGCTTTGAGCTGCACGAA
>SFQP01000043.1 GCA_004562975.1 bacterium
TCCACTATGCGGTTCTTCTCCGCACGACTGAATTTTGATAATGGCATTGTACTAAAATTTGATGGTTTTTTGGTCAACCTATTTCAGTACAAGACAAAGGGATTGAGGGAACAGGTATTCACACAGGAAACAGTTGGAAATCAGGAGATGCGGTATTATCGCGCCTTATGCGGTGAATACTTGGATTTTCAACCCTTCACACTCAAAACGTATGAAAATCAGGAGAGAACACGCTCTGTGTGAAAGAGTGAATGCTTTTTTTGAGGATAAAAATACGTATAGAGAGAACGAAGTGTTGGGACAGCAAATGCAAATTGTACTATATTTTTCTTGCAAGTGTTATTCCATTCCCGAAACTTCACTCCCGTTACTCTTCGCCGGCAAAGAGCGGATCCCAAGCGGGCAGCTGCACGGGTTTCTGCTCCAGCAGGCGCAGCGTTTCCGCCGGCACATACTTGCGGTCCACCACCAGGCGGAACATATACTCGTCAAACCATTCGTCCGTCATGATCAGGTGGCCGCGATAGCCGCTTGATGCGCCCCAGGAGTTTTCCACCATCCACTTCTTCGCCTTTCCGTCAGCATCGAGGTCGACAGCCATGAGCGTCATGGCGTGGCTGGAGGCCGAAGCGAAGGTGCTGATGCGCTCCGCCTTGGTCATGGGGAAGTCTGTGTCGAACAGCGAGGCATAGTCGTAGTTACGCAGCGAGAGCACGCCCGTTTTGGAGTTGAGGAACTTGCCTACGTCGCAGGAGAAGTACATCATCGTAGAGTCCTTGATGGAGGCGATGGCCAAGGGCTTGATTTCCTCCATCGGCAGGTTGAGGTACGTCCACTGTGCGCCGTCGTAGCTGTGGCGGTCCATGTCGATGGTGTACGTTTTGTGGTACGGTCGCGAGGGGTCGTTCATCACCATGACGAAATCGTTCTTCAGGTCCTTGCCGATGTACTCCTTGTAGAACGAGAGCGGCGTGTATTCCTTCGTGCCGACGGGTTTGCCGTCCGCTCCCTTCATAGTCCATGTGAACTGCTGCACCGGTTCGCCGAGACAGATGCTCAGGATGCGGTACACCGTGGCGAGCATCTCCGTCTTACGCTTTTGGAGCGCGGCGGCCTTCTCCCCTTTTGCCGCAGCCTTGCGCAGCGTGAGGCCGTACTCGCGCAGTTTGAGCGAGAGGATGGATGCCATGCGCGAGGTGTTGTTGGCGTTGTAGCTTTCGGGCATCACGTCGGCCGGCACCAGTCCGTATTTCGTCACCACGTCCATCACGCCGCAGAACGTGCCGCCGTCCGACAGCGGGTTCTTGAACAGCCATTCCACTAGCTTGTCGTCCATCGGTTTGTTGGCGTTGTCGATGACCGCCTGGAGGAAGAGGTTCGCCTTTTCCAGCTGGTCGTAGAAGAAGCAGTAGCTCTGCGAAAACTGGAACTCGCCCAGGTTGTGCTCCTTAATCATCTGTGCGCGCATCACGTTCAGTCCGGTGAAGAGCCAGCAGCGTCCTGAGCTTTGTTGGTCCGTTATGCCCTTGGAAGGCACCTCGTTGGAGAAATACGTGTCGTTGGCGTCCGGATTGTTCGGGTTGGTGGCCAGCTGGTTGATGGATGTTCCGGCCAGGGCGTTACGCAGTGCCGTCGTGGCGGCCTTGTCTGTGGTCTGTGCCTTGCGGAAGGAGGCCAGCATTTCGGCTGTGATGCCGCCTTTCGCCGCTTCCTGCGCACCGAGCAGCAGGGCGGGGGCCGAAAGGAGGAGGGTAAGGAAAATCTTTTTCATGATGGTATTTGGAGAGGTGAATTATAATAAATGTCGGAAACATTGGCCGCGTGGAGCAGCCTTTGGCCGGAGCAGCCCCGGGAGTACGGAAGGCTATGCCTTTTTCTCGAATTTGATTTCCACTTCACTGTTCCACAGGGCGATGGCGATGAAGTAGAACATGACGGCCGAAATCCATCCGCCCACCACGTCGACCAAGTAGTGCGCCTGGATGTAGACCGTGGCGCAGCACAGGAAGAAATAGAACGGGAGCGCGGCGTAGCACAGCCACCGGCGGTCTTTCCACAGCAGGAAGAGCAGCACCGTGCTCATGCCCACGTGCGATGAGGGGAAGGCCGCCGTGGGGCGTTCGCCCGAGGCTTGCGTGGCCTCCACCAAATCGTGGAAGAAGCCCTGCGGACCGGGGCCGGGAGCCAGCTCCGTGTGGTAGCGGAAGTAGTCGCCCAGGTGCGGAAAGTGGCCTTGCAGTATCAGGTCCTGGCCCACGGCGTGGAAGTAGTACTGCGGACCGGCCACGGGCAGGAACAGGTACACCGCATAGTAGAGGAAGAAACACGTCAGCACGATGAAAGCCGTGCGCTCAAAGCGTTCGCGGTGGCCGAAGAGCGGCGAGAGCACCGTCAGGGCAATCAGCGGATAATAGGCAAAGTAGCCCATGTGGAACAGCTCGCTCCAGAACTTCTGGGGCAGCCATTGCGAAAAACTGATGGCCGGCTGGCAGCCGAAGAACCGGGCATCGGCCTCGGCAAACACGTGGTCGAGGTTGGGGAACAGCTGGCAAAACTCGTATGTGTCGGGATACCAATATCCCAGCAGCGACAGGGGAAAGAAGTAGCGCAACAGGAGCGTGTAGCCGTTGGGGCGGGCGCGGTAAATGAGGTACATCAACGCCATGCCCGCCACTACGAAGGCGCGGCCTTCGAGTAGTCGTAGCGGGTCGGACATCTCGTGCTGATGGTTAAAGATGAGCACCGTGGTAAAGAGCGTGTAAACCAGCGTAACCAGCTCTATGCCCAGCGGTTTGCGGCGTATGGGTTCGTCCATGAGATTGATAAGGTTTAGGAAAATGATGGAGGGGAAATGGGGTAGGGGGTTGAGGGGAAAAACAGGGCGTGGCTATCGGCGGTTTCAGAGCCATCCTGCCTTGCGGTACCATTCCACCGCCTCCTTCACCCCCCGGGCGAGCGGCCACTGCGGAAAGTAGCCCAGATCGCGCCGGGCAGCCTCGATGTCGCACTGCCAGTTGCGCTGCCGCATGATGCGGTATTTGTCCAGGTTCAGCGTGGCCGTGCGTCCCAGCCATGCCGCCGTCTTGCCGGCGATGAGGCAGACCAACCACAGCACCCAGAGCGGCGCCACGATGTGCCACACGTGCTTTACGCCCAGCTCCTTTTGCAGCAGGTCGCTGAAGGCGCGGCTGGTGTAGCTCTTGCCGTCGGAGAGTATATAAGCCTTTCCGCGTGTTCCGTGAGTCAAGGCCAGGAATGCCGCCTGCACGAGGTCGGCCACGTAGATAAAAGTAAGCACCTGCGGCTTGAATCCCACCGAAAAGTCGATGTGGCGGCGAATGCTCTGCGCCATCATGAAATAGTCGCGTTCACGCGGGCCGTAGACCCCCGTCGGGCGCAACACCACGTAGTTCAGGTTGGGGATTTCGCTTAAATACCGTTCCGCCAGCAGCTTCGAGCGTCCGTAGGCCGTGTTGGGCAGCGGCGTGTCCGCCTCGCTCACGGAGCGGAAGTCGATTTCGTGTATAGGGCCGCAGACGCTGAGCGAGCTGATGAACACAAAACGTCCGCCGGGGCGCAATGTCTCCGTTTCGAGCAGGTTCAGTGCCAGGTGCAGCGTGCCTTCGGCGTTGATTCGTTCAAAGTCTTCCGGCCGGCGGCATTTCGTGGCACCCGCTGCGTGTATCACGTAGTCGAACGCGCCGTGTTTCGCTGCGTGTTCTTTCAGCTGTTCCTTCAGCCGTTCTTCGCGGTCCAGGTCCAGTTCGATAAACCGGATGCGTTCGTCTTGCAGGTATTTCCGGCTGCTCGTAGGCCTTACGGCGGCCCACACCTCCATTTGCAGCTCCAGGGCCTGCTCCACGAGGAAACTGCCGATGAAGCCCGATGCACCGGTGATGAGAATTTTGTCCATGAGACTTTGCTATGGGTTATGGGGGATGAGATTCGTGAGGTTACAGTGCGCCATGGTGGCGCGGAAGCCGGTCAGCGCAAGAAGGCGTAAGGGCTTTTTCATGGAAAGACGGGAATGGGGCAGCCCGTATCAGAGCTGCTGCATATCGTTCAGACGTTTGTAGTATCCCCCCAGTTTGAGCAGTTCCTCGTGTGTGCCCCGTTCCACGATGCGTCCTTCGTAAAGCACGCAGATTTCGTCGGCGTTCTTGATG
This sequence comes from bacterium, assembly GCA_004562975.1. The sequence continues at coordinate 4,167 of SFQP01000043.1, forward strand.
GTTGAGAGCCGGTGCGCAATGGCTATGGTGGTGCGGGTCTTCATCAGGTGTTCCAGTGCCTCCTGTACCAGGCGTTCGCTCTCCGTGTCGAGCGCCGAGGTAGCCTCGTCAAGGATGAGTATGGCCGGGTTTTTCAGGATGGCGCGGGCTATGGAGATGCGCTGGCGTTGTCCGCCCGAAAGGCGGCAGCCCCGGTCGCCCACCTTCGTGTCGTAGCCCTGTTCGCTCTCCATGATGAAATCGTGCGCGTTGGCAATTTTTGCCGCCTCGATAACCTCCTCCATGGTGGCCTGTTCCACGCCGAAGGTGATGTTGTTGTAGAAGGAGTCGTTGAAGAGAATGGCCTCCTGGTTCACGTTACCGATCAGCGCACGCAAGTCCGAGAGTGCCAGCGTCTTCACGTTTTTCCCGTCAATGAGGATTTCGCCTCCGCTCACGTCGTGGTAGCGGGGCAGGAGGTCCACCAGCGTTGACTTGCCCGAGCCGCTTTGTCCCACCAGGGCAATGGTCTGTCCCCGGCGCACCGTCAGGTTCACGTCCGTCAGCACCGGTGTCGTGCCGTTGTACGAGAAGCTCACATTGCGGAACTCAATGCAGTCGTGCAGGCCGTCCACGTGTACCGGGTTCGTTGCTTCCTTGATGGGGTTCTCCGCGTTGAGTATTTTGTTGACGCGTTCCACCGAGGCCATGCCCTTCGGGATGTTGTACGATGCTTTCGATAAATCCTTCAGCGGTTGGATGATGCTGTATAGGATGACCATGTAGAAGATAAAGGTAGGTGCGTCGATGGGCGAGTGGTCCGAGAAAATCAGTGTGCCGCCGTACCACAGCACCAGCACGATGAGTGCCGTGCCGAGGAACTCGCTGACGGGGTGGGCCGAAGCCTGTCTCACCGCCACGCGGCTCGAAGCCTTCCGGAATTCGTTGGTGCAGCGGTCGAAGCGTTCCGTCATTTTGTGTTCCGCCGTAAACGCCTTGATGATGCGCATACCGCCGAGCGTCTCCTCCAGTTGCGCCATCGTGTCGCTCCACTTGTTCTGTGCGTCCAAGCTCCGGTGTTTCAGCTTGCGGCCTATGCGTCCCATGAGCCAGCCCATGAGCGGCAGCACCACGAGGGTGAACAACGTGAGCTGCCACGACACGTAAATCAGCACGCCGAAGTAGCACACCAGCAGGATAGGGTTTTTGATAATCATCTCTAAAGAGCCCGTGATGGAGTTCTCTATCTCGTTCACGTCGCCGCTCATGCGCGCGATGATGTCCCCTTTCCTTTCGTCCGAGAAGAACGAGAGCGGCAGGGAAGTGATTTTGTGGTACACGTGTGAGCGGATGTCTCGCACGATGCCCGTGCGCAGCGGCACCATGATGCCCACCGAGGCAAAGTAGCAGCTTGTTTTCAGGAGTGTGGCCGTAACGAGGAAGAGGCCGATGAAGAGCAGTGCCGTGGCCGCTCCGTATTGGTCCATCAGTTCTGTGGTGTACCAGTACATATTGTTTATGGCGATGTCCTTCATGCTCATGCCCGCTGCCGACCATGGTATGAACTCATAGCGGTTCTGGTCAATGCCGAAGAGCATTTGCAGCATGGGGATGATGGATACGAAGGAGAATACATTGAGTATAGCCGAGAGCAGGTTAAACACCAATGAGCCGACAAGGTATAGTTTGTAGGGCTTGACATATAGTTGCATCACGCGCATGAATTCTTTCATGTCCGGCCTGTTTTTTCGTAGGGTTAATAAATTTTGGGGCAAAAGTAAGCATTTCTTTGGTTTTTTAGGTAATACACAGGAGTTTATGGCTACCAATGGAGTAATGCGGGCCAGAGTGGTGTGGGTGGAGTGGGAGAGGGGGATTGGCTGTATCGGTTTTTAGTTAGGCGTGAGTATGTGACGGTTTTGCCGTATCGGACAGTAACGCGGTGAGAAATTTGAGCGGAGGTTTAAAAGAAGCTTATCGGGGTGGATAAAAATGAGAAATTGAATTAAATTCTTGATTTAGGTCAAGAATTTCAGGATTTTTTCAAAGGCAAAAAGACGTATATAGAAGCGCGGAGGGATAGAAGGCTATAGATAACTATAGATGACTATAGAAGCTATAGATAACTATAGCAATCTATAACAACCTGTAGAAAGCTTCACAAGTCCTAGAGTTGTGCGAACAACTCTAGGACTTGTGAAGCATGGAGCAAAAAACCTGGCAGGCTTGCGCTTATTTGAACACCACGCCGAAGGGATGGATGCCTGCATCGTAGCGTTGGAGCAGTTCTCCCCAAGGGGCGAGGCGGTAAACGTAGCCCGATTTGTCGTAGTCCGACGGGCCTTTGTCCGAGCAGATGTAGATGTTTCCCGTGGCGGGTTCCACATCGATGGCCGTGGGCATACCCGGTGTGGCTTCAGCGTCCAAGGTGATGTCGGTGCGCGTGTCCGTCAGTGTGTTCATGCGGAAGAGGCTCACGGAGCTGGTGTTGCTGGTGTAGTCAGCCTGCGCGTCGATGACATAGAGACAGTCGTCGGAGAGCGTGAAGATCGAACCGTTGCAGTAGTCCGTGACCGTGCCGTCGGTAGCGATTTTCTGAACCTTGGGCAGCACATCGTAGTAGTTGCCGCGCGAGAGCACGAAGACCTCGCCCTTCGAGTTGGCAGACAAGGCGCCGGGGTTGAGGCCCACCTCAATGTATTTCAGCAGGCTGAGGCTTTCGGCGTGGATCACAGCCACCTTCTTGCCGTCGGCATAACCGTTGGCATAGTTGTAGCCGTCGCTGATGCTCACATAGACCTCCTTGCCCGATGCCGCCAGACCAGCAGGGTTGGGCCCCACGGCAACAGGCTCGGAGGGCGTGAAGGTGAGTGTGTCGATGCGCGTGACATAACCGTCGTTGCCGGCCACGAACACGTAGCCCGCTGCGCCACACACGGCTTCGGGCTCGTTCACACGCAGCTGCGCCTCAATCTGCAGTGACGAGGCATTGAGCACCCACAGCAGGTTGGAGCCGAACACGGGCACGTAGATGCGGCTGCCGTAGCGCACGGCTTGCTGCGGAGAGTCGCCCAGCGACTGACGGTTGGCGGCATAGAATGCGTCCGGGGCGGTGTATCCCACCATGAGGTAGATGCAGTCCATGCTGCCCGACACACCGCCGTACATGTTGCCCTGGTTCACCACATAGGCCGAGGGGCCGTAGTTGGGGGGGGTGGGGTCGATGATGAGGTCAGGTTCATCGTCATCGGAACAGGCCGCGAAACCGGCCGAAAGCAGCAGCACGCAGGCTGCCAGTTTGAAGTGTTTGAACATAGTGAATGTATTTTATGAAAGACAATAGTCAGGGTAGGGGAGGCAGGTGCCGCCGCGTCAGAAGTGCAGGCGCGCCGTCAGACAATAGGCCCGGCCCGGCATGGGGTAGCGGCGTACAATCTCGTAGCGGCGGTTGAAAGCGTTGAGCAAGTCGGCGCGGAGGTCCAGCCGGCAATGGCCCGTGGCGAACGAACGCGCCATGGTAAAGCCCCATTCGCAGTAGGCCGGCAGAGAAGTGGTGGGCAGATGTTCGTTGGTGCTCCACCGCTCAGAAGCATAGCGGCAATGGGCGGTGAGCGACAGCCAGGGCGTTTCGCAATCTACGGAGGCAGCCCCGCTGTGGCGCGGCGTGTAGGCCAACTGGTTGCCGTAGGTTTCAGCACCCGGCGAGGTGCGGTCCGCCACGCGCTGAAAGGAATAGTTGGCCGTGAGCCGCAACGCCCACTGCGGCGCGGGCTGCCAGTGGGAGGCCAGGGTGGCATCCAGACCGTGGGCATCGACCCGCCCCATGTTGAGCGTGCGCCATACAAAGAGCGTGTAGGGCACGGAGACGATGCGGTGGCTCACGCGGTTCGCGTAGCCGTCCACCGTCAGCGTAAGCCCGGGCCACCAGGCCGCCGGTTGTGTCGAGATGGTGATGCCACAGTTCCACTGATTGGTCCGCTCGGGACGCAGGGCAGCCTGTCCCAGGTGGTCAAAGTAGGCTTCGGAGAAAGTGGGCAGACGGTAGCTCTGCTGCCATCCCGCCCGCAGAAACACACCCACCGGAGCGCGCCACAGCTGCCAGGAGGCCGAGGCCATGGGCGTGAAGGCGTGGTAATGGCGCGTGCTGCCGGCATTCGCAGCCGAGGCAGCGGTGCGGCTCTCATCGCGGTACCACAAGTCAGCCCCGCGCACCAGCAGTTTGAAGCGGCCCGCCACGACCTGCGCCGAGAGGCTTTGCAGCCAGCCCGTGCGCAGCGCACGGTTGTCCTGCCGGAGGTTGCTGTGGAGCCAGGCGTGGGAAAGGTCGGCATAGACTTCCTGCTGCACATAGCGTTGGCGCAACGCACCGCCGGGGTACTGCGCATCAATGTCGCTGTAGGCCGTGTGCTGCCATTGGTAACGCAGGGCGGCAAAGGCTTCGGTGCGCCCGCCGGGGCGGAAAGTGCGGCGTGTCTGGGCGAAGGCGGAGGTTTCCTTCAGTCGTTCGTGGTTCTCGTTGACATACAGTATGACCTGTCCCGGCAGTTGGCGGTTGTTCCGGTAAAATCCTGCCGTACTCTCCCATAGCCCGTTCTCCATGCGCTGCCACCACCGCCCCTCGGCCGAGCCGCCGCGCATCTCGCTGTTGGTGCGCCGCAGGCGGGTAGAGGCCACGCCGTTGGCCACGTGGAAAGGGTAGTCGTTTTGGCTCCAGAAGGCATCGCCGCAGAGCGAGGCCGCCGAGCGGCTGCCCGTGCGCCCTTCGAGGGAGCCCAGCGCGTGGTAGCTGCCGAAGGCCGACTGCTTGAGCGTGGCGGTGCCGCCGAGGCCGCGCCGCAGCGTGTCGGGGCGGAAGGCGGAGAGGCTGACCACAGCCGCCGCCGAGAGGTTGCGCACGGGGCAGAGCAGGGAGCTTTCGCCCAAGGGTTGCAGCTCGATGCTCCGGAGCAGTTCGGGGTGGTAGCGTTGCAGGTCAATCTCGCCGCGCCGGTGGTCGGAGAGGCAGAGACCGTCGTAGGCCACGGCGGTGTGTGCCGCTCCGAGGCCGCGCACGCTCACCGTTTTCAGTCCGCCGGCTCCGCCGTAGTCGCGCAGGTTGACACCGGCCATACGGAGCAGGGCATCGGCCACGGAGGTGATGCCTTGCCGTCGGAAGTCGGCGGAGTCGAGCCGTTGCACGGGGGTGGGGGAGCTGAGTGCGGCGAGCCGGCGCGGGGCTGTGACCTCCGCCGTGCCGAGGCTGTCGGGCAGGGTGGGGCAGGGCAGGGTGAAGCCTTCCATGGCCATGGCTTGGGCAGCCCACAGGCTGATGCCGGCAAGCCAGCTCCGGCACACGTTGGGGCGCAGGAGTAACTTCATACGGGGAGTGTATGACAGAAGATGAGAGATGTAATTCCCTCCGGCCCTCCTCGGGGCTTCGGGACGGCGCATGCTGCGCCTGTGAGAACGGCAGGTTTTCTGGCTTGTCCCTGTCCGGTCCGCCTTCCCGTCCGCCCTGTTTCGGGGCGGCAGTGGCCAATGTGGACTGACAATAATGGAACTTACAGCAGCGGGACTGCACGGGATTTCCACCCGTTTCCCTTATCCGTTTCGGCGACAAAGTTAAAATATTTGTCATGAAAAGTCATATTGTTTCCGGTTTCTCTGCAATTTTTTAAACAAATCATAGGATTTTTGATTTAATAGCGTATTTTTGCAGCAAAAGGAAACAATTTTTATCTCAGGACGAAACAGAATTTTTTTAATCTTCGCTAATAATAATCTATCCCTTAATACTAACCTAAAACATTACAGGTATGTCAATTCTATCTTTGAAGCATTTGATTGCCATCGGTGCGTTATGTACAGGAACGGCCATGTTGACCACCGGTTGCGTGAGCGACGACTACGATCTGGACAGCGTGGACTTGACGATGGGGCTCGGCTCTGACGGGCTGAAACTGAAAATGGGCAATACGGAAAAGATTCTTCTGGGCGATATCCTTGACTTGGACGAGTCCGTAAAGCTGGATGCCAATAACCTTTACTACTTGGTGGAGGAAGGCACGACGAACTTCAATATCCATGTGAATGAAGTGTCGGCCTCGTTCAAGGATTCAAAAATCCAAGGTAGTGAGAATGTGTTGAACTATACAAAAGCCAAAGAGCAGCTGGGCGACTTGGTCAATCAATTGCCGCCCAACGCCAGCCTGCCGGTGGAAGCCGGAGTTACCTTTAACGGTATAGCCAATGCTCAAGCCGCCGTGGAATTAACGGTGGACGTGCCCGAAGAAGTGAGCGAAATCAAAACGGCTGACGTGAAGGACATGAGGGTTTCGCTGCAATTAGTTGTCGACAAGAGCAAAAACGTAAAGCTTGACATCGAAAAGATCGAAAACTTCAGCATCACCATCCCCAGTCTGCTGGAAGTGCGCGAATATCCCAAAGATTCCTGGGATTTATCGGATGACAATGTGCTTACCCATAAGGGAGCACTCACCACAATTCCCGCAAACGGTATCATCTGCTCCATTGTGGTTGATAAGGTGGACACGAAGGGCAACGGAGTGCCTCAGAACGGCAAACTGGTGTTCAACAAGGAAGCAAATGGCCGTCCAGTATTGCAGGCTGGTATATATGGTCAGGTGTACTTCAAATCTTCTGCCGCTTTCAACCTTGGCCTTTCTGATTACGCCACCATCTACCTGACCCTCTCCTTGGGCAACAGCAGCAAGATTGACATTGAACAGGTGACGGGTAAGTTCGCTCCCGAAATCAATCCTACCGTGGATCCGATTGACATCGCTTCTTCCCTGCCTGACTTCCTCAACGACGATGCTGTGAAGATTGGTGCCGCCAACCCGACACTGAAGTTTACGGCTGACCTCACCAGCATTCCCGTGGGCCTGAACCTGAGCGGCGAACTGACCTCGGTGAAGAAAGGCGCACAGGGCTTCACGAAGAAGGTGGACCTGCCCGTTACGAAGGTGGAGGACAAGCAGCACAACACGGTGTACTATTACCAGAGCGGCAAGCCCTACGATCCCGAATATCCCACACTGCCTGCCGGCGCAGTACAGGCTAAGGCTAACAACCTCAGCTCGCTCATCGAGAAGCTGCCCGACGAAATCCGCGTGGACCTGACCGGTGGCAAACTGAGCGTGCAGGACAAGGAATATACCATCCAGCTGGGTAAAGACTACCAGGCTTCGGCTGACTATAAGGTGTATGTGCCTTTCCAGTTCGACAAGGGCTTGACGATTGTGTACAACGACAGCACCGACAGCATGAGCGAGGACCTGGAGGACTACCAGGCTGAGGGCTTGATGCTGAAGGCTACGGCTCAGAACACTATTCCGCTTGACCTCGTGGCTACCATCACGGCTTATGACGTGAACGGCGACGTGGTTCCCGGCATCAATTTCAGTGAGATTAAGGTTCCTGCCGGCGACGGCACGAACGTGAATGAAGCTCAGGTGGAAATCTCCGCCACCCTTGACGAACCCTCCCTGCTCCAGAAGATGGACCGCCTGAAATTCAGCGTGAAGGCCGCCAACGACGTGAACGGAAAAGTACATGAGCTTTGCTCCACGCAGTATCTCCGCTTTGCCGATGTGCGTCTTTACCTCACGGGTAAGGTGATTGGCGACTTTAACTGATGATGCAGACACTTTCTTTTAACTTCACAGATACCTCACAATGAAAAACAAGATAGCAGCCTTATTGTTGGCCACCGCAACCGCTTTACCAGCCGCTGCGCAGGAGCTCCGCTCCACTTATTTCATGCAGACGTCGAACTATAAGCACGAAATGAACCCTGCCTTGCTCGACGCACCGTATATGTCCATGCCGCTGGTGCTGGGCAACCTGAACCTGGGTCTGACGGGTAACTTCGGCCTGGAGAACTTCGTGTACAAAATGGACCCCACGTGGCAGGGCTACGGGGTAGAAGGCCGGCAGTACACCACCTTCATGCACCCTGACGTGGATGCAGCCGACTTCCTGGGCGACCTGAAGGACAAGAACAAACTCTCCGTTCACCTCAAATACCAGCTGGCCGGCGTGGCCTGGCGTGGCTGGGGAGGTGTGAACCTCATCGAAATGAACCTCCGCTCGAACACGGGCATGGTGCTCCCGAAATCGCTCTTCGAGTTTATGAAGGAAACGGGCGCGAAAGAGGATTATACCATCGATGACTTGGGCTTGCGCACGGAGAACTACATGGAACTGGGACTGGGACACTCACGGAAAATCGGCGACAAGCTGACGGTGGGTGCCAAGATGAAGTTCCTCTTCGGACTTGCTTATGCTGACCTCAAAGTGGACAAGCTGAACCTGCACATGAGTGACGACCATTGGGACATTGACGGTAAAATCAAGGCTTCGGCCGCGCTCATGAAGAGTACGTTGGAGTATGAAGGTGCCGACAAGAATTACGTGGACGAGAACGGTAATCGCACGGAACGCCGCCGCATTTCGGGCTTGGACGAGTTCAAGGGCGGTCTTTCGGGCTTCGGTCTGGGCTTCGACCTCGGTGCCGTTTACGACGTGACGGATGACCTCCGCCTCAGTGCCGCCATCACCGACCTCGGCTTTATCAGCTGGAAGGATGCCTATCAGGCTTCTTCGGCCGGTACGTGGACGTTCGACGGCTTTGAAGAGGATGTGTATGCAGGCGGTAGCAAGACGGAAACGAACCAGATCGATGACCAGCTTGATGCCATCACGGACGACTTGGAGAATATCTTCTCCGTTTACGAGGATGAAGAGGCTAAGAAGACGGATACTCGCGCCCTGGCGGCTACCATCAACGTAGGTGCCGAGTACACGCTGCCCGCTTACCGCAACCTGCGCTTCGGCTTCCTCTACAGCGGTCGCCTGGCCGGACAGTACAGCTGGCACTCGGGTATGTTCTCCGCCACGGTACGTCCGTTGAAGTGGCTGGAATACACGGCCAATATGTCGTTCACCTCTACGGGTGTGACGGGCGGTATGGTGCTTGACCTGCACGCCAAGCATTTCAACTTCTTCATCGGTACCGACCGCTTCTTCGGCAAACTGAGCAAGCAGTGCATCCCTTTGAAGAGTGCCAACGGCAACATCTCCCTCGGTATGTCTTTCCCGCTTAATTAACAAGATGGGCAACACGCGTTGCTTCCTCATATTTCAAAAAAATCCCCCGCAACGGTTCGGTTGCGGGGGATTTTTGTGCTGTGTGGAGTAGGGTGTGTTGGATATTCCGGTGCGTTTATCCGCCGGATCAGTGCGCTTCGAGCCAGTTGCTGCCTGTGCCGTATTCGGCCACCAAGGGAACTTCCATGGCAAAGGCGTTTTCCATTTCCTCCACCACGATGTGGCGCACTCGGTCCAGTTCATCGGGCCACACCGAGAAGTTCAGTTCATCGTGAACCTGCAGTATCATTTTCGAGCGGATGTCTTCGCGTTCAAAGCGTTGGTCAATGCGGATCATGGCCAGCTTGATGATGTCCGCCGCCGTGCCTTGGATCGGTGCGTTCACGGCGTTGCGCTCCGCATAGCCACGCACCACGGCATTGCGCGAGGTGATGTCCGGCAAGTAACGGCGACGCCCGAACTCCGTGAGGATATACCCCTGAGAGCGTGCCTTTTCGATGCTCTCGTCAATGAACTGCTGCACCCGGGGGTAGGTGTTGAAATAGCTGGAAATCAGCTCTTTCGCTTCCGTTCGGCTCACCTCCATCCGTTCTGCCAGACCAAAGGCCGAGATGCCGTAGATGATGCCGAAGTTCGCCGTTTTCGCCTTGCGCCGCTCATCGCGCGAAATCTCTTCAATGGGTTTGTGGTACACACGTGCCGCAGTGGCCGCATGGATGTCGCGCCCTTCGCGGAAGTCCTGTATGAGGTGCTCGTCGGCGCTGAGGTGCGCCATGATGCGCAACTCGATTTGCGAATAGTCCGCCGAGAAAAAGATGCAGCCCTCCTCGGGTACGAACGCTTTGCGTATTTCCTTTCCGTCGTCGCCGCGCACCGGTATGTTCTGCCGGATGGATAAGTTTGGGCAATGCCTCCACATACGTGCTGAGCAGCTTCTTCAGTCCACGGTGCGCCAATATCTTACCCACAATGGGATGCTTCGCCCTCAACGCCTCCAGCACCTCTTCGCCGGTGGAGTACTGTCCGCTCTTCGTCTTCTTCGCCTTCTCGTTCAGTTTCAGCTCATCGAATAGTACCTCGCCCACCTGTCGGGGTGAAGTCAGCAGGAAGGGGTGGCCCGCCAGCTCGAAAATCTCCTTTTCGAGCTGTTCCATCCTTTCTGTGAAGTGGCGGCCCGTTTCGGCCAGTGCCTCCGTGTCGAGCACCACGCCGTTGCGTTCCATTTTCGCCAGCACCGGCATGAGCGGCATCTCTATGTCGCAGAACACCCGCATCAGTCCGTTCTCTTCCAGCTCCTTCTTCAGCGGGTGCATCAGTTGGAGCGTCACGTCGGCATCCTCGCAGGCGTAGTCGCAGATGTTCCGGGGCGGCAAGTCCGCCATGTTGCGTTGGTTCTTCCCCTTGGGTCCGATCAGCTCCTCGATGTGTATCGTTTGATAGTCCAGATAGATTTCCGCGAGGTAGTCCATGTTGTGCCGCAGCTCGGGCTGTATGAGGTAGTGCGCCAGCATGGTGTCGAACAAGGGTGGGGTGGGGCGAACGTCATAGTTGGCCAGCACCGTGATATCGTATTTCAGATTTTGCCCCACCTTCGTGATTGTTCCGTTTTCAAAGAACGGGCGGAAAATTTCCACCATGCGCTGCGCCGCCTCCGTTTCACGTGGAACGGCCACGTACCAGGCACGTCCACCCTCCACAGCAAAGCTCATCCCCACCAATTTTGCACTGATAGCCTCCACCGATGTCGTTTCCGTGTCCATTGCCACAGTGTCAAAAGTCAATAATTTATCACAAAGCTGCCGCGCATTCTCTTCATTATCAATGAAAACATAATCGTGAGGCAAGTCATTTAGCGTTTTGTGGATGGGTTTATTTATTCCAGTCGGGAGTTCGTCCGTATCTGTGCCAAAGAGCGCGCCCCAATTGTTTACATTTTTTTGCGAATAGCCCTCCTCTTCGTCCAACTTCTTGATGAAGGAGCGGAACTCCAATTCTTCGTAAATTTTACGCAGTGCTTCGCGGTCCGGTTCCTTCAATCTGAGTTTTTCCTTGTCCAGCTCGATGGGCACATCCGTTTTGATGGTGACGAGGAATTTGGAAAAACGGATTTGTTCGGCGTTCTCCTCCACTTTCTTGCGCATTGCCCCTTTCAGTTCCTCCGTGCGGTTGAGCAGTTCATCGATGCCGCCAAACTGGCTGATGAGTTTCACCGCCGTTTTCTCCCCCACGCCGGGACAACCGGGAATGTTGTCCGCCGTGTCGCCCATCAGTCCGAGCAGGTCGATGATTTGAGCCGTCGATGTCACGCCATATTTTTCGCACACCTCCGCTTCGCCCATCACCTCGGCCGGTTTGCTGCCCGTGCCGGGGCGTACCATCTTGATGTTTGGGGTCACGAGTTGCGCATAGTCCTTGTCGGGAGTCACCATCCGCACCTCCAGTCCCTGCTCCGCCCCTTTCCGGGCCAGGGTGCCGATTACGTCGTCCGCCTCGTAGCCCGCCACTTCCAGGATGGGGATGCGGAAAGCCCGGATGATGTCCTTGATGATGGGCACCGACAGTCGGATGTCCTCCGGCGTGGCTTCGCGCTGCGCCTTGTATTCCGGATAAGCCTCATGGCGGAAAGTGCCGCCGGCGGGGTCGAAGGCAATGCCGATGAAGTCGGGGTGATGACTTCGGAGCACGTCGTTCAACGTATTGACAAAGCCGAAAATGGCCGATGTGTTCTGTCCTTTGGAGTTGATGCGCGGACTGCGGATCAGGGCGTAGTAGGCACGGTAAATCAGTGCGTAGGCATCGAGCAAATAGAGGGTTTGCATGGTAGGAATTTGTACTAATTGTTAGGGAATGAGAGCTTTTGCAGCTCCCAACGACACAAAATTACGCAAAAGCCAGCTGAACTCAACGATAAATGTTTACTTTTGTCCGCTCAAACACACAACGCATGGACAAACTTTCCGTTATCCGTCGGCCGGTGGCTGACGAATTACTCCGCTACAAGGCTCTTTTTGACAACGCACTGACCCACGATGACGACTTCCTGGGCCATGCGCTTGACTATGTACGCCGTCGCGAGGGGAAGATGATGCGTCCCATTTTGGTGCTGCTCATGGCCAAGGAGTTGGGCGAAGTGGGGGAGAAGACGTTACGTTCGGCGGTCACTTTGGAACTGCTCCACACCGCATCGTTGGTTCACGACGACGTGGTGGACGAGAGTGCGCAACGGCGTGGTCAACGCTCTGTGAACGCCGTCTACGACAACAAGGTGGCGGTGCTTTTGGGCGACTATCTGCTCTCCGCAGCGTTGCTTCAGTCAGCGCGGACGAGCGACATCCGTGTGGTGGAAATCATCTCGCGCCTTGGCGGCACGCTCTCTGAGGGTGAGATTTTCCAGCTCTCCAACATCCGTACGGAGAGCGTATCGGAGGAGGCATATTTCAGGATTATCAACCACAAAACGGCGGCTCTTTTTGCCGCCTGTGCCGAGTTGGGTGCCATCTCGTCTGGTGGCGATGCCGAGTACGTGGAGCGCGCCCGCCGTTTCGGAGAGTTGATAGGTTTGTGCTTTCAAATCCGCGATGACATCTTCGACTATTTTTCAGATGCAACCATAGGCAAGCCCACGGGCAACGACATGGCGGAAGGGAAGCTGACCTTGCCGGCCATCTATGCCTTGCGCGAAACAAACAACACGGAGGCTCAAGTATGGGCATCCCATATCAAGAAAGGGGAGGCCACGCCCGATGAAATAGCCCATCTGGTCGAGTTTACCAAGCAGGCCGGGGGCATTGACTACGCTGAACAGCGGATGCAAGAGTTGCGCCAGCAGGCTTTGTCGCTGCTGCCCGCCTGGCATCATCCCGAGGTCAGACAATCCCTCAATGACTACATTGATTTTGTGGTGGAACGTAAGTGGTAATCACCACGTTTTTGACGATAAATAGAACAACAGGAAACAACGCTTCTCGCTTTGACGTTGTTTCTTGTTGTTTTTCGTTTTCATCCGGTTCAAGCCCTTTGATGGTCCGTATTCCGATACCAGCTTTCCCGGAACAGATTGAATCTATCCCCTTTAAGGAAAATTCAGATTGTTAATTCAATCATTGTGGATTTGGGATTTCGCGTTTGAATGCTTACCTTTGAGATAGCAAAAGGAAGGAGGCTGCATCCCGGGCCTACTTCCTTGTTTTTTTGTCCTGCTTTCGGCGTTACGAGGCCAGGCTTCGGATTTTCAAGGCCTAGTCCAGAAAATTCTAAGCCCAGTGTAAAATTTTTCACACCCAGTTCCGTAAAATCAGTACGGCGAGTTGGAATTTCTCAAGTAGGCTTTGAAAATTCAAAGCCCGCGCTCGTGAAACAGATTGACACAAAAACCGCCTAAGAAGGTTAAATATGTTAATGTCAATGCTGAATCTGAGCGAAAATCCACTGCCCGATTGTCACCGCTTGTCACTTTCTCTTCGCTTGCCGTACGTGAAGAGCTCCATATCGCCAATTGCCAATGTACAATCTATGTCCTGAAAAACCAGCCATCCCCTTTCCTGAAATTTTAGTCCTGTGGCGGTTTTCTGGCCTGTGCTGTAATTCTCCTCATGTCTTGTCAGAAACGGCCGCTGCCGGGCTGAAATCCACCAAAAACAGCATCTTGCGCCCTGATGACGACAAGATGCTGTGTGGTAATTAGGATGATTAGCCCGTTGTAGGACTTGGAAGGTCCGGAAACCGGGGATTAGAACGGTTCCACGTCCTTTCCGAGGATGTCACTCACCAAGAGGTTGGCCAGGCGGCTGGTGCCGATGCGGAACAAGCCTTGGGCAATGAAATCCTCGCCCAACAGTTCGCGCACCACGGTGTAGAATTGTACCGCTTCGTCCACCGTCTTGATGCCTCCGGCGGCCTTGAAGCCCACGAGGCGGCCCGTTTCGGCTTGGTACTCGCGGATGGTCTGACACATGACGTAGGCGGCTTCGAGCGTGGCGGCAGGTTCGATTTTTCCCGTTGACGTTTTGATGAAATCCGCGCCGGCGTACATGGCCAGTATGGATGCTTTCTTGATGTTCACCGCTGTCTGCAGCGCGCCCGTTTCCAGTATCACCTTGAGCGGACGGCCTCCTGCGGCGGCCTTGATTTCGGCAATCTCGTCGGCACACGTTTCGTAGTCGCCGCTGAGGAAAGCACCCACATTGAGCACACAGTCAATCTCCGTGGCACCGTCGTGGACGGCCAGCGCGGTTTCGGCTGTTTTTATCTCGAGAAAGGTTTGCGACGAGGGAAACCCGCCTGCCACGCAGGCCACTTCCACCTCGTCGGCCTCCAACGATTCGCTCACGATCTTCGCAAAGTTGGGGTAAACGCAGATGGTGGCCAAGTGGGGGAGGTCAGGGTGTTCGTCGGCAAAGCGGTTGACGCGCTCGGTGAAGGCCAGTACGCTCTCCTGCGAGTCCGTTACCTTCAGGGTGGTGAGCTCTACGGTGCCGAGCAGGGTGCGTTTCACTTCCGGCGTATTGTAGTCGGCGCAGCGGTCGTTTACCAAGCGGTGAACGGCCTCGCTGACGTGCTCGTCGTGGAGGTGCAGGTCGTATTTGGCAAAAGCCTGTTCGTAGATGTTGGAGGGAGCTGCCTCTTCGTGGTGTTCGTGGTGGCAGTGGCAATGGTTTTCGTTCATGATGGGGATATGGTTTTTATGATTTCAGTTTCGGATTTTCCAAGTGGCGCGTGGCATCGCGGCGTGTCTTCTTTTCCAGGTTGCGGCTGAAGGCTTCGCTGAGATTTACGCCCGTCTGGTTGGCCAGGCAGAGGAGCACCCAGAGCACGTCGGCCATCTCGTCCGCCGGGTCGGTGCTTTCGCCAGCCTTGAACGACTGGTCGCCGTACTTGCGGCTCATCACGCGGGCCAGTTCGCCCACCTCCTCCGTGAGGCAGGCCATGTTGGTTAGTTCGCTGAAGTAACGCACGCCGTAGGTGCGTATCCAGTGGTCCACCATCTGCTGGGCTTCGGCCAGGGTGGGCGATTGGGAAGTAGGTTCCATGTTTTTTCCGGAAGAAATGGGGAGGGTGGGTTATTCTTTGTTTTTCGTGTCCATGCAGATGGTCACTGGGCCGTCGTTGACCAGCTCCACCTGCATATCCGCGCCGAACTCGCCCGTGCCCACAGGGTGTGGCAGGAGTGTTTCGAGGGTTTGCACAAAATATTCGTAGAGGGGAATGGCGTGGGCGTGGCCTGCGGCGCGGATGTAGGAGGGGCGGTTGCCCTTCTTGTACGATGCCATGAGGGTGAACTGGCTCACGACGAGGGCTTCGCCGCCGGTGTCCAGGATGCTGCGGTTCATCACGCCGTTTTCATCGTTGAAAACGCGCAGGCTGCTGATTTTTTTGCAAAGCCAGTCGGCATCGTCGCGCGTGTCGGCCTCTTCAATGCCGAGGAGAATGAGGAAGCCCGGCCCGATGGCCGATTTCACGCC
>SFQP01000044.1 GCA_004562975.1 bacterium
GTATGTGTCTTACGATTACTGTGAGCAATATGCCAAGGACGAAAAGCAGACGCGTCCGCTCATCCAGTGTGAGTATGCCCATGCCATGGGTAACTCTGAAGGCGGCTTCGCAGAATATTGGGAATTGGTGCGCAAATATCCAAAATATCAGGGCGGTTTCATCTGGGACTTCGTGGATCAGGCCATCCGCAGCAAGAACAAGGAGGACAAGGAAATCTATGCCTACGGCGGCGACTTCGGACGCTATCCCGCTTCTGACCACAACTTCAACTGCAACGGCTTGGTAAGTCCTGACCGCAAGCCCAATCCGCACGCCGACGAGGTGGCCTATTATTATCAGGACATCTGGACCACGCTGAAGGATGCCGCATCGGGTCAGGTGGAGGTGTTCAATGAGCATTTCTTCAAGGATCTCTCCAATGTTTCCCTCAGCTGGAAACTGTTGGACAACGGCAAGGAGGTGAGCTCCGGCGGACCTGTTGCCGTGAAGGCCGGCCCGCAGCAGAAGGTGACGCTCGCCCTGCCCGGCTTCCGGCAACAAGGCAGCGGCGAACAGGTGCTGCAGGCGTTCTATACGCTCAACAACTCCGAGCAACTGCTTCCTGCAGGCCAGTGTGTGGCTCGTCAGGAGTTCGTTCTTTCCGACTACCGCTATCCGCAGATGGAGCAGCTCATCACCGAACTTCCTGCCACACCCAAGGTTATCATGCCCGGCAAGAAGGCTGTGGCTGAACAGAAGGAGTGGGTTACGAAAACCGAGCAACTGGCTTGCCTCACACTGAAGGCCGGCGGCACGGAAGTTACTTTCAACAAAAGTACAGGATGGGTGGATTATCTCGATGTGGAGGGCAACCCGATGTTTGAAAAGGGGTACTCGCTGCGCCCTGACTTCTGGCGTGCTCCTACCGACAACGACTACGGAGCTGGTTTGCAGAACAGGCTTGCAGCATGGAAAAATCCGACATACAAGCTCGAAAGCCTGAAGGAACAGAGCGTTGGCATGGCACGTCAGGTGGTGGCCGAATATTCTCTGCCAGAGTTGCAAGCTAAGCTGAAGCTGACCTATACACTTACGCCCACCGGGAAACTGGTGGTGAACCAGCAGCTGACGGTTGATGAAAAGGCCAAAGAAAAGCCTGTCTTGCCCCGCTTCGGTATGTCGTTGGTGATGCCGGAGGCTTTCGATAAGATTGCTTACTATGGTCGTGGCCCTATCGAGAATTACGTGGATCGTCATGTCTCTACTTTCCTTGGACACTACGAAAGCTGTGTGGCTGACCAATATTATCCTTATGTTCGTCCGCAAGAGAGCGGCAACCACACGGATGTGCGCTGGTGGGGCGTTTACCACGCTGAGAACGGAAACGGCCTGAAGTTCTACGGTCCGGCTCCGCTCGAAATGGCCGCACTGCCTTATCTCACCGAGGACCTCGACGACGGACCTTCAAAGGATGCCCATCAGTCTCACTCCGGCGACCTCACGCCGCGTCCTTTCACTGTGGTGCATATCTCTCAACGCCAAATGGGTCTCGGCTGTATTGACTCTTGGGGAGCCTGGCCCATGGAAAAATACCTCATTCCCTATGCTAACCACGATTTTACTTTTGTGATTGAGCCGGATGGATTGTAAATCTTACGGTCTGAATGATTGACCACACAATAGCGGATCCGATATGAAAACCAATGCGTTTTCATGTCGGATCCGCTTTCCGTTGCTGGGGAGGTTGCCGTCAGTTGATTTTATAGTCGAAGGCTGGCGTGTTGTCCAGGAAATCAATCAGTTCCTTGTCCACCGTCAAACGGTGCAGTTTGCTTTGCAGCATCAGGTTCTGTTGCTGGCGGATGTCGACGACGTTGAAGTAAACGTCGGTGTTGCCTTTCGACTTCTTGATGATGCTGTTCAGCTCAATGACATCCGGCTCCGTCAGCGCATCGAGGCGGATGGAGACAGTGATCGATTTGACCTTCTGGTCCTTCACATCCGACAGGAACTCCACCCGGCCTATGTTCATATCGTACATCCCCTCCTTCCATCGGCGTTGTTCCACGCGGGCTGTGATGAAGAGGGAGTAACCCTCGTTGAAATATCCCTTCAGCCTGGCCCATTCATCGCCGAATAGGGCCAGCTCGCCGGCACCGCTGTAGTCCTCCATTTTGACGAAGCCGCAGGGCTTGCCGTTGCGGGTCTGTGTGTCGCGAACAGAGGTGACGATGCCGCCGAAGGTCAGGTCGCGCCCGGCCAGTTCGCTCAGGTTTTCCAGCTGCACCATCTGCGTGTTGCACACCTTTTCGATGATGATTTTGTAGGCATCGAGCGGATGGCCGGAGATGTAGATGCCAATCAGGTCGCGCTCCTTGTTCAGCCGCTTCAGATCACTCCATCGTTCAATCTCCTTGGGAGGTTCCGGCTTGGCAATCTCAATGGTCTCAGCCGGTCCGAAGAGCGACAGGCTGTTTTCTGCCTGATCTGCCTGATAGCGGTTGCCGTAGCGCACCAGCAGGTCAAGGAACGTGTTGCCCCGTTCGTCCGGTTCGACGTATGCTTCGCGGGGGATATTGCCGCAGCTGTCGAATGCGCCGGCCAAGGCCAGGCCTTCAAGCGATTTCTTGTTGCAGGTAGTCAGGTTGATACGCTCCACGAGGTCGAAAACCGACTTGTATGGGCCGTGCTTCTCGCGCTGGTTGATGATTTCCATCACCGCCGCTTCGCCCACACCCTTCACGGCTCCCATGCCGAAGCGGATGTCCCCTTGGTGCGTAACGCTGAACTTCAGGTAACTCTCGTTGATATCCGGCCCCAGGGTGCTGATGCCCATGCTCTTGCACTCGTCCATGAGTTTCGACACCGTGTTGATGTCCGCCAGGCTTCGGCTCATCACGCCGGCCATGTATTGCGAGGGATAGTTGGCTTTCAGATAAGCCGTTTGGTATGCCACCCAGGAGTAGCAGGTGGCGTGGCTCTTGTTGAAGGCATACGATGCGAAGGCACGCCAGTCGTTCCAAATCTTCTCGAGAGCCTTCGGGTCGTGTCCGTTGGCCTTTCCGCCCTCAATGAATTTGGGGTACATGTGGTTCAGCTTGTCAATGAGCTTCTTACCCATAGCCTTGCGCAGGGCATCACTCTCGCCACGGGTGAAATTGGCTATTTCCCTCGAGAGCAGCATGACCTGCTCCTGGTAAACAGTGATGCCGTAGGTGTCCTTGAGGTACTTCTCCATGCAGGGGAGGTCGTAGGTGATAGGCTCGTCGCCATGCTTTCGGGCAATGAACGACGGGATGTACTGCATGGGACCCGGGCGGTAAAGGGCGTTCATGGCGATGAGGTCCTCAAAAGTGGAGGGCTGGAGCTCGCGCAGATACTTCTGCATACCTGTAGACTCGAACTGGAACGTACCGATTGTGCGGCCGTCGCAATAGAGCTGGTAGGTGGCCGGGTCGTCAATGTCAATTTCGTCGATGTTGAGTTCTATGCCCAGTGAGAGCCGGATGTTCTCCACCGCCTCTTTGATGATGGAGAGCGTTTTGAGGCCCAGGAAGTCCATTTTGATGAGTCCCGTTTCCTCGATTACCTTTCCCTCGTACTGCGTGCAGTGGAGTTCCTCGCCCGTTTCCTTGTCCTTGGCGGTCGACACCGGTACCCAGTCCGAGATGTTGTCGCGGCAGATGATGAAGCCGCAGGCATGTACGCCGGTGTTGCGCACGTTGCCCTCCAGCATCTTGGCGTAACGAATCGTGTCGCGCAGCAGCGGGTCGGGCGATGTCTCCGCTTCGCGCAGCTCGGGAATAGCGGCGATGGCATTGGTGAGGTTCATTTTGGGCACTTTGCCATCAGGTCCTTCGGGCAACTTGTCCGGGATGAGTTTGCACAGGTTCGTTGACAGCCCGATGGGCAGTTTCTGCACACGCGCCACGTCCTTCAAAGCCAATTTGGTGGCCATGGTGCCGTAAGTGATGATGTGTGCCACGTTGTCAGCACCGTATTTCTGCGTCACCCAGTTCAGTACGCGGCCACGCCCGTCGTCGTCGAAGTCAACGTCGATATCCGGCAGGGAGATACGGTCGGGGTTCAGAAAACGCTCAAACAGGAGATCGTACTTGATGGGGTCAATCTGCGTGATGCCTAGGCAGTAAGCCACGGCACTGCCTGCCGCCGAGCCACGGCCTGGCCCCACACTCACACTCAGCTCCTCGCGGGCCGCACGGATGTAGTCCTGCACGATGAGGAAGTAGCCCGGGAAACCCATCGTCTTCATGATGTGCAGTTCAAACTTGATGCGCTCGTCCGTCTCGTCGTCAAGTGGTGTTCCGTAACGCTTGGCCGCCCCTTCGTAGGCCAGTTTGGCCAGGTAGTCCGCTTCCAGCTTGATGCGGTAGAGTTTGTCAAATCCCCCCAGCTTCTTGATTTTCTTCATCCCCTCCTCATCACTCATCACCACCTTTCCGTTCTCGTCGCGGGTAAATTCTTCAAACAAGTCCTGTTCCGAGTACTTCTGCCGGTACCCCTCTTCCGTGCCGAACTCTTCCGGTATGGCAAAGTTTGGCATGATGGGCGCATGGTCGATGGAGTACGTTTCCACCTTGTCGCATATTTCGCAGGTAGTTTCGAGCGCTTCGGGCAGGTCGGCGAAGACCTGGTTCATCTCCGCCCTCGTCTTGAACCATTCCTGCTTGGTGTAAAGCATACGGTTCGGGTCGTCCAGGTCGCGCCCTGTGGAAAGGCAGATGAGGCGGTCGTGAGCTTCGGCATTTTCCTCGTCCACGAAGTGGCAGTCGTTCGTGCAGATATACTTCACGTCATATTTCGCCGCCAGTTTCAGGATTTCCGCGTTCACCTTCACCTGTTCCGGATACGTGTCGCGGTTGGCCCTCACGTTGGGGTTCGTCACCTCGTGGCGTTGCAGTTCCAGGTAATAATCATCGCCGAAAACGCCTTTGAACCACCTCACCGTTTCCTCCGCCTCCTCGATGCGTCCCTGCATGATCTTCTGTGGCACCTCGCCGCCCAGACAAGCCGAGCATACAATCAGTCCTTCGTGGAACTGCTCCAGGTCCTTGTGGTCGGTGCGTGGCCGCATATAGAAGCCGTCCACCCAGCTTCGTGAAACCAGCTTGATGAGGTTATGGTAGCCCTTCTCGTTCTTGGCCAGCACCACGAGGTGCCATCCCGACTGGTCCTGCCTGTCAGTTTTGCGGCTCTTGTCGCCGCTTCGTGCCACGTACATCTCGCAGCCGAAAATCGGTTTGAAGTTCGCCACGGGGCGTTGTTTTGCCAGCGTGGCCTCACATTCCGCAATCAGCTCATCTGTCGATTTCCCCTCGTCCGCCACCTTGCCGTCCTTGTCCGGCTGTGGTGTGTACGTGCCGGCCTGTAGCGCGGCCAGCTTCTCCTCGGCAGCCTTCACGATGCCTTTGGCCTTTCCGCACACCTTGTTGGTGTAGTTGAAGAACTCCTTGATCCCCATCATGTTTCCGTGGTCCGTCATCGCCATGCCGCGCATACCGTCGCGGATGGCCTTGTCGACCAGGTTGGGAACGGCAGCTTGGCCGTCGAGGATAGAGTATTGGGTGTGGACGTGCAAGTGGACGAAGTCGTGCATAGGTTTCATTCGTTTGGTGGGTAGTTACCTTTGTAGAAAGACAGGTGCAAAACTACAAAAAGCCAAGAGGGCGCAGGGGCTTCGCCGCTGAAAAATTGTTTTGTCTGAAGAAATGATAAAAAAACTTTGGATGGTATGCAAACTTGGGCTACTTTTGCTGTGGTCTTTAAAAAACCGAATTTCAAGCCTATAACCACTTTAACTAATCAATCTTCCGTCAGGAAACCTCTGGCAATCTTGTACCTGTTTTGTGAAAAACGCTGTTGCGCAAGGCGACTTCGACGGAGCAATACAATCTAACATCATGAGAGTAATCATTGAACCTGACTATGAGAAACTGTCTCAATGGGCAGCCGACTACGTAGTGAACAAAATCAATGCAGCCAACCCCACTGCCGAAAAACCCTTTGTGCTGGGACTTCCCACCGGTTCTTCACCCATCGGAATGTACAGGGCTTTGGTAAAGGCATATCAGGAAGGCCGTGTCAGCTTCAAGCATGTGCTCACCTTCAACATGGACGAGTATGTAGGTCTGCCTGAGGAACATCCCGAAAGCTACCACTCTTTCATGGCCAACAACCTCTTCAACCACATCGACTGCCCCAAGGAGAACATCCACATCCTGAACGGCAACGCTGAAGATTTGGTGGCTGAATGCGCCCACTACGAGCAGATGATTGAGGAAGCCGGCGGTATCGACCTCTTTATCGGCGGCATCGGTCCCGACGGACACATTGCTTTCAATGAACCGGGCAGTTCACTTACAGGCCGCACCCGTCAGAAGACATTGACAACCGATACCCGCGTGGCCAACTCCCGCTTCTTCGGCGGCAAGCCCGAAGACGTTCCCGCTACTGCACTGACTGTAGGTGTCGGCACCGTTATGTCTGCCAAGGAAGTACTCATCCTCTGCAACGGCCACAACAAGGCCCGCGCCCTTCAGGCTGCCATCGAAGGCCCCGTTACGCAGATGTGGACCATTTCCGTTCTCCAGATGCACCAGCACGGCATCATCGTTTGCGACGAAGCCGCTTGCGAAAACATCACGCACGGAACCTACAAATATTTCAAGGATATTGAGAAGAACAACCTCTAAGCGGTTGCACACCCCTACCATATAAGGAGGTTATCAAGCATCGGCGCGAATGGCAGACCATTCCTCCCGTTGCTTGATAACCTCTTTTTCGTGCCCCGTCAGTTGGCGCATGAGTGGTCAGCTTTGCGGCCTTGTTTGGCAGAGATGCAGCCGGTTGCAGAAGCGTAGGGTCGCAGGGATTGAGTCAGATACAAAAAAGACCGGGAAACCTGTCGGCAGTCGGGACAGCACATCCCAGACACATTTCCGACAGGCTTCCCGGCATTCTTGTTATGTGGCCGGAGCGACGGTAGCCGCTGCCTGTTATCCGTTCATGGAAGCCAGGAACTCCTCGTTGTTGATGGTATCCTCCATGCGCTTGCGCACATCCGTCATGGCCTCGATAGGGTTCATTTCCGAGATATAGTTGCGCAGCACCCACATACGTCCCAGCACCGAAGGGTCTTGCAGCAGGTCGTCGCGGCGGGTAGACGAAGCCACAATGTTCACGGCGGGGAAAATGCGCTTGTTCGCCAGCGAACGGTCCAGCTGCAGTTCCATGTTGCCCGTACCCTTGAACTCCTCAAAGATCACCTCGTCCATCTTCGAGCCCGTGTCGATGAGCGCCGTGGCGATGATGGTGAGCGAGCCGCCGCCCTCGATGTTGCGTGCCGCACCGAAGAAGCGTTTGGGCTTTTGCAGCGCGTTGGCATCCACACCACCCGAGAGGATTTTTCCCGAAGTCGGTGCCACCGTGTTGTAGGCGCGTGCCAGTCGCGTGATGGAGTCGAGGAAGATAACCACGTCGTGTCCGCATTCCACCATGCGCTTGGCCTTGTCGAGCACTATGCCGGCAATCTTCACGTGGCGTGAGGCCGGTTCGTCGAAAGTCGAAGCGATCACCTCGGCCTTCACCGTACGCATCATGTCCGTCACCTCTTCGGGTCGTTCGTCAATGAGCAGCATCATGAGGTACGTGTCCGGGTGGTTCTCGGCAATCGAGTTGGCGATGTCCTTCATCAGCATGGTCTTACCCGTTTTGGGTTGGGCCACGATGAGAGCGCGCTGTCCTTTGCCGATGGGGGTGAAGAGGTCCACGATGCGGCACGAGAGCGAATCGCTCTTCTTGCCCGTGCAGAGCTGGAATTTTTCCTCGGGGAAGAGTGGCACGAGGTGTTCAAAGGAAACGCGGTCGCGCACCTGGTCCGGTGTGAGCCCGTTGATCAGCTTCAGGTCCGTGAGCGCGAAGAACTTCTCGCCTTCGCGCGGAATCTTCACCTTGCCCTGCACCACGTCGCCCGCTTTCAGGCCGTACTGCCTGATTTGTGCCGGCGACACGTAGATGTCGTCGGGCGAAGCCAGGTAGTTGTAGTCAGAAGAGCGGAGGAATCCGAAGCCTTCGGGCACAATCTCCAGCACACCCCGTCCGTCGAGCAAGTGGTCCTCGGGTGCAGGAATGGCCGGTTGCACCGGAGCCGGCTGTGGTGCCACCCGGTTGGTGGCCGGTGCTGCTTCGCGGGCGGACTGTCCGTTGTTGCCGTTCAGCCGAGCCTGCATTATCGGGTCATCCTTGAAGCGGTGGAACTTGGGGCGGGGCGGGTTGGGCTGGTTGTTTGTGGGCGGCATGACAGCCTGTTGCCTGGCGGGCACCGGGTTGCTGCGCACCTGCGGCACGTTCAGTTCAGCCCCTTCGTACATGAGGGGGATGTCCTGTAGTATGATAAAGC
>SFQP01000045.1 GCA_004562975.1 bacterium
CAAGCCTTATTCCAAGAAGGGCCTGGGCACCCGTATGGGTTCCGGTAAGGGCGCTCCCGAAGGCTGGGTCGCAGTCGTTAAGAATCAGAAGGTGATGTTCGAGATCGGCGGCGTTTCCGAGGAAATCGCCCGCGAGGCTCTGCGTCTGGCTCAGCACAAGCTGCCCATCAAGACGCGCATCATCGCCAAGGAAGTCGAATCTGAGATTGGTGGTGAATAATGATGAAGGCAAAGGAAATCAAGAACCTGTCTACCGAAGAGCTGAACAAGAAGCTGGACGAGCTGAAGAAGGACCTGTTCATGCTGAGAATGCAGCACGCTACCAACCAGCTGGACAACCCCATGCAGATCGCCGCGACCAAGAAGGACATTGCCCGCATCAAGACCATTATTCGTGAGAAAGAGACCAACGTCTGAGGAGGATACGTAAATGACTGAGAATAGAGCATTCCGTAAAACCAGAATCGGTCAGGTCGTCTCCGATAAGATGGACAAGACCATTGTGGTTGCCATTGAGGATAGCGTTCAGCATCCTCTGTACAAGAAGACCATGAAGCGGACCTACAAGCTGAAGGCCCACGACGAGAACAACGAGTGCGGCGTCGGCGATACCGTGGAGGTCATGGAGACCCGTCCCCTGTCCAAGGACAAGCGCTGGAGACTGGTCCGAATCATCGAAAAGGCGAAGTAAGGAGGTCGGAAACTCATGATTCAGGAAGAAAGCTATCTGAAGGTTGCCGACAACACCGGCGCTAAGGAAATCCACTGCATCCGTGTCCTGGGCGGCTCCAAGCGGAAGTACGGCAACATCGGCGATGTGATCGTCGCTTCCGTCCGCAAGGCTGCTCCCGGCGGCACTGTGAAGAAGGGCGAGGTCGTCAAGGCTGTCATCGTCCGTACCAAGCGGGGCGTCCGCCGTGAGGACGGCAGCTATGTCCGCTTCGATGAGAACGCTGCCGTGATCATCAAGGAAGACAAGAACCCCCGCGGTACCCGTATCTTTGGACCGGTGGCCCGTGAGCTGCGTGAGAGAGATTACATGAAGATCCTCTCCCTGGCACCCGAAGTCATCTAAGGGGGAACCGAAGGAATGAACATTAAGAAGAATGATACCGTAATCGTCCTGTCCGGCAAGGACAAGGGCGTCAAGGGCAAGGTCCTGGTGGCCATGCCTGCCGAGAACAAGGTCATCGTGGAGAAGGTCAACGTCGCCACCTGCCACACCAAGCCCCGCCGTCAGGGCGAGACCGGCGGCATCGTGAAGAAGGAGACCCCCATCCGCGCCTGCAAGGTTGCCCTGTACTGCGACAAGTGCGGCAAGGGCGTCCGGGTCGGCTACAAGGTCGAGAATGGTAAGAAGACCCGCATCTGCCGCAAGTGCGGCGCCGAAATCTGAGAGAGGAGAGTAACGTATGGCAAGCAGACTGAAAGAAAAATACACTGCTGAAATCGCTCCCGCTCTGAACAAGAAGTTCGGCTACAAGAGCGTCATGCAGATCCCCAAGCTGGACAAGATCATCGTCAACGTTGGCTGCGGCGACAGCAAGAACAACGCCAAGGAGATCGAGGCCATCTGCAAGGACATCGCGGCCATCACCGGCCAGAAGCCCATCACCTGCAAGGCCCGCAAGAGCGTTGCTAACTTCAAGGTCCGTGAAGGCGAAACTGTCGGCGTCAAGGTCACCCTCCGTGGCGACAAGATGTACGAGTTCCTGGACCGTCTGTTCAGCGTGGCCCTGCCCCGCGTCCGCGACTTCCGCGGCATCAACCCCAACTCCTTTGACGGCCGCGGCAACTACGCCTTCGGTCTGAAGGAGCAGTTGATCTTCCCTGAGATCGAGTACGACAAGGTGGACAAGATCCGTGGTATGGATATCTGCATCTGCACCACCGCTGCCACCGACGAGGAAGCCAAAGAGCTGCTGAGCCAGCTGGGCGCTCCCTTCACCGCTTGATTAGGAGGATTACGCAATGGCAAAGAAGTCTATGATCCTGAAGCAGCAGGCTGAGCCCAAGTTCTCCAGCCGCCGCTACAACCGCTGCAAGATCTGCGGCAGACCCCATGCTTACCTGCGCGATTACGGCATCTGCCGTATCTGCTTCCGAGAGCTGGCCTACAAGGGCCAGATCCCCGGTGTCCGCAAGGCCAGCTGGTAAGGTCGAATTATAAATGTCAAAAGGATTCGGAGCGTCCTGGGAAGATGGATGCGCGACTTTACGCGCAAGGTAAGATGGAAAAGGGAATAGGGCAGAAGCGAGGTGTCCGCTTTGCGGACGTTTCAAAAAATTTCCGAGGGAAATACCTTACTTATTCACTATTCACTATTCACTGCGAGCAAAGCGAGCATCGCATTCCCCGGATACCTCCGGGTCTTAACGGGTAAAGCCCGTAACTTCTATAAGGAGGATAATTAACATGCAAATCACCGATCCTGTAGCAGATATGCTGACCCGTATCCGGAACGCGAATTCTGCGAAGCACGACACTGTGGATGTCCCCGCCTCCAACCTGAAGAAGGCCATCGCCCAGATCCTGCTGGAGGAAGGCTACATCAAGGCCTACTCTCTGGTGGATAACGGCAACCAGGGTACCATTCACATCACCCTGAAGTATCTGGCGAAGAAGCAGCCCGTCCTGTCCGGCCTGCGCCGTGTCTCCAAGCCCGGCCTGAGAGTTTACGCCGGTGCCGAGGAGCTGCCCAAGGTTCTCAAGGGCCTGGGCATCGCCATCGTCTCCACTTCCAAGGGCGTTATGACCGACAAGAAGGCTCGCGAGCTGCACATCGGCGGCGAAGTCCTGGCTTTCGTCTGGTAAGGAGGATTTCGTAAATGTCTAGAATTGGTAAGAAGCCGGTTATTATCCCGGCAAACGTTACGGTGGACATTGCCGAGGGCAACGTCGTCACCGTGAAGGGTCCCAAGGGCACCCTGACCCACGCCTTCCATCCCGACATGATCCTGAAGGTTGACGGCAACGTCCTGACCGTTGAGCGTCCCGACGACGAGCACCTGCACAAGTCCCTCCACGGCCTGACCCGTACCCTGGTCCACAACATGGTCGAGGGTGTTGAGAAGGGCTTCGCCAAGGAGCTGGAAGTCAACGGCGTCGGCTACCGTGCCGAGAAGAAGGGCACCCAGCTGGTCATGCGTCTGGGCTTCTCCCACGAGGTCATCGTGGACGAGATCCCCGGCATCACCATCGAGGTCCCTGCTCCCAACAAGGTGATCATCCGCGGCATCGACAAGCAGGCCGTGGGCCAGTTTGCCGCCGAAGTCCGCGGCAAGCGTCCCCCCGAGCCTTACAAGGGCAAGGGCATCAAGTATACCACTGAGGTCATCCGCCGTAAGGTTGGTAAGACCGGTGGCAAGAAGTAATGGAGGTGTGCCGAAATGGTTAGCAAGATCAACAAGAAAGCGCTGCGCCTGAAGCGGCATGTCCGCGTCCGCGGCAAGGTCTCCGGCACTCCTGAGCGTCCCCGTCTGAACGTGTTCCGTTCCAACGCGAACATTTACGCCCAGATCATTGACGACGTAAACGGTGTGACTCTGGTTTCCGCCAATACGCTGGAGAAGGACTTTGAGGGCACCACCGGCAACTGCGAGGCAGCCAAGAAGGTTGGCCTGGCGCTTGCTGAGCGTGCCAAGGCAAAGGGCATCGAAGAGGTCGTTTTCGACCGCGGCGGTTATGTTTACCATGGCCGTGTGGCTGCCCTGGCTGAAGGCGCCCGCGAGGGCGGCCTCAAGTTCTAAGAGTAAGGAGGAAAAGAAATGGCTTACAATAAGACTCAGAACAATGAAGCTCCCGAGCTCATTGAGAAGGTCGTTTACCTGAACCGCGTCTCCAAGACCGTGAAGGGCGGCCGTGTCATGAAGTTCTCCGCTCTGGTAGTTGTTGGCGACGGCAAGGGCACCGTTGGCTACGGCCTGGGTAAGGCCGCCGAGGTTTCCGAGGCCATCCTGAAGGGCATCGCCGATGCCAAGAAGAACATGGTCAAGATCTCCCTGGCCGGTTCCACCATTCCCCATGATGTCATCGGCATCTTCGGCGCCGGCACCGTGCTGCTGAAGCCCGCTCCCGAAGGCACCGGCGTGATCGCCGGCGGCGCTGTCCGTGCCGTTATGGAGGCTGTGGGCATCAAGAACATCTGCGCCAAGTGCCTGCGCTCCAACAATCCCCAGAACGTTGTCAAGGCCACCATGGCTGGTCTGACTTCCCTGCGTTCCCCCGAGCAGGTCGCTGCTGTTCGCGGTAAGAGCGTAGAAGAAATCGTTGGTTAAGGAGGGCAATTAACATGGCAAACCTGAAGATCAAGCTTGTTAAGAGCCTGAATGGCCGTCTGGAAAAGCATATCGCCACTGCTGAAAGCCTGGGTCTGCGTAAGATCGGCCAGGTCACCATCCAGCCGGACAATACCCAGACCCGCGGCAAGATCGCCAAGATCGCTTACCTGCTGCAGGTCACCGAAGTTGAATAAGGAGGAGAAGAATAATGAAGCTTCATGAACTCTCTCCCGTTGCTGGCTCCACCCATGTGGGCAAGCGTAAGGGTCGCGGCGTCGGTACCGGCAACGGTAAGACCGGCGGTCGCGGCCACAAGGGCCAGAAGGCCCGTTCCGGCGGCAAGGTCCGTGTCGGTTTCGAAGGCGGCCAGATGCCTCTGGCCCGGCGTATCCCCAAGCGCGGCTTCCACAACGTGTTCGCAAAGCCTCTGACTGCTGTCAACCTGGCTCAGCTGAACCGGTTTGAGGACGGCACCACTGTGGATGCTGCTGCCCTGATCGAGGCCGGCGTGATTGCCGCCTGCCCCTACGGTCTGAAGGTGCTGGGCAACGGCACCCTGACCAAGAAGGTTACTGTCAAGGCCGCGGCTTTCTCTGAGTCTGCTAAGGAAAAAATTGAGCAGGCAGGCGGAAAGGCCGAGGTGGTCTAAGTGCTGCAGACACTTCAGAATGCCTGGAAGATCCCTGAACTGCGTAAGAAGCTCATCTTCACCATGTTCATTCTGCTGATCTATCGGGTCGGCAATGTGATTCCGGTGCCTTTCATTGACGTAGCCACTCTGAAGACCTATTTCGACAGCGTCCTTTCCAACACCATCCTGGGCCTGTACAACGCCATGTCCGGTTCCGCGTTCCGGCAGGCGACTGTCTTCGCTCTGGGCATTCAGCCCTACATCAACGCTTCCATTATCATCCAGCTGCTGACCATCGCCATCCCCGCTCTGGAGCGGCTGGCCAAGGACGGCGGCGAGGAGGGTAAGAAGAAGATCGCCAGGATCACCCGCTACACCACCGTGGGTCTTGGCCTGCTGATGGGCTGGGCTTACTACATGATGCTCAACAACTACAGCGCCCAGGGCTTCTCCATCATCACCCAGACCGGCGTGCTGCCCGCCATCGTCATCATCCTGGCCTTCACCGCCGGCTCCGCCCTGGTGATGTGGCTGGGTGAGCAGATCACCGAGTTCGGTATCGGCAACGGCATCTCCATGATCCTGTTCGCCAACATCATCTCCGGTATCCCCGCCATGATCAACAACCTGTTCACCATGATCTGGTGGCAGATCATCATCGTGGTGGTGGGCATCGTGGCTCTGGTTCTGTTCATTGTCTTCATCAATGATGCCGAGCGCCGGATCCCCATCCAGTACGCCAAGCGCGTGGTGGGCCGCAAGGTCTACGGCGGCCAGAACACCAACCTGCCCATCAAGGTGAGCATGTCCGGTGTTATGCCTGTCATCTTCGCCCAGTCCATCTGCTCCCTGCCCGCTACCATCTGCGCCTTCACCGGCAAGACCAGCGGCTGGTGGTATGAGAATGTCTGGAGCTCCTCCAGCTGGACCTACGCGTTTATCTACTTCCTGATGATCTTCTTCTTCAGCTGGTTCTACTCCACCATCCAGTACGATCCCGTGGAGATCTCCAACAACCTGAAGAAGAACGGCGGCTTTATCCCCGGCTTCCGTCCCGGCAAGCCCACCGCCGAATTCATCCAGAAGGTCATCAACAAGATCGTTGTCTTCGGCGCCGTTTATCTCGGCATCGTGGCCCTGCTGCCCATCGTTGCCGGTAACCTCATGAGTGGGGTCCGGAACCTGGCCATCGGCGGCACCTCCGTCATCATCGTTGTGGGCGTTGCCCTGGAGACGGTGAAGGCTCTGGAGGCTCAGATGCTCATGCGGCACTACAAAGGCTTCCTGGATTGATTTGGGAGGTATGGCAGGATGAATCTCATTCTACTGGGCGCGCCCGGCGCCGGAAAGGGAACACAGGCGGAGCTGCTTGTTAACAAGCTCTCCATTCCCGCCATTTCTACCGGGAACATGCTCCGTGAGGCCATCGCCAAGGGTACGGAGCTTGGAAAAAAAGCAAAGCAGTACATGGACGAGGGCGCCCTGGTTCCCGACGAGCTGATCTTAGGCATCGTCGCGGACCGGGTGGCGCAGCCCGACTGCCGCAACGGCTTCATCCTGGACGGCGTGCCCCGCACGCTGGCCCAGGCGGAGGCTCTGGAGGCCAAGGGTGTCAGAATCGACCATGTGATCTCCATTGAGGTGGACGACAAGGAGATCGAGGGCCGGATGACCGGCCGTCGGGTCTGCGCCAAGTGCGGCGCCAGCTACCATGTCGTCGCCAATCCCCCCAAGACTGAGGGCGTGTGCGATCTGTGCGGCGGGGAGCTGGTCATCCGCAAGGACGACGCTCCCGAAACCGTCCGTCACCGCCTGGAGGTGTACCACGCTTCCACCGAGGTCCTGAAGGACTTCTACGGCAAGCTGGGCCGCCTGCGTACTGTCAACGGCAGTCAGTCCATTGAGGGTGCCAATGAGGAAATCCTCAGGGCAATCGAGGCAAAGGTATGATCACAATCAAAAATGAACATGAGCTGGAAGCGATGCGCCAGGCCTGTAAAATTACCGCGGCAGCCCGTGCCTTGGCAGGGGAAATGGTAAGACCGGGCGTATCGACCAAGGCCATTGACCGGGCCGTTCACGATTACATCGTGTCTCAGGGCGCGAAACCGTCGTTCCTGAACTACAACGGCTATCCCGCCAGCGCCTGCATCAGCGTCAACAGCACGGTTATCCACGGAATTCCGGGTGGCTACATCCTGAAGGAAGGGGACATCGTGTCCGTGGACGTGGGGGCGTTCTACAAGGGGTTTCATGGCGATTGTGCCGCTACCTTTCCCTGTGGTGCCATCAGCACCGAGGCGCAGAAACTGATTGATGTGACGAAGCAGAGCTTCTTCGAGGGCATCCGCTTCGCCACCAAGGGAAAGCGCGTGCAAGATATCTCCCACGCCATCCAGACGTATGTGGAGTCTAACGGTTTTGCGGTTGTCCGTTCCTTCGTGGGTCACGGCGTAGGACGCAAGCTGCATGAGGAGCCGGAGGTTCCGAATTTCGGAAATCCCGGCCGTGGGCCGAGGCTTCTGCCCGGTATGACCATCGCTGTCGAGCCAATGGTCAACGCCGGTACCTATGAGGTAACGGTGCTGAAGGACGGCTGGACCACGGTCACTGCCGACGGCAAGCTCTCGGCGCACTATGAAAATACTGTACTCATCACCGACGGCGAGCCGGAAATACTCACCGTCACCGAAGGACTTTGATTTATGGATCCAGCGGATATACGCATCTCGGATGTGGTTGTGTCCACAGCCGGCCGGGATCAGGGGGAATGGTTCTACGTCATCGGCGAAGGACCGGACTGCCTGATGCTGGCCAACGGCCGCAACCGCACTCTGGAGAAGCCAAAGCGAAAAAAGCGAAAGCACGTAAAAAAGGTCCTTCGATCTGAGACCAGAGTCGCCGCGAAACTCCTTTCCGGTGACAAAGTGCTCAACGGAGAATTACGAAGAGATCTGGCGTTCCTCGCCAGAGAAATGCAAAGCGATAACCTGGGAGGGTAATAACTTGGCAAAAGACGACGTAATCGAGATTGAGGGCATCGTTACCGATGCACTGCCGAATGCTATGTTCAAAGTCGACATTGGCAGCGGACACACCATTCTGGCACACATTTCCGGCAAGCTCAGAATGAATTTCATTAAGATCTTGCCCGGTGATAAAGTAACCGTTCAAATGTCTCCCTATGATCTGACCCAGGGCCGGATCACCTGGAGAAGCAAGTAAAATCAGAGAAGATCGTTCTCATATGGAGGTTAAACAGTATGAAGGTAAGACCGTCCGTTAAACCCATGTGCGAAAAGTGTAAGATCATCAAGCGCAAGGGTCGCGTAATGGTAATTTGCGA
>SFQP01000046.1 GCA_004562975.1 bacterium
CTCGCCTTGCACTAACTTTGGATAAGTTAGGCTGCGGCTCGGTAATGAAAAGAAAATCCGGGCTTTTCTTTTCATTTCACTCGCCTTGCACTAACTTTGCGCGCAAAAATAACAAAGGCTCTATTTTGCCCCACAATTCTGGAGGGCAACACTGATTGAAACAACAAACCAAAATGAAATTTACTGAACGCAAGGGACTTGACCTCTATCAGGTAAACGAAGATGTACTGAAAGAATGGGATCAACAAGACTTGTTCCATAAAAGCATGAGCGAACGTGAAGGCTGTCCTTCCTTCGTGTTTTTTGAAGGACCACCTTCGGCTAACGGACATCCGGGCATCCACCACGTTATGGCCCGTACCATCAAAGACGTTTTTTGCCGGTATAAAACCATGCAGGGATTTCAGGTGAAAAGAAAGGCCGGATGGGATACGCACGGACTGCCCGTGGAACTGGGCGTGGAGAAAGAATTGGGCATTACCAAAGAAGATATTGGCAAGACGGTTTCCATTGAGGAATACAACGCTCGCTGCCGTCAGAACGTGATGATGTACACGCAGGAGTGGACCGACCTGAGCCACCTGATGGGATATTGGGTGGATATGGAACACCCTTATATCACCTACGATAATTCTTATATCGAAACTCTCTGGTGGCTGCTCGGACAGCTCTACAAGAAAGGGTTGCTCTACAAAGGATATACCATACAACCTTATTCTCCGGCGGCAGGAACGGGGCTCAGCTCGCACGAACTGAACCAACCCGGATGCTATCGCGACGTGAAGGACACTACCGTCACGGCACAGTTCGCCATCCTTGACCCCAAACCCGAGATGACACGTTGGGGCAAGCCTTATTTCCTCGCTTGGACCACCACGCCCTGGACCTTGCCTTCCAACACGGCATTGTGCGTCGGCCCGTCGTTTGTTTACCAGGCCATCGAGACCTTCAATCCTTACACCGGCGAGCCTGTCACCGTTGTCGTGGCCAAAGAACTCGTACATGCTTATTTCAAACCCGAAGCGCAGGATGCTGATTTCGAGGCTTACAGTGCCGGCGACAAACTGGTGCCTTGGCGCGTGGCCGGCGAATGGAAGGGTTCCGAACTGGTGGGGATGCGCTATGCCCAGCTCATGCCTTGGGTCAAGCCGTGCGAAAAGGTGGACGAGAATGCCCCTGCCTTCGTGAAAGAATATGCCGCAGCACATCCCGAAAAATGTTTCACTGCCGGTATCGACCGTTTCGTGGAACTGGAGGAACGGGCTTTCCGCGTTATTCCCGGCGATTATGTGACCACCGACGACGGTACGGGTATCGTACACATCGCGCCCACTTTCGGTGCTGACGATGCCAAGGTGGCCAAGGCTGCCGGCATTCCCTCGCTCTTCCTCATCAACAAGGCTGGCGAAACCCGGCCGATGGTGGACCTCACCGGCAAATATTATAAGGAGGAGGAGCTCGACGGACAATTCGTTGCCATGTGCCTGAACCGTGAGGCCTATGCCAACCATGCCGGCGATTACGTGAAGAACGCTTATGCCCCTGAGTTCAACCAGAACGGCAAATACGACGAAAAGGCTGCGGCAAAGGCCGAGGATCTCAACATTGTGCTCTGCATGGAAATGAAGCAGAGCGGCCAGGCTTTCAAGATAGAGAAACACGTCCACAACTATCCCCACTGCTGGCGTACCGACAAACCGGTCCTTTATTACCCGCTGGACAGCTGGTTCATCCGCAGTTCCGCCCTCAAGGAGCGCATGATGGAATTGAACAACAGCATCCTGTGGAAGCCCACCTCAACGGGTACGGGACGCTTCGGCAAATGGCTGGAGAACCTCAATGACTGGAACCTGAGCCGTTCGCGCTATTGGGGTACTCCGCTGCCCATCTGGAGAAATGCCGAGACTCGCGAAGAAATCTGCATCTCCTCGCTGCAACAACTCTATGATGAAATAGAGAAGAGCGTGGCAGCCGGGGTGATGGCAACCAACCCCTTGAAGGATAAGGGATTCGTGCCCGGCGATTATTCTGCGGAGAACTACCGGCGCATTGACCTGCACCGGCCTTATGTGGACCAAATCGTGCTGGTTTCGCCCACAGGCAAACCCATGCGCCGTGAAACGGACTTGATTGACGTGTGGTTTGACTCCGGCTCCATGCCTTATGCCCAAATCCACTATCCTTTCGAGAACAAGGAACTGCTGGACAACCGCACGGTCTATCCCGCCGACTTCATCGCTGAAGGCGTGGACCAGACTCGTGGTTGGTTCTTCACCCTCCACGCCATCGCCACCATGGTGTTTGACAGCGTGGCATTCAAGGCTGTTATCAGCAACGGTCTGGTGCTCGACAAGAACGGCAACAAGATGTCGAAGCGGCTCGGCAACGCCGTGGACCCCTTCGGCGCCATCAAACAATACGGTTCTGACCCGCTGCGCTGGTACATGATTACCAACGCCTCGCCTTGGGACAACCTCAAGTTCGACGTGGACGGCGTGAAGGAGGTTTCGCGCACGTTCTTCGGCAAATTGTTCCAGACTTATTCCTTCTTTGCCATGTATGCCAACGTGGATGACTTTGATCCCACTGCACCGCAGGTGCCCATGGCTGAGAGACCGGAGATTGACCGCTGGATTCTTTCCGAACTCCATACACTGACGGAACAAGTCACCACAGCCTATGACGACTATGAGCCTACGCGTGCCGGACGCATGATCCAGACTTTTGTCATTGACAACCTTTCCAACTGGCATGTACGGCTGAGCCGCAAGCGTTTCTGGGGCGGCGAAATGGACACGGACAAGCTGAGTGCCTACCAGACGCTCTATACCTGTCTGCTTACGGTTTCCAAACTCATGGCTCCCATCGCTCCGTTCTACGCCGACCGCCTGTATGCTGACCTCACCAAGGGGCTGGAGGGTATGCCGGCCAGCGTTCACTTGGCCGCATTCCCCAAGGCGGGCGAAACGGTCAAGACGCTGGAACGCCGCATGGAACTGGCACAGCGCATTTCTTCCATGGTGCTCTCGCTCCGCAAAAAGGAACACATCATCGTGCGCCAGCCGCTGCAGTGTATCACGGTGCCTGTCACCGACAGTTGCTTGCGCGACGACCTGGACAGCGTGCGCCAACTCATACTGGACGAGGTGAACGTGAAGGAACTCCGCTTTGCCGATGCCAATATGCTGGAGAAGAAGGTGAAATGTAACTTCCGCGTGATGGGCAAGAAGTTCGGCAAACTCATGAAGGCTGTGAATGCTGCCGTTACCGCGCTGGGACAGGATGACATCAACCGACTTGACAGCGAGGGGTGCATCAACCTCATGGTGGAAGGTCAGGAGATTGCCGTGGAACGTGCCGACGTGGAAATCATCAGCGAGGATATGCCCGGATGGACTGTGGCCAACGAGGGCACGCTCACCGTGGCTCTCGATTTGCAGATTACCCCGGAACTCCGCAACGAAGGACTGGCACGCGAGGTGGTGAAGCGCATACAGAACTACCGGAAGGAAAGCGGTTTCGACATCACGGACCGCATCAGTGTGACCATTCAGGATGTTCCGCAGCTCAGGGAGGCTGCCGAGGCGTTTGCCGACTTCATCGCAGCGCAGGTGTTGGCCGACCGGATCGACTTTTCCGCAGCAATGCCCGAAACAGCAGTTGTGTTCGACTTTGAAGATTTCAAGGCGACCATGGACATCCGGAAAAGTTGATATGTTATGCAGTACGTGAGGCTTTGTGTACCGCTTCCCAACCAAGGTACACGCAGCCTCACGGCCTTTGTTTGACAACCAATCTTAATCACTATCCTATACAAAAACACATCATGGCAGAAAAAGCACGTTATTCCGATGAGGAGCTTGAGGAATTCAAGCAAATCATTCTTGCAAAACTGAAGGTTGCGCAGGGTGACTACAAACAGATGATGGACACTTTGACCAACAGGAGTGGCAACGATGTGGAAGATACCATGCCTACCTATAAGGTGCTGGAAGAAGGTTCGATGACACAAACCAAAGAAGAACTTACCACCATGGCCGCCCGCCAGCAGAAGTTCATCCAATCCTTGCAGGCTGCTTTGCAACGCATCGAAAACAAAACCTACGGCGTGTGCCGCGTGACCGGCAAACTTATCCCGAAGGAACGCCTCCGGGCTGTGCCTCATGCCACGTTGAGCATCGAAGCCAAGCAAATGAAGGACCGCAAGGACTGATCTCCATTCCATTAACAAAAGATTCAAATTGGGGCTGCGCCGGCGCGCAGCCCTATAGATTGTAACAAACGTAACCGGCTTGCGCGTGAAACACCGTTCTATCGTCGCCATTGGCATCTTGCTGGCAGTGGTCCTCATTGACCAGCTCATCAAATTCCAAATCAAGACACATTTCTGCCTGCACGAGGTGTACACCATCACCGACTGGTTCCAGCTTGTGTTCACGGAAAACCGGGGCATGGCTTTTGGAATGCAGTTTGTGGGAACACTATTCCTGGCCATATTCCGTGTGGTGGCCATCGCTTTCTTTGGTATCGTACTTTACCGTCTGGTCAGCCGCAAGGCTCCTTATGGCCTGATTGTCTGTGTGGCCATGATCATTGCCGGTGCAGCCGGCAACATCATCGACAACCTTTTCTATGGCTTGATTTTCTCCGAGAGTACTCCGTGGGACGGACCGGCTACCCTCATGCCTTTCGGCGAGGGTTATGGCAGTTTCCTGACGGGAAGGGTAGTGGATATGTTCTATTTTCCCCTGTTCGAGTGGCCCGGTTGGATGCCCTTGGTGGGCGGCGACGTGTTCTTTGGCGCCATCTTCAACTTTGCCGATGCCAGCATCAGTTGCGGCTGCGTGGCACTTGCCTTGTTTTACTACAAGCAGTTGCAGCATGGTGGCTTGTTTTCCGGCCGTCAGACTGAGTAATTGTTCCCGTTGTCTTTCATTTCCTTTTCTGTAGTGTCATGAAACTGCCTAAGTTCAGCCTGTTGTCCTTTCTGTTGTTCCTCCTTATACTCACCTTCGGCCTCGTATCATGCCGTAAGAGCGATTCGGTAGGTATATTGTCTGAAGGTAAAATGGAGGATATCCTTTACGATTATCACCTGGCTTGCGGACTTGCCATGCAGGCTGAGGCTGACAGCGTGGATTACTACACAAGGCTCTATACCGAAGCGGTCTTTGCCAAATACCATACGGATGCCGCCACTTTCGACCGTTCCATGGAATGGTATGCCCGCCATACAGAACGGTTGGGCGAAATCTATGGACGTTTGGCTGACCGGATGGGGGCAGCACCTACGGGGGACAAGGCTGTCGGTTCCGGGCAAACGGGACAAAAGGAACAGCAGGGCGATACGCTGATGCTGTGGCAGGCACAGCCCCATATCCTGCTGCATTCGCAAGGGAACAACCGGTACGTCTTCAGTTTCAAACCCGATACGCCGGTTCATTCCGGAGACCGTTTGCAGTGCCGCTTCCGGACTGCATGGCATCGCAGGAGCGGACAGCCGCAGGGCTTGGTTGTATTGGCCATTGGTTATGCCGGCGATTCTTTGGCCGTGACACAGCAGTATATGCACAGTAGCGGCCAGCAAACCTTCCAAATTCCGGTGGAAAGCGATCGTAAGGTGGAGCGCATTCAGGGTTATGTTTATCTCTGCGCTCCTTGGAGCGACCGCCCCAGTCTGCTGACACTGTCCGATTTTCATTTGCAGTGTATCCACTCTGCTGCAAAAGCGGCACCGGACAGCACGGCTTCCAAGCTGCAAGCAAGACCTGACTCTTCGCTCCAGCTGCTTCCCACTCCGCCGGGGCAGCGCATCCGTGACAGCCTGTTGCAGTCAGAAAAAAATGAACGCTCGCGTCCTCATTTCCAATGAAATATGTTTCTCGTGACAAGGCATTTGCTCATGTTCTTTTGCCCGACGGAACCCGTTTGTCCCGTCAGATTGTGACTTTCGATGTGGAAGGCCGCCCCATTGCCATCCGCCCGCTCTGTGCTGAAGAGCCTTTTGTGGAATGGCACGACGAAACCTTTCGATATGAACCATAGGTGGTTGTACGGTTTCGTACGGCTTCTCCATAACTGATACAAGGGTGATAACACTCTACAATCAACAATCCCCAGGCTCTGCGCTGGCAAAGCCTGGGGATTGTTGGAATGTCAGGGTATTGTAAGGATTGAAAGGCCGGACGGAGGTTTGCACCGGGCTGTCGGGAAACAAGCTCCGGGTTCTTAGAACAGGAAGTTGCGGAAGTCGTTGAAGATGGCCAATGCCATGAGCAGTAGCAGGAGTGTCATGCCCACTGTTTGCGCACGCTCCATGAACTTGTCGCTCGGCTTGCGGCGGGTGATGACTTCGCAGAGGAGGAAGAACACGTGGCCTCCGTCAAGGGCCGGTATCGGAAGTATGTTCATGAATGCCAGCATGAGCGAGATGAAGGCGGTAAGTTCCCAAAAGCGGCACCAGTCCCAAGTGGTGGGGAAGAGGCTGCCGATGGTGCCGAACGACCCCACGCTCTTGGCTCCGTCAGAGGTGAAGACGTATTTGAGGTCGTCCACATAGCCTACCAGCACTTGCCAGCCATGGGCAAAGCCTGCGGGTATGCTTTCCAGAAAGCTGTAGCTGCGCGTGGTCATTTGGTATTCCTTCATCATCGGGTTGGCCCAAACAATGCCCATCTTGTATTCTTTGTCGAGCATGAGATGGATGGTGTCAGGAAGTTCCTGTCCGGGATGAAGGGCTATGATAGTTGCATTACGCAGCCGGGCACTGTCGGCTGGGGAGGCGGCGGCCAGTATATCGTGCATGGTGCCGCTGACGATGTTGTATTCGTTTACTGTGGTGAGGCGGGCATCGTTGAAACCGATAATGCGGTCGCCTTGGCGCAGTCCGGCTTTTGCGGCAGCAGTTCCATCTACCACGCTGTCGACAATGGCAGGTATGAGCACTTCGACAAAGCGCG
Organism: bacterium; assembly: GCA_004562975.1. The sequence continues at coordinate 6,960 of SFQP01000046.1, forward strand.
GCTCTTGCTTAGCCATTTCCAGCATATTCAGATTGCCGGGCAGGGGAATGCTCACTTCCTGATTGTTGCGCAACACTTTGGCCATCCGGGCTTCGCTCAGGTCGCGGTAGACATTGCCGTCGAACTTCTCGAATGTTTTGGTGTCTGTGCCGAGCAGGATGTCACCATCGCGGAAGCCCAGCTCTTGGGCTTGTGTGTTGAACTTGAAACCATGGGTGAAGTTCTTCATGGGGATATAGCTCTCGCCCCAAGTGAACAGCACAGCCGAGTAGATAACAAAAGCCAGCACGAAGTTGACCAGCACGCCACCAATCATGATGAAGAGGCGTTGCCAAGCCGGTTTTGCCCTGAACTCCCAAGGCTTTACCGGTTGCTGCATCTGCTCCACGTCCATCGACTCGTCGATCATGCCGGATATCTTGACATAGCCTCCCAGTGGCAACCAGCCTATGCCGTAGGTGGTGTCGCTGTTCTTCGGTTTGAACTTAAACGGAGTGAACCAAGGGTCGAAGAAAAGGCAGAACTTTTCTACCCTTACCTTGAAGAGTTTGGCAAACAAGAAATGCCCTCCTTCATGCAGCAGGATGAGCAGGGCAAAACAGAGAATGAGCTGAAGGGCTCGGATAAGGAATACTTCCATCAATAAATGAATTAGGAATTAGGATTAGGATTTGGCAATCAGTTCCCAGGTCTGACGGCGCACTTGTTCATCGGTATGGTAGAGGTCTTCGAGCGTAGGTTGTGCTGTGAATTCGGCCTTTTCCATCATCTTCGCGGTGATTCGGGGAATATCCATGAACCCAATGCGTTCGTGACGGAAAGCCTCGTTGCACACTTCGCCGGCGGCGTTCAGAACGCAGGGCATATTGCCGCCCTGTGCTATCGCTTGATAAGCCAATTCCAGGCAGGGAAAACGCCGGGTGTCGGGTTGTTCAAAGTGGAGCGCACCGAGACGGAACAAATCCAGCCTCTCGCCGTTCAGGGGGAGGCGGAGGGGGTAGCTGAAAGCATATTGTATGGGGAGGCGCATATCCGGAGTGCCCAGTTGCGCCATGACGGCACCATCGTCGAACTCCACGGCAGAATGGATGACGCTCTCGGGGTGAACCACTACCTGTATGTCCTCCGGCTTCACTCCGTAAAGCCAATGAGCCTCAATCATTTCAAAGCCTTTGTTCATCATCGTGGCCGAGTCAATGGTAATCTTTGCCCCCATTTTCCAGTTGGGA
>SFQP01000047.1 GCA_004562975.1 bacterium
TTATCAACACGTTGTCGATATTGCTAAGAAAACGCTCTGTCTCCTCGACTTCTTTTCCCTTGCGGTCTTCGAAATCAAGTTCTTGCTGACCGTCATGGGTATGGAACCATGACTGAGCTTTACGGAACATCTCATCGGCTTCTTCTTCCGACTGTGATGCCAAAACTTTGTTTACACTGAGGGCTATTTAGATATAAAAAACGTGCAAAGTATCACATTTTTCATAGGAAAGATGTGTAATTTTGCCACAAATTCATAGGAATGGAAATTGCGAGAGATATATTTAACGACCTGAAGGCTTGGAAAGAGAGCAAGCGAAGGAAGCCATTGGTGATGCAGGGAGCACGCCAAGTAGGCAAGTCGTGGGCATTGAGAAAACTCGGCGAGGCCTGTTTTGAGAAGTTGGCATATTTCAATTTCGACACAATGCCAGAACTTAAGGAAGATTTCAAACGCAGCAAGCGTCCGGCGGATATTATTAAGGTGTTGGAGATGACTTCTGGTAGGAGCATACAGCCAGATACCACCCTGATAGTATTCGACGAGGTGCAGGAGTGTAATGAAGCGTTGAACAGTTTGAAATATTTCTGTGAAGATGCCCGTGATTATGCCATAGCCTGTGCCGGTTCATTGCTTGGTGTCGCACTCAATCGTCAAGGTGCTTCGTTTCCCGTAGGCAAGGTCGATTTCATGACACTCTATCCATTGTCGTTCAGTGAATATTTGCGAGCTGTTGATACGGGTTTGTATTCATCCTATATGATGATAGACGGCAGCATGCCTGTTCCCGAAGTGCTTCATGGTCGATTGATTGAGGCATATAAGGCATATCTCGCATTGGGTGGTATGCCGGAAGCAGTCAGTGATTTTGCCGACAATCGTGAATGGCAGGCAGTGCAGAGAATTCAGCAGAATATATTAAAGTCCTATTCACTTGACTTCTGTAAACATATCAACAACAAAGACATACCACGTGTGTTCCAAGTGTGGAACAGTTTGCAAGACCAACTGGCTAAGGAAGATCGCAAATTCCGTTATGCCGACATACAAAAGGGAGCGAGGGCCAGGGAATATGAAACTGCCATCGAATGGCTTTGCCTTGCCGGAATCGTGCAGAGGGTAAATATGATTGAAACACCTCGTTTGCCATTGTCTGCATACAGCAAGAGCAATGCCTTTAAATTGTATCTGAATGATGTCGGTCTGTTGTGCAGTAAGTTTTCATTGTCTGCTCAATCTGCAATATCCGGCAACAGGCTATTCACTGAGTTCAAAGGTGTTTTATCGGAAAACTATGTATTACAATCATTGAGACGGCAATTCGGTGACAGTATTTTCTACTGGACTTCCGGCAATACGGCAGAAGTGGAATTTGTCTTGCAGATGGATAATGATATAGTGCCGGTGGAGGTGAAGTCTGAAAACAATGTCAAGGCTAAGAGTCTCTCCATTTACCGCAAGACATATTCTCCCTCATTGTCCTTGCGTTTCTCTACAAGGAACATCCGCAAGGATGACAACCTTCTAAATCTGCCCTTGTACCTTGCCGACAGGCTATCGGATATACATGGTATGACATCAACTTCGTGAACTACCGCTAAGCTAAAGACTTAGGGGTTTTCAAATAGTAACTCATTGATTTTCATTCTGCGCTATATAATGGCGCAAAAAAGTGATGAAGTCAGGAAAAGATTACGGATCCGTCAGGTCCGGCCGGCGTGAACAGCAGGAACCGCAAATCCGTAATCAGGGAAAAAAGAACTAATTTGATGATAAAACCAAATCAGCAGAATGGGCTGACAGGAACCGGGTATAAGGGGTGTTCTATAAATTAGGTTTTAAAGAATACCCCATGAGTGATTTTACTTATTCCGGCCGTCTGCTGTTTTTTAGAGCGACCTTTTGCAAGTCGGCCTAATTTATAGAACACCCCTTAAATGTCCTCGGTGAACTCTTTGGGCAGCACGGGGGTCGCTCCGTGCTGGGTGCATACAAAGGCCGAAACATTCACGGCACGGCGGTGGGCCTCAGCCACACCGAGCCCCTTGATGATGCTCGAGGTGAAGGTGGCGGTAAAGGAGTCGCCGGCACCGACCGTGTCGGCCACCTCGACCATCGGTGTGGCCAGGTAGGACATATTACCCGAGGTGAAGATGTAGCTGCCGTTGACACCGCAGGTCAGGATGAGCATCTTCAGGTTGTAACGGCCCAGGAGAATCCAGCATTTGCTCTGCAGGTCGGTGCCGGGATAACCCAGCATACGGCTTATCGTGACCAGCTCCTCATCGTTGATTTTCAGCACGTTGCACTTTCTCATCGAAGCGTCGAGCACGTCCTTGGTATAATAGCGCTGGCGGAGGTTGACATCGAAGATGATCATTGTGTCGTCCGTTTTGGGCATGGCATCGATAAACCTGTTGATGGTCTGGCGCGACACCTCGTTGCGCTGTGCCAGCGAACCGTAGCAGAGCGCGCGCGTACGCTTGGCCAGGGCTTCGATTTGGGGCGTGAAGGGTATGTTGTCCCATGCCACGTTTTCCTTGATTTCGTACTGCGGCACACCGTTCGGGTCGAGTTCCACCTGCACCGTACCGGTGGGGTAAGGCACGGTTTCCACCATGTGGTTGAGCTTTTTCTCGGTGAACTTGTCAGTGATTTCCTTGCCCAGGGCATCATCGCCCACAGCACTGACGATATAGCTTTCCAGACCGAACTGCGACACATGGTAAGCGAAATTGGCGGGGGCACCGCCCAGTTTTCTGCCTTCCGGAAGGACGTCCCACAGGGCTTCGCCAATTCCTACTACTATCTCATTTTTCATTTTCAACGGTTTGTTTGGGTATTAGTATTTTCAGATTTTTTTGATTTTCGAGGTAAAGAAGAGCAGGTATGCCACACCGACCGACATCACGGCCACTGCGCCGAGCTGGCCTACGGCATCGGCTGCATAGCCCATAGCCAGGGGGAATACGGTGCCGCCGAAGAGTCCCATAATCATCAGTCCCGACACTTCGTTCTTCACGTCGGGCGCGGAAACGAGTGCCTGCGAAAAGATGATGGAGAACACGTTGGAATTGCCGAAGCCTACGAGGGCCACGCCTACGTAGATGGCTACCAGCGAATGGGACACGAGCAGCACGCCCATGGCAGCCAGCATCATGACGGTGCTGAGGATAAAGAAGGCGCGGGCCGACACTTTGCGAAGGATGAAGGCGCCGGAAAAGCAGCCTACGGTACGGAAAATGAAGTACACGCTGGTGGCGAAGCCGGCCTCCTCAAGGGGCAGGCCGAGCCGCTCCATGAGAATCTTGGGGGCGGTGGTGTTGGTGCCCACGTCGATGCCCACATGACACATGATGCCGAGGAAGCAGAGCAGGATGAAGGGGCGGCCCAGCAACCGCAGGCAACCAGCTATACCCGAAGCCTTGTCGGCAGCCTCTTCCTCGATGGGGGTGACGGCGAGCATGGAAACCGACAGCAGACAGCAGGCGGCGTAAATCAGGAACAGCACTCGCCAGCCCAACCCGAAGGTGGGGATGCAGGCGGTGGCGCCCCAAACGGCCAGGATGGGAGCCAGGAACGAGGCGATGGCTTTCACAAACTGACCCAGGGTGAGGGTGGCGGCCAGGTTCTCGCTGCTGATGAGGTTGCTCACGAGGGGGTTGAGCGAGGTCTGCATGATGGCGTTGCCTATGCCCAGCAGGGAGAAGGCCAGGAGCATCGTGACATAGCTGTCGTCAAACAGGGGAAACACCAGCGAGAGGGCGGTGACAACGAGGCTCACGAGCACGGTCTGCTTGCGGCCTATCTTGTTCATCAGCATGCCCGTGGGCACGGAGAATATCAGGAACCAGAAGAAGACGAGCGAAGGGAAGAGGTTGGCTTCGGAGTCGGTGAGGCCGAGGTCTTTCTGCACATAGTTGGAGGCTGTGCCCACCAGGTCAACGAAGCCCATGGCGAAGAAGCAGAGCATGACGGGGATCATCTGCACGATGATGCTCTTGCGGCCGGTATGGATGGGGTTTGAAGTGTTCATGATGGATAAAGGGTGATGGTTATCGGTTTGATGTTTTCAGCGCAAAAATCTTGAGGTTGCTGACCTTGGCGCGCCCCTTGGCCGTGCTCACGGACAGTGTGGTGTAGGGCGATGTGGGGAACACCAGGTTGGTCATGGCCAGGCGGCCTTCCTGCTCGAACACCTCGATGCTGGAGCGGTCAACGAACAGGCGCAGGCTGACCTTGCCGTCGTGACGGTGGATGGGGCCGGTGGTTACGGAGGGGAAGTCCTGGCTGAAATTCACGATGCCGCTTTGGGTGCGGTCGAAGGAGAGCGTGCCGTCGGCGGGATGGTACACGAGTACCACTTTCTCGCCGGCCTTGTTGGAGAGCGTGAGGCTGACGGGCTGGGCGTCGCGGGCTTCAATGTCCATCAGTATTTCGCAGATGCCGTCGTTCTGGGTGGGCAGCGTGACGGAGGTGGCAGCGGTTTTCACCGTTATGCGCCGCAGCTGCTGGTGCAGTTTGTCGCGGAGGGCGTTCAGCTCGGGGCTGGGGGTGCTCGAGAGGTAGTACTGGCCGTCGGTGTCCTTGAAGAGTCCCATCTCACGCGGCAGGGTGTTGGCGCTGCGGTATTGCAGGGTGGGAACCTCAGCGGCATACTGCCAGTTGCTCATCCAGCCGATTAGGGTGCGGCGGTTGTCGGGCGTGTCGCTCCAGCTCACTGCGGCATAGTTGTCCTTGCCGTAGTCCATCCATTTGGTGGGGATGGTGCCGTCCGCTGCGGTGTCGGCCTTGAAGGTCGTGCCGTCGAAGTCGCCCACGAAATACTGGGCCGCACTGCCGCCGAACGGGCCGCCGGGGTTGATGTTGCACACCAGCACCCATTTCTTCTCGTTCGTGCCGGCCACGCTGAGCTGGAACATGTCCGGACATTCCCACACGCCTTCCTGCGCGCCGATGCCCTTGCCAAAGCGGCTTGCGAGCTTCCAGTTCTTCAGGTCGGGCGAGGTGAAGATGAGCATTTCCTTTTCCAAAGCATGGGCCAGCAGCATGACCCACTGCCCGGTACGCTCATCCCAGAACATATTGGGGTCGCGCGCCTCGGTTTCCAGCGTGACAATGGGGTTGCCCGGATATTTGGTGAAGGTATTGCCGCCGTCGGTGCTGTAAGCGAGGCTCTGCATCTGGCTTGTGGCACACGAGGTGTAGAGTGCCACGATGGCATCCTTGCCGAACCCGGCACTGCCTTTGCGGTCGACCACCGAGCTGCCGCTGAAGATGGTGCCCAGACCGTCGGGGGTGACGGTGGGAGCCTGGTGTTCCCAGTGGATGAGGTCGCGGCTGGTGGAGTGCCCCCAAGTCATGTTCTGCCACTTGGAGCCGTAGGGGTTCCACTGGTAGCACAGGTGCCAAACGCCGTCCTTGTAGAACATACCGTTGGGGTCGTTCATCCAGCCGTACAGCGGTGTGTGGTGGTAGGCGGGACGGTATTTCTCGCGGTTGGCCGTGTCGAAGGTGTTGCTCAGGGCCAGGCTGCGCCAGCAGGCATCCTCCTTGGCTTCGCGCACGGAGGAGCGGCTCTGGTGGCTGACGATGTTGAGCACCACTTTCTTGCCACGATACGGGGTGAGGTCAAAGGGCACGGTATAGTCGACCTTGTTCGTGGCAAGCCGGGCCACGAAGCTCGTTTCCTGCTTGCCGTCCACAATGACGTTCACCGTAGCTTCGGCCCCATTGTCTTGGATGGGGAGCAGCAGGTACTTGCCTTCGCCGGCAATGCGTACGAGGGTGTTGTTCGTGCCGAGGAACTCCACTTTCACATCCCTCCCCTCCTGAGCCTGCATCGCGGCCGGGGCAAGGCAGCCCAAAGCGGCGGCCAGACAGAGTATGCTTGAAATACGTTTCATGTAAACTGTATGTTTTAAGGTTGAAATTTATGTTTCCACAGTTCGTTTTGACGGTGCAAAACTAAGGACTGCATTTTGATATGTACTATGAATAATGTAGCCCGGACTATTGAAAATGTTGCAAGGAATGATTTTTATTACCATAAACTCCATTTTTCATATTAAAATCCTTATTTTTGAGGCCTGACCTTAAATCCTGTCTTACCAGAAACCAAAAATGTGATCATGAAAAACAGGTTCTTGCTTCTGGCATGGTGCTGCTTGTCCCTGTTACTTGCAGGCTGTCAGGAAAGACGTGTCTACAAAATCGGCGTTTCGCAATGCAGCAGCGACGACTGGCGGAACAAATGCAACGAGGAGATATACCGCGAAATGATATTCCACCCCGATGCCGAGGTGGAAATACGCTCGGCCGAGGACAACAACGAAAAACAGATTGCCGACATACGCTATTTTGCGGACAACGGCTTCGACATCATCATCGTGGCTCCCAACGAAGCGGATGCCATCACGCCTATAATAAAGGAGGTGTACGGACGCGGCATCCCGGTGGTGACCTTTGACCGCAACATTCATGGCGACAGTTATACCGCTTACCAAGGCGTTGACAATAAGGGCATCGGCATGGAGGCGGCCCGATATGCGCGCCTCCTGGTGGGGACCGGAGGCAAAATCGTCGAGGTGTACGGACTGCCCGGCTCCACGCCGGCCATCGAACGCCATGAGGGGTTCGTGAAGGAGCTGGACCAGATGGGCATGGGCATCCAAACTACGGTTTACGGCAACTGGAACTATGAAGACGCCGCCGCCGCTTGCGACTCGCTGTTCAGCCAATACAAGGATGCCGACCTGCTGTTCGCCCACAACGACCGCATGGCCGTGGCCGCCGCCGAAACGGCCAAACGCCACGGGCTCCGCCTGAAGGTCATCGGGGTGGACGCCGCACCCGAACTGGGCATCAAGGCCGTGGCCGACAGCGTCATCGACGCCACCCTACTTTATCCCACAGAGGGGTACCGCCTCATACGCACCGCCATGGCCATCCTCAAAGGGAAACCTTATGAACGCCAGCTGGTATTGCCCAAGTCGTCGGTGGTTGACCTCTCGAACGCCGACATCCTACTGCTGCAGAACGAAACCCTCAAGGAGGAAACGGACAAGGTGCGCAAGCTCAAACTGCAGGTGGACGACTACCTGAGCCGACATGCCACGCAAACTTACCTGCTCTATGCCTCCGTGGTGTTCCTGCTGCTCATTGCCGGCGTGCTTTCGCTGCTGCTGCACGCTTACTGGCAAAGAAAACGATACCAGCAGGAACTCCTCAAACAGAACAAGCTGCTCGAACAGCAGCGCGACAAACAAAAGGAACTCAACGCGCAGCTGCAGGCCGCCACGCAGTCGAAACTGGTGTTCTTCACCAACGTGTCGCACGACCTGCGCACACCGCTCACACTGATTGCAGAACCGGTGGAACAGATGGTGAACGCCGACAACCTTACGCCCCTGCAGCACAACCTCATGCGCATAGCCGGCAAGAATATCCGCATTCTCAAACGGCTCATCAACCAAATCCTCGACTTCCGCAAGTATGAAAACGGCAAGCTCGAACTGGCGCGCCAGGAGGTACGGTTCGCCGGCCTGGTGGAGGAGTGGGCCGAGTCGTTCGTCACGCTGACGCGCAAACACGACATCCGGCTGCAGCTCGACATCAAGGTGGCCGCCGACTTCACCCTGGCCATCGACGTGGGGAAAATGGAACGCGTGTTCTTCAACCTGATGTCCAACGCCTTCAAGCATACGCCGCCCGGAGGGAAAATCGTGTTCGCCTGCTCCAACACTGACGCGTGGCTCACCTTCAGCGTGAAGGACACGGGCAAGGGAATCGGCGCGGAGGAACTGGGAAAAATTTTCGACCGCTTTTACCAGGTGGACAAGATACACCCCAACGGTTCGGGCATCGGGCTGTCGCTGGTAAAGGCGTTCGTCGAACTGCACGGCGGCACCATCAGCGCCGAAAGCCAGCCGGGCGAAGGGGTCAACTTCATCGTACACCTGCCCATCATGCACACCGCAGCTGAGACCGCCAACGAACCCGCACCGGCCACCTCGGCCAAGGAGGTGGAGGAGGAACTCGACAGCGTGGAGCCGGAATGCACCGGAATGCGGCCCGACGACCCGCTGCTGCTCGTCATCGACGACAACGAGGATATACGCCGGCTCATCACCCTGCTCATGCAGCCGGACTATAACGTCATCACAGCCGCCAACGGCGCCGACGGCGTGAGGCTGGCGGCGAAATACGTGCCCGACCTCGTCATCTGCGATGTGCTCATGCCCGGCATGGACGGCATGGAATGCACTCACCGCATCAAGTCGGAAATATCCACCTCGCACATCCCCGTGCTGCTGCTCACGGCCTGCACCCTCGACGAACAGCGCCAGCAGGGCTACGAATGCGGTGCCGACGGTTACCTGTCCAAACCTTTCAACGGCGCGGTGCTCCGGGCGCGGTGCAGCAACCTGATTGAAAACCGAAAAAGGGTCAAGCAGCTCTGGACAGCAGCCGGCACGGCCACTGAACCCGCCGCCGGTGCGCCGCTGCCTGCCACCTCGGGCGACGTGGAGAATGAGTTCTACACACGACTCCTGGACATCATCAAGCGCGACATGCACGACTCCGAACTGAACGTCGACACGCTCGCCGCAAAGATGGGGCTCGGACGCTCGCAGTTCTACCGCAAAATCAAGGCGCTCACCAACCATTCGCCCGTGGAACTGCTCCGCAAGCTGCGCCTGAAGCGTTCGCGAGAGCTGCTCCTCACCACCGAAAAGACCATCAGCGAGGTGGCCTACGAGGTGGGGTTCACCTCACCGGCCTACTTTACACGCTGTTACCGCGAGGCGTTTGGCGAAACGCCAACAGAAATGCGCGAACGGATGCAGGTCAACGCCTGAAGCGAAAGACGCTACCCAAGTACGGCTGCCCCGTAAAAAACGTGCATTCAATATGACAGATGTTGCATCAGCGAGATTTTCATACCACATGCAACATCTGTCATAGCATATAGATACGGGTGAAGGGTACTTTTGCGCCAGCTAATACCTCAAAACAAACCCGTATGAAAAAAAGACTTCTGATTTCGCTATGGCTGTGCATCATGGCCATAGCAGTCCAAGCCCAGAACATCACAGTGAAAGGGACTGTGGTTTCGGCTGACGGTTCCGAACCTATGATTGGAGCCAGCGTGTTTTCGGCTGCGAAAAAGACTAACGCCACCCGCACCGACCTTAACGGCAAATTCACCTTGGTGGTGCCCGAGGGCAGCAGCCTCACAGTTTCTTATATAGGATATCTGACGACAACCGTGAAGGCTGCTCCGGAGATGGAAATCAAACTGAAGGAGAACAGCGCCGCCCTTGGCGAAGTGGTAGTGGTGGGCTATTCAGCCGAAAAGAAATCGGACCTCACCGGATCCGTTTCGGTGGTGAAGATGAAGGATGTGGCCGACACCCCCACGGGCAATGTCATCCAGGCGTTGCAGGGACGTGTGGCCGGTATGAACATCACCACCGACGGCACACCGGGCGGCCTGAGCACCAACACGTCGATACGCGGTGCCTCCTCATTCCGCAGCGATGCCAACGGACCGCTCTACGTCATTGACGGCGTGATGACCCGCGAAAACGTGGGCACCATCCTCAACAGCAACGACGTGGAGTCCATCCAGGTGCTGAAGGATGCGGCTTCGGCCTCCATCTACGGCGCACAGGCGGCCAACGGTGTCATCATCATCACCACCAAGCGCGCCAAGAAGGGCGAAACCCACGTCACCTTCGATGCCACATTGTCCCTGCAATCCTACCAGAGCGGCCTCGACCTCCTCGACGCTTACCAGTGGGGCGACGTGTACTGGTCGGCCTACAAGTATGCACACAACGGTGCCACGCCCAACTCCTCTGTCTACGGCAGCGGCGAAAAGGCACAGCTC
>SFQP01000048.1 GCA_004562975.1 bacterium
ATTTTGGCGAAGCAAAAGTAATGATAATGTTTCTAAATGGTTACTTTTGCGCCGTTTAAAAACCTACAAACCCTTGAAGATGACAAAGAAAGTGATTTTATTACCGCTTCGTAACCTGAGGTTTGCCCTGCCAGCTCACTTTTCCGCCGGATGATTGGCTGTAAACGAGGCGGGACGTAAGCGGCACGTTGACGATGCCGGCTGAGGAGGCTTCGGCTTCCACTGTTCCGGTCTTCAACTTGTCGAGGTTCATGATGGCGCCGGAAGAGGTGTCCAGTTCGGCATCGTCGCATTGGCCGCCCGAGATGGACAGCACCGCACCGCTGCTGCCTTCGGCATCTAAGTGCCGACAGTTCAGTTTGGTGATGCCGACAACGGCTCCGCTCGACAGGTCGCAGCTGAACTCTTTGCACTTGAGCTCCGCACCTTTCACAACGCCGCCGCTGGAAAGGTCGAACTCGGCCTTGGACGGTGAACGAAGCTCGCCGCTCCAGCTGAACACGGCTCCGGACGAGAGATCCAACGAGAAGGGGGCATCAACGGTGGGGTTCTTCGGGAACTGTAACTGCGCACCGGCGGAAGCCTCCAGGCCTGAAGGCAAGGGGGCACTGACCGTTACGACGGTCTGAAGCGAACCGGAGGCATCGTCTCCCAACGGCAGCTCTACGCCCGACTTGCCGAAGCGGACGTAGCTATGGCCTCGTTTTTTTAAGATTTGCAAATCTTCATAGCCCAGCTGGAGCACGCCGGCACTCTCCTTGACTTGCATGTATTGGATATAGGCTTCAGGCGCCGACACCTCAACTTTGGCAGCGGATGCGGCGGCTGGCACACACTTGACGACGATGGGTCCCGATGCACACAACTTCTTGACAACTTGAAGGGGATAGGTCCGGGTGGCGAGGGACAAATCGTTCTTAAAAATCTCTACGGTTTCTCCACTTGCCCGTTCGCTCTCAGAGGGGGGCCAACTCTTGATTTCATGCCCGCAAGACAACAGGGTGCTGGCGCACAACAACAAAGAACAAATTCTGAACATAGGGCTACGTTTACATTACACATTATATATATGTGTGGAACATCTCATGCTCCTAAGCAAGAGGTTCACTATTCTATAAACGCCACTACCCTACCATTTGCAACAAAAAAATCGTTGTTTTTTATAGAAAATCTGTTATCCCGCATAAATGGCGAAGATAGTAGGTGTTTTTCCGAGGTCGGGCGGCGGTGTTTGCCGCCACTGTCTGACGGTGCAGGTGCGCAGATACTCGGCTTCGGTGGTCAGTCCCGAAGCTATGCACAGGCGGGTGTGCGGACTGAGAGTGGCCAAGAGGTCGGCCACCATTTTGGCATTGCGATAGGGCGTTTCGATGAAGAGCTGCGTCTGCTTCTCGGAAGCGGAACGGGCTTCGAGTTGCTTGATGCGCTTGGCGCGGTCGGCAGGGTGGATGGGGAGGTAACCGTTGAAGGCGAAGCTCTGGCCGTTGAAGCCGGAACCCATGACGGCCAACAGGATGGACGAGGGTCCCACCAAGGGGACTACCGACAAGCCTTCGCGCTGGGCTATGGCCACTACATCGGCTCCGGGGTCGGCCACGGCAGGGCAGCCGGCTTCGCTGATGACTCCCACTGACTCTCCCAGACGCAAGGGTTCGAGGTAGCGGCTGAAGAGGGCGGCATCGGCATGTTTGCCCATGGGATAGAATTGGAGCGCATCAATATCAATGTCGCGATGGACCTGCTTGAGAAAACGGCGCGCCGTGCGCACCTCCTCCACAATGAAATGGCGCAGGCTGAGAATGACTTCTTTGTTATAGTCGGGCAACACGCGGCTATGGGGCGTGTCGCCCAAGGTTACGGGGATGAGATACAGGGATGGCATGGAGAGGGCAAGTATAATGAGATAATGTATAATGTAAAATGTATAATGAAGCCTACGGCCAGGACATTGGCATAGCTCTCATTATACATTTTCTTATTTTGTGACAGATGACTGACTCATTGGGAGTTGGGAAAAGCGTTTGCGACCCCGCACGTAGTACTGCCACAAGAGGGAAAAGGACACCCGCTCGGGCACCGCTCCTCCGGCTACGGCCAAGCGGAGATTTTCGGCACGGTCAGGGGCGAAGCCGGGCCGCAACCGGTTGAACTCACGCCGCGCCCGCCACACTGCCTTGAAGTTGGCCACATCGCCCTTGAGCAGGAACTGCAGGGAGGCCAGGGCATCAAGCCACCAACGGAGCCGCATCACGGAGCGCAACTCCTCTTCAGGCAGGTTCTTGTAGAGCATGAAGAGGTTGTTGCGGAAATTGAGGAATGTTTTGCGCGGATTGCCGGCATCGAGCGTGCCACCGCCCACGTGGTAGGCCACGCTCTGCGGCACACACACTATCTGCCGGCCACGGGTGCGGAGCCGCCAGCAGAGGTCTATTTCTTCCATGTGTGCAAAGAAACGTCCGTCGAGCCCGCCGCTCTGTTCCCAGTCGGTACGGCGCACCATGAGGGCTGCACCCGTGGCCCAAAGCAAGGGTACGATTTGGTCGTACTGGCCCTCGTCGCGCTCGACATCGGCAAACACACGACCCCGGCAAAAGGGGTAGCCCAGACGGTCAAGATAACCGCCCGCACCGCCGGCATACTCGAACTCTTCCTTACGGGCCTGGCTCAACAGCTTGGGTTGGCAAGCGGCCACCTCAGGATGTTGCTCCATGTAGGCCAGCAGGGACGAGAGCCAACCTGCCGGCACCTCCACGTCGGAGTTGAGCAAGAGATAATAGGGCGCCTCCACTTGCTTCAGCGCCTGATTGTAACCTTCGGCGAAACCGTAGTTACGAGGCAAGGGGAGCTGCACCACTTCGGGAAACTCGGAGGTGAGCATGGGCAATGAGCCATCGGTGGACCCGTTGTCGGCCACGATGACCAAACCCTCAGGCTGCGAATGACGGATTACCGAAGGCAGGAAACGGCGCATCATGTCGCATCCGTTCCAGTTGAGTATCACGACGGCTATCTTGTCTGTCTTTATCATTTTAAAAAAGTGCTATCTTGAATCAATGAGGGCGCGGCTCGGCTTAATGAACCACGGAATTATTCAAACATTGGCAAAGGGTTTCGCCATCGGCGGAGAAGTCGCCGAGCTTCACCACGGTGAGCTTATTGTCAGCCACGGAAGCCCCCTCGGCTTGCACCACGCGGATATAATTGTCGGTAAACCCCTGCATGGGTTCGTCGGGACGGGCATGTTCCCACAGCACGGGCCGCTCGGTGCCTATGAAGCGAGCATAAAAAGCCTTGCGCTTCTCCTCCGACAAAGCCAGCAACCGGTTGCTCCGTGCATGTTTGGTTTGCGGTGTCACCACATAAGGTATTTGCAACGCCTTGGTGCCGGGCCGCTCGCTGTAGCTGAACACGTGGAGCTGGGAAACGGGCAGTGATTCGATAAAGCGGAAACTGTCCTCGAAGAAAGCGTCCGTCTCGCCCCGCATGCCCACTATCACATCCACTCCGATAAAGGCGTCGGGCATGGCCTGCAGTATGCTGTGAACCTTACGCTCAAAGAGTGCCGTGTCGTAACGGCGGCGCATCAGCTTCAGCACCTCATCGCTGCCGCTCTGAAGGGGTATGTGGAAATGGGGCATGAAGGCACGCGAATGTGCACAAAAGTCAATAACCTCATCGGTCAGCAAATTCGGCTCAATGCTGGAAATGCGATAGCGTTCGATGCCCTCCACACGGTCCAGGGCACGCAGCAGGTCAATAAAGGTTTCGTCCGTGGAGCGGCCAAAGTCGCCCGTGTTGACCCCCGTGATGACAATTTCCTTGCCCCCTTGCGCCGCCACCTGCTCTGCCTGCTTCACCAACGATGCAATGGAGCCGTTGCGCGAACGCCCCCGGGCAATGGGGATGGTGCAATAGGTGCAGTAATAGTTGCATCCGTCCTGCACTTTAAGGAAATAGCGCGTGCGGTCACCCCGGGAGCACGATGGCACGAATGTGCGGATGTCGTGCGTTGGTACACTGATGGCTTCATGGCAGGCATCCCCGCCGGCAAGTGCCCGTTTCTGCGCCAAACGCTCCTTTATATAATGCCACACTTCACCTTTCTGCTCCATGCCCAGCACGAGGTCCACGCCCTCAAAGGCCGCAATTTCGTCGGCTTTGAGCTGTGCGTAACAGCCCATCACCACCACAAACGCTCCCGGGTGTTCCCGTGTGAAGCGGTGGATGGCCTGGCGGCATTTGTGATCGGCCACATCCGTTACCGAGCAGGTATTGACAATGCAGATATCGGCCTTCTCCCCCCGAGCAGCAGTCTGCACTCCTTCGCTTTCCAGCAAATCGCGCAGCGATGAGGTCTCGGCAAAATTCAATTTGCAGCCCAATGTCTGATAGGCTGCCTTCATATCCTGTGATAAAGACATTTCGTATATAATATATAAATATGCGTGCGAAGATAGTGCTTTTTAGTTGAAAAGCGGAAGAGCCGAGAAGTTTATCCGTCACAGTCGGAACGGAAGCAACCGTCTCCCCTTCATACCCATCAACAAACCAAGCAAAATGATATGCCAAGCTGACAACAAAACGCTTCAAAATAAGAATTTGTTAAAATATCAAGATAGAAACCAAAAAAAGTGGGACGGGACTTGCAAGAGATGAAAAAGTCCGTACCTTTGCAGCGTTTTACAAAGGCAATTGATTGTTTTACTTAAAATTTTAATTCAAACAAAATGAAAAAGTTAGTTTTCATGTTCGTAGCTTTCGCTGCTATCTCTTTCGCTTCTTGCGGTAACAAAACTTCTGACGCTGCTGCCACTGACTCTGTAGCTGATAGCGCAGTTGTTGATAGCGCTGCTACTGACTCTGCTGCTGCTGACAGCGTAGCTGCTGACTCTGCTGCTACTGACAGCGCTGCTACTGAAGTTGCTGCTTAATTTTTTAAGCTACGACGTTTAGTAAAAGTAGCTAAGCGGAACTCGCGAACAACGAGAGAAACTGAAACCTGTGGAACCGTGTTCTACAGGTTTTTTTGTGTCCTTAAACGGAATAAGCAACGCTTACCCCTACTTTGCAAGCTCCAGAATGATATACACATCTGCACCCATGCCAAGAACGTGGTCCATCTTGGCTTGGGATGCACTGATACTAATGAATAATTTTACAATGAATAATGAAGCCTACGGCCATGACAGCTACGCAGCCCAATCATTCATTACAAAATTATTCATTCTCTCAAATATTTGTCATTCCGCCATACCGTCATCGCCTGTGGTGTCCTGGTTGCTGTCGCGCACGATACTGGGTGCTCCCCCTCCAAGCGGTATTTCCACGACGAAGGCAGGTCCTTCCTCCACACCTACCTGCCCTATCTGCGCACCCAGACGGATGACACGGGAATCGCTGCGGTCGGCATCAAAGGCCATGCCCAAGAGAACTGTGCCCTGCTTGTCGGAAGCGGACAGGAAGTCGGAGAAAGCATCCTTGGTGTAGCTGCGCTTAAAGAAAGGCTGGCCGTCGCGCAGGATACTTACTTCCACACGGTTGTCGTAAAAACGGTTTCCTAATTCATCGGTCACCACAGGGAGCGAAGTGTCGGAACGACGCTCCACGGTAATCTGGTAAGTTCCTCCCCCCAGCTTCGCAGTGGAAGAGTTCTTAAGTTCCGGTTCGGCATAAGGTGTGCCGGCCACAGCCTGCTGCTGTTCCGTCTGCCGGGCTTCCTCTTTCACATTGCTCTTCTTCTCGCCACAGGATGACAGCATGAAGATGGCACACGCTCCGAGGACGGAAATTTTCATTATTCTCATTTTGTTTATAACGGTGTGTTTTTTTGTCTTTCGGAAAGGCAAAATAACGAAATCTTTGCCAGTTATCAAAGTACACTTTCACAAGACTGAAAGATTTTCTCTAATTTTGCCCTATAAAACCACTTTGGATATGCGCAACCTTCTTCTTTCAGTGGTGACGGCGGTACTGCTGTCGGCAGGCATAGTTCCTTACACCGCCTCGTGTAGCGGATGCGGGGACGGGAAAGACAGTGTGGCCGATGTGAAGGCGATAAGGACCGACACCGTGGCACGCATCGTGATGGAGGTGAGCAGACAGGCACGGCTGTACACCACCGAAGCCGTCATCCACAAACTGGTCACTTACAGTGATGCCCCTTCGCTGGAAGGAAAAATTATGGGCTTCCCCGTGAAGGTGCCGACCCGGGTTGGCGACCGGAAAATCGCCATCCCTATTGACGTGACACTGAAAGCTTATATTGACTTTGCACAGTTTGACAGCCGGAACGTGGAATGCCGTGACGGAAAAATTGTCATCACCCTGCCAGACCCCTGTTTGGTGGCCACAGCCTCGAAGATTGACCACCAAGGCACCCGGCAATATGTCGACCCGTTGCGCTCACGCTTCTCCGATGCAGAAAAAGCTGCACTGGCCCAACAAGGCATGGACAGCATCCTGAACCACACGGCCCGGTACGGACTGACGGAACAAGCACGACAGGATGCCACTACGCTGCTGGTGCCGCTGTTGGAGCGAATGGGGTTTGACGAGCAGCACATCGTCATCCGCTTCCGCAAGGATTTTTCAGACAAGGACCTACTTCCCCTCATCCAAAAGCTTTGACGCATGACGCAGAACAGACCTCACTCTTTTACCAAGCTGGGTGGCATCCTGCTCAGCATGGTGCGTTATTGGTGGGTGGCGGCCATTGCTGCCACCGCCGTGGCAGTGGCGGTCATCGTGAAAAGCTTCCAGAAAAATCCGCCTGTAGCACTGAACCTGGTTCACAACACACGCATTGACATCACCCCGGAGGAGATACGGAGCCTGCGCAAACTTGACCAATGGGAATTTTTGTCAGTGACGACGGAAGAACTGGTGGAGTGGCACAGGAAAGGCACGTTCGGCGATGATCACCTGGTACGCATCTACAGCGGCACGCTACGTCTGGGCATAGATATGAAGACAGCACCCGAGGATTGGTTCACATCGCTACCCGACTCGGTATGCCGGCTGCGCCTTCCAGCCATCACGCTCCTCGACACGCTGTTCATTGACGAGGCCCACAGCCGGTCATTCTACGAAAAGGGAAGCATCCCGCCACAGGCGCACGAGGAACTTTACAAAAAAGCACGGCAGGCCATGCTGGACAGATGCCTGACACCGCACAACCTGCAACTGGCTGAAGAACATGCACGCACGCATTTCACACAGGTATTCTCAGCCCTGGGATTCAAAAAAATCGAGATTTCCTTTATCCCAAACAATGCTGACCAATGAAAACCTTCCCATATTTGTTCTTACTTTTCCTGTCCACCCTACTCATTGCCTGCTCTGACAAAAAGCCGGAGACGGAACAGCCCGGCAGCGGCATGGCGCGCCGGACGGTATTGGTGTATATGTGCGCAGAGAACTCACTGGGGGCTTGGCGCTGCCATACGGAGGATTCTGCCGAAATCATGAACGGACACGCCTTCGTCCCCTCGGCAGACCGTCTGTTGATGTTCGTTGACGACGACAAGGCACCCAGACTCTACTGTGTCACGGCCGGACGCGAAGAGCCGCTTCTGATGAAGCAATGGGACTACGACATTTGCTCCGCCTCCCCGAAACGCTTCGCTGAAGTGCTCGAAATAATGAAAGAAAAATGCCCGGCTCAAGAATACGGGTTGGTGATGTGGTCGCACGCCGACGGGTGGATCCCGGCAACCGAAACGGACTACGATGCGTTTGAAAATCCGGCAGTCTCATCACTGACTCCCCACACACTGTCGTTTGGCATTGACAGTGGACCGGACGGGAAACTGGGCGACAAAGGCGCAAACATGAACGTGGAAGACATGGCGCAGGCCATTGACGCTGCCGGCATACACTGCCGGTTCATCTTCTTTGATGCCTGCTTGATGCAAAATCTGGAAGTGGCCTACGCGCTGCGCAACCAGACGGACTACATTGTGGCATCCCCCATGGCCATACCATCAGCCGGCGCATATTATACCCATCAAATGGAAAAGGGCTTGTTCAGCGCGGATCCGGCAGATATTGCCCGAACTTACCTGCAAGATGTTACGGATACGGACCTCAGATATATCTACGGCGACTACGGCCTGGCGATA
>SFQP01000049.1 GCA_004562975.1 bacterium
AAGGTCTGCGTGGGCAACCGCCCCCTCGGCGGCGACGAACCGCTGCGCATCCAGAGCATGACGACCACGGTAACCACTGATGTCGAAGCCTCGCTCCGCCAGTGCCGCGCCATATTCGACGCGGGAGCGGACTACGTGCGCCTCACCACACAGGGCACCCGCGAGGCCGAGGCACTGAAGCCGCTGCGCGAAGCCCTGCGCTGCGAAGGCTACGACCGCCCGCTCGTGGCCGATGTCCACTTCAACCCCAACGTGGCCGACGTGGCCGCCACCATCGTGGAGAAGGTGCGCATCAACCCGGGCAACTACGTCGACCCCGCCCGCCAGTTCAAGCAGCTGGAATATACCGACGAGGAATACGCCGCCGAACTGGCACGGCTGGAAGAACGCTTTGTCCGCCTCCTCGACATCTGCCGCCAGCACCACACCGCGCTGCGCATCGGCGTGAACCACGGCTCGCTCTCCGACCGCATCATGTGCCGCTACGGCGACACGCCGGAGGGCATCGTGGAGAGCTGCATGGAATTTCTCCGTGTGTGTGTGAAAGAGAAGTTCAGCGACGTGGTCATCTCCATCAAAGCCTCCAACACGCAGGTCATGGTGCGCAGCGTCCGCCTGCTATGCAGCGTGATGGAACGCGAAGGCATGGACTTCCCCCTCCACCTGGGCGTGACCGAGGCCGGCGAGGGCGAGGACGGACGCATCAAGAGTGCCGCCGGCATCGGGGCGCTGCTGGCCGACGGCATAGGCGACACGCTGCGCGTGAGCCTGAGCGAACCGCCCGAGACGGAAGTGCCCGTGGCCTACAAACTGGCGGAATACGTGGTGCGCCGTGCCGGCCACCCGGCCATTCCCGGAACGGCGGCACCCGGCTTCCACTACGAAAACCCCAGCCGCCGGCCCACCCGCGCCGTGGGGACGGTGGGTGGCAACAGCGTGCCCGTGGTCATCGTCCCCGTGCTCGACGGCAAAGTACCGGCACCGCAGCCCGGACGCACCGAACCCGACTTCTACTACACGGGGCGCAACCTGCCGCCGGCTGACCTGCGACCCCAAGGGCCGGGTTACCTCGTGGATGCCGACCTCTGGCAGGGCGAGGACAACACATACCCCGTGTTCACCAAGGAACAGCTGATGTTCATCCCCACCTGCCGCGCCCGGATGAAGTTCCTCTTCCTCACCTACCTCATGCTCGACGACGAAACGAAGGCACTGCTCCGCACCGACCCCAGCGTGGTGCTCATCGTGCAGAGCAACCACGCCAACCGCCTGGGCGAGCAGCGCGCCCTGGTGCACGAGCTGTGGCGCGAGGGCATCGAAACACCCGTGGTCTTCTTCCAGCACTACCTGCTCGGGGCATCGCAGCTCGAGGAGTTCCGCCTGTATGCGGCGGCCGACATGGGAGCGCTCATGTTCGACGGACTGACGGACGGCATCATGCTCTTCTGCCAGGCACCGCAGGGCGACAGCCCCATACCGGCCGAGGTGAACGCCGGCACGGCATTTTCCATCCTCCAGGCCGCACGCCTGCGCACCACGAAGACGGAATACATCTCATGCCCCGGCTGCGGACGAACGCTCTACGACCTGCCCGGAACCATTGCGCGCATCAAGGCCGCCACAGCCCACCTCAAGGGGCTGAAAATCGGCATCATGGGCTGCATCGTCAACGGACCGGGCGAAATGGCCGACGCAGACTACGGCTACGTGGGCGCGGCACGCGGCAAAGTGAGCCTGTACCGGGGAAAGGAATGTGTGGAGAAGAACATCCCGGCCGAAGAGGCGGTGGAGAAGCTGCTCGCACTCATCGAAAACGACCGGCGCAACGAGGCATGAAGCCTCGCCGATGAACGCCCCGCAAGCCTGTTTCCAACAACGCGGGGAACGACTCTCACAAGTCCTGGACTATTTTTTTCTAGTCGGCGATTAGAAAAAAATAGTCCAGGACTTTTTCAACACAAGTGGCGGACCCTTGCGGACGGTGCCTTACGCCACCCCATGGAAGGCCCGGAAAGGGACGGCGGAAGGAGGCCGACGGGACAGAAAAGCGGATCGCCGGCAGAAATCCCACAACTTTGTCAGCGATCTTTGGGGCAAAAGTGTCAAATCATTCGTACCTTCGCCACGGCATTGCCCCGAAAACCCGGCAGCCGGCTACGGGGCGAAGCCAACAAGGTGGACCGGCACGATAAGCAGCCACTCGCCCGGCAAACAAACTGCGCCCCAAGGGTTACCCGGGGCGGCCCTGGCACATAAACCCGAAAAGCCACAGGTTGAAAAGCGGCTCCGGCCACCCGACTATCACAGACGAAACCAAAACACCAGCTTCAAACATTACCAATGGAAACAGAACTCAACCAATTCAGACAACGGAAAGAAGCAATAATGGTGGCAGAAGCCTACGCCAAGGACCTGAAAGCAGTGACCCGCCTTTACGATTACTGCGAAACGTACTTCTCCGACCACTACAGAGGCATTTTCTTCGCTACCGACAAGGTGGCCGGGGAAATCATGCAAAACAGCTTCACCATCCTATGGGAACACATCGAGAACAAACGCATCTATGCCAAAGAGCAACGAATCTACGGACCCAACGGGAAACCCCTCACCGCAGGACTCCTCACTTACTTCATGGGCATAGCCAAATACAAATACAAGGAATGGCTCAGAAGCATCAAAGAAGATGAATGGGACGACGACAGCATTTTTTCACGATACTTTCCGGGACTGTACGATGAACCCTCGACAGAAAGCGGAGCAGAAGACTACTGGAGGCAACGACAGCTGGAAATCATCGAGGAAATCCTTGCCGACATGCCGAAAAGATGCTACGAAATCCTCACCAAATTCTACTACGAATCCAAAGACCTCGACTGCATCCTCAGAGAAATACCCTCCATCACCAACAAACAGTCGCTCAAGACCAAAAAGTTCAAGTGCATGGAAACGCTGAGGACAACAGCGCGACAAATGTACAGAAAGGAACTCAACGCTTAAAGCACGACCATCATGGATAAAGACTTTCAAGACATCATTGACAACTTCTTGCTCCATCCTGACTCGATGCCGACAGAAGAGAAACAACAACTCATGCAGGAACTGCAACAGCAGCCGGAAAAGAGAGAACAATTCCTGTTCACCCAGACCGTAATGGAGGCTGTCAGCCGACGAGAGGAAAAACTGAAATTCCTGCGCGAGCTGCAACGCAAGAAGCAGCTGCTACGCTACCCGCCAATAGCAGGCTGCGCCTGCCTCGCACCTACGGACTCCCGCACGAAGCACAGACAAGCGACGGAAAAAGCGCAACGCACCAACCCCACCCCAAAGCCAACCAAAAAGGAAAACAACGGGGGGCTGAAGAAGAAGCTGAAATGGGGAGGAGGCATCGCGGCTGCCGTGAACAAGGGCATGCTGGGCATGCACTATTTTATGGCCGACAAGGCCGCCGCACCGTCGGAAGCATGTCCGTTCGACAACAACGGCACACCCGAACAGCCCGACAGGCCAAACAACATCCACAGCAAAGGTTACCACATCCAGGAGGCGGAAGTCAACGAACTGCAACTCAAGGAACCGGACATCACCAACGACTACGATTCGCTCACGGCAGACCCCGACTTGCCCGAAAAGCACGGCCAAACTAACGAATGACCACCGGCCACCCCAGAAACGGTAACCACACGCCCGCCAAGCCCCACCTTGCCCCAATGGCCACTGAATTGAACAAAAGCGTGACATTAGCTGCATTTTTTACCCTCTAACACATAATTTTTACGTCCTAACAAATACAAAAAAAGGAAAAAACACTAATTTTGTACCGTTTCATTGGTGTATTCTCCGCCTCTTGTCGGAAAGCCTGTACTACCAAGCAGGTGAAAAGTGTCATGCTAATCATCAGGCATTGCAACCGTCACAAGTTCCGGCATCACCCCTCCAACGGGGCACAAACCTCATGACTAACATCCTGCCAACAATGGAAATCAACAACTGTAGTTTGGATCAGCTCCTGGAACAAGCATCCCAATCGCCCCGGCTGCGACAAAGCAAAGATATGCGCACTTCGGCAGCGGACAGCAGCCAGCGTATGCTCAACGCACTCATGCCCGGCACAAAGGTTCCCGTACACCGGCACCGCCTCACAGACGAAACGGTTATCTGCCTGAAAGGGAAAATTGACGAGATTATCTTTGAAGAAACCACCGACGCCGAAGGCAACAGCCACCTGCAAGAAACAGCACGCATCCACCTCAACCCCAGCGAGGGGAACTACGGATGCCAAGTGCCCCAAAACACCTGGCACACGGTGGAGGTGTTTGAACCCTCCGTCATTTTCGAAGCAAAAGACGGACCTTATACTCCCGCCACGCCCGAGGACATACGAAACCTGTAGGCCACGGCAAACCTGATAGCCATTTGCCTGGAAAACCGCTGCTACCCGAAGGCAAAAAGCGCAAGTCAAAAAAACAACAAAAGAGATGATATGAGTATTTTCAGCAAATTCTTTAACTGGTATTTCGGTCGGAAAACTCTGCCCTATTGGTGCATCGTAATATTCGACTTCCTGTTATGCTTTTTCGGTGCCATCACCATATTCCTCCTGCGCCATCCCGCCAGCGAACTGATTGACGAATGGCAAAGGGTGTGCCATACCTTGCTGGTGTGCAGCTTCGCGAACCTTATCGGCTTCCGCGCCTTCCACACCTACTCCGGCATCCTGCGCTACTCGCAGTTCGTGGACCTCCTGCGCGTGACCTACGCCAGCCTCCTGGCCTTCATCATAGCCTTTGCATTCAACTACGCCAACATCCACTGGGAATGGACCGACGTATTCTACCCCTTCACCGGACGGATGCTGGTGGGCATCTTCCTCGGCACCACCGCCCTGCTCTGCGCCTCACGCATCATCATACGCCTCGTGTTCGACAGCGTACTCGTGGGCAAAACCGCCGTACGCGCCTTTGTCTACGGCACACGCGCCGGAGCCGTGGCTCTGACCAACGAAGTGCGCACCGTGAAACCCGTGAAGTTCATCATCGATGCCTACATCGGCGACGAAAAGGAGAAGTACAAGGAAAGACTCATGGGACGGCGCATCTATTCCACCCACGAGGACATCCGATCCATCATACGGGAGAAAAACATCAAGGCCATACTCGTCAGCCCGCTCAAACAGGAAAGCTTCCTCCGCAACCGGTCATTCCAGGACCTGCTCATCGAAGCCGGAGTGAAAATCTACATCTCGCAAAACGCCGAAGAGTGGAAAAACCAGAGCGACAAAACGGAACGCGTGCAAATCCGCGAAGTGAACATCGAAGACCTGCTCCCGCGCGACGAAATACAGGTGGACATGGATGCCGTGGGCGCACTCCTCACCGGACGCAAAGTGCTCATCACCGGCTCGGCAGGAAGCATCGGCTCCGAAATGGTGCGGCAAATCGCCATTTACAATCCCTCCGAAATGATGCTCATCGACCAGGCGGAAACACCGCAACACGACATCCGCCTCATGATGCAGAAGCAATACCCCAACATCACCGCCCACACCGTGGTGACAAGCATCTGCAAGGAGGACCGCATGGAAGAAATATTCCGCACCTTCCGCCCCGACTACGTGTTTCACGCAGCAGCCTACAAGCACGTGCCCATGATGGAGAACAACCCCAGCGAAAGCGTACAGAACAACGTGTGGGGCACCAAAGTCATAGCAGACCTGAGCGTGAAATACGGAGTCAAGAAGTTCGTCATGATATCCACCGACAAAGCCGTAAACCCCACCAACGTGATGGGATGCTCCAAGCGCATCTGCGAAATCTACGTGCAGAGCCTCGACCACGCCATCAAGGAGGGAAAAGTCAAGGGTTGCACGCAGTTCGTGACCACACGCTTCGGCAACGTGCTCGGCTCCAACGGATCAGTCATCCCCCTCTTCCGCAAACAGCTTGCCGAAGGCGGACCGCTCACCGTGACGCACCCGGACATCATCCGCTTCTTCATGCTCATTCCTGAAGCCTGCAAACTGGTGCTCGAAGCCGGCACACACGGCAAAGGAGGCGAAATATTCGTGTTCGACATGGGAGAACCCGTACGCATAGCCGACCTGGCACGGCGCATGATACGCCTCAGCGGTGTCCAGGGCGTGGAAATCAAATTCACCGGACTACGCGAAGGGGAAAAGCTCTACGAAGAAGTGCTCAGCGAAAACGAAGGCACACTGCCCTCCTTCCACCGCAAAATACGTATCGCGCAGGTCAGAAGCTACAGTTACGAAGAGGCTGACAAGGACCTCAAAGAACTGCGCGACATCGCTGCAAAATACAACGACATGGAAACGGTACGCAAAATGAAGCAAATCGTACCGGAATACATCAGCAAACACTCACGCTACGAAGTACTCGACCACCACGACCAGCCCAAGGCATAACGCCAGCCCTGGCCGCCAGGCTTCCCCCTGCCGCACAATCCCCTGCCGCAACACCGTCTTCCAATTTATCTCTGCAAAGTTTGGCTCTTCCTTGTAAAAGCCCTATCTTCGCACCCACAAATGCGCTTGTGGCGAAATTGGTAGACGCGCCAGACTTAGGATCTGGTGGTTCAGGCCGTGTAGGTTCGAGTCCTATCAGGCGCACACATATCAGCCGAAAAATTTTATCTACAATAGACAACACGGCTGCAATTGACTGAAAACCAGTTGGTTTTATCTAATCCTTTGCAATAGGAACAGATTAACCAACTGGTTTTTTCTTGCCCAAAAGGCAAATTTCGATAGGTAAAAGGCAAATATTTGCCTAATAATTTGCCTTTCGATTTGCCTTTGGCTAATCTCATAACGAACGCTCTAAAAAATTCAAGCGTTATGAGCAAAACAACAATTTATTACGGACTGCACAACAACCAAGTTAAGTTGTATGTAGTTATCAATGGAAAGCGCAAAAACAAAACCCTTTCCTTTTTCGGGAACAACTACAAGGTTGAAACCCCTATTACACGTTGGGACAATGAAAACAAATGCTTTGTTTCTAAGATTGACCGCAACACCATTGTTACAACCGCCAAAGAAGACAACAAGCGGCTGGAAGAGTTATTAAGAATACTGGAAGAGTTAGCCAGTATTAGGGAATTTTCCAGTTGTGACGATTTCTTTACAGCCTACAAAACCGCCAATAGTGTTGAGGCTGCAAAAGTCCCTACCTTGTTGGAATTTGCCAAAATCTATGCCCAATTGTGGAAGACTGGCAAAGTACAAGGCAAAAAGCACTACAAAGAAAGTGGCAATTATGTTATCTATGAAAAGTTTGTTAGAAGACTACAAGGCTACCAGTACAAGAAATTGCAGCCGTGGGCAAATGAAATAAAAGTGTTTGCCGATACTCTTATGACCGCAATAGACAATGACACTTACAACAAATTTATTGCATTTCTTTCAAATCACGACTTGCCAATAAAGGATAGCCTCAACGCATTTCGGGCAACATCTTACTATTATCGCCGTTGGTTCATGGAAGATGATAACTTTAGGTTTCAGATAAAAGAGAAGCACAAAGAAGACGTGCAAGCCAGTAAGGAACGCAAGACGAAAGCCCAAACACTTACAAAGGAACAGATAAAGCAACTGGCACAACTGGATGTAAAAGCCGTTTGCCCCAAAATGGAAGATGCACGGAAACAACTCTACAAAGATACGCTTTTGCTCATGTATGGGCTTGTTTCACGTCCTATTGATATTCTTTCTATGAAAATAGAAGATATAAAGAAAGGACAAAACGGCTTTTACTGGGTATATTGCGCCAACAAAATGCGTAACACAAAGAAGAAGCAAAAGGCAATAGACAAAACACCCATTGAAAAAGGTTACTGGGAGATATTAAGCAAGTACATTGGTAAACGTAAAAAGGGCTTTGTATTGCCTTTCTCTATCAACGAAACGGAAAAGCCTCAACAACAAAGAAAAATCCAAGTAAACCACACTTCCGTAAATATAGGCAAGTTTCTGAAAGCAATTGCCAGATATTACAACTGGGAGATTGATATAAAAGGGCTATCCATGTACACGCTACGACATACCGCTATAACAGATTTGCTTAAAACA
>SFQP01000050.1 GCA_004562975.1 bacterium
CGCCGTGCGCACCTCCAGCAACAGCCGGGGCGAGAAAGGCGAGTTCATCAGCTTCTTGCGGCGCAGCTCCTTCACGTCCTCCACCACGATTTCGGGCAGTTGCACCTGGCCGTAGCGTTCCTTCATCTCCACCAGCTCATATTTTCCCTTCAGCACGTTGGCATACGTTTCGAGAGCCGGTGTGGCGGTGCCGAGCACCACCTTCGCCCCCTGCCGTGCCGCCATGACGATGGCCGTGTCGCGAGCCTGGTAGCGCGGAGCCGGCTCCTGCTGCTTGAAAGTCGTTTCGTGTTCCTCGTCCACGATGACCAGGCCGAGATTTTGGAAAGGCAGGAAAATGGCGGAGCGCACCCCGAGGATGAGGGGGAAGGGTCGGGGGCCGACCTGCCGCATCCACAGTTCCACGCGCTCGGCATCGGGAAATTTGCTGTGGTACACGGCCATGCGCCGGCCGAACACGCGGCCCAGACGCGTGGTGATTTGCGTGGTGAGGGCAATTTCGGGCAGGAGGTAAAGCACCTGTTTCCCCTCCTGCAACGTCTTCTCAATGAGATGGATATACACCTCCGTCTTTCCGCTCGACGTCACGCCGTGGAGCAGGCACACCTGTTTCCGCTGCAACGCCGCCTCCACCTCCTGCAAGGCGCGTTGCTGCTGCTGCCCGAGGGGTTTGGGGCGGAACAGGCATGGTGCGCCGTCGTCCCCTTCTGCCTCGTCAAGGAAAGGCTTGAGGCGCGGCACCTCCACCTGCCGTACCGCCAGCACGCCTTTTTTGCGCAGCTGGGTCAGGGCGGCATCCGTCTGCGGCGTGGTGCACAGCGCGTGGCGCGTAACGGGGAGCAACAGCCCGGCGTTTTGCAGCCGCAAGGCGGCGGGAGCCTGGGCCAGGTCGAGGTAACGGAGGAGCAGAGCCTGCTGTGCCGGTGCACGTTGCAGGCTGTCGAGCACGCCGTGGAGCTTCGCTTCGTCGAAATACGCCGCTTCGAGTTCCACGCGGCTCTCCGTGAGCGGCCGGAAACCCTGTCCGAGCGACTCGCGCACCATCACGGCCCCGAGGTCCATGAGGCGTTTCACGGGTGGCAGCATATTTTTCAGGCCGAGCTTTTTGGCCAAATCCTTCAGCTCGCATCCTTTCTCCGTGTCGAGGAGTTGGAGGATGGCCCGATCGGTGGCGTTGAGCTGTAGGCCGTCGGACAGGAAACCGGCGTTGCGCACAATCCACGTTTCGCTCTCCAGCTTCATCCCCTGCGGCAGTGCGGCTTTCATCACTTCGCCCTCGGTACACATATAATAATGTGCCATCCACTGCCACAGCTCCAGTTGTGCGGAAAGCACGCATGGCCGGTCGTCGGCCACGTCGGCCACCTCCTTGAGCTGCGCTGCGGGTTGCGGGTTCTGCTCCTGCAACTCCACGACGATACCTGTGTAGAAACGGCGCGGCCCGAACGGCACCACCACGCGGCTGCCCACCGCCACACGGGCGGCGAGCCGGGGCGGAACGATGTAGCTGAAACAGCCGGGCAGGGCCAAGGGTAGAAGGATGGAGGCGTATGTCATCTGGATGGGGATTTGGCTGCAAAAGTAGGGGATTTTCATGACTTGAAATGTCATCCGTGGCGATAGAGGGCAGATTTGTCGCAGTATCCCTTGGGAGTACTGCAGTACCCCATAGGGAGTACCGGAGTATTCCTTAGGGAGTACTGGAGTATTCCCATAGGGGGTACAGGAGTATTCCCATAGGGGGTACTGGCCAAAAGCTGCCTTTGCCAATGGATAAGGCAGGGCAAAAAGCAAAGCCGCAGGACTTTCTTTTTCAATTGCCGAACGCAGCCAATCTTATCCAAATGTCATCTCTAAAAATCCAGCTCGGCCTAATTTATAGAACACCCCTAAACTTTTTAACCTTTATACCTCTCAACTCTAAGCCAGAGGCTAATTTTGCGGCGCAAATCCTTCTTAAAAATGCGATTTCTCGCCATGGCAGAATATTCAAGCGAGCTTGAACTCTGCTCGTTTGGCTTAACGAAACCGTTCCATTTGATACTCACCGACCATGGAAACAGCACAGCATTCTGCTTTATCCGCACCCACTCCCTCTTTATCCGCCCCGGGAGGCGGCGGCACGACTCCCTATCGCTACGAAGTGTTGGACGGCCTTCGAGGCGTGGCAGCCTTGATGGTAGTCATTTTCCACCTGAGCGAAGCGTTCTCCTACGACCCCGTGTACAAGCACCTGAACCACGGCTACCTCTGTGTGGACTTCTTTTTCGTGCTCTCGGGCTTTGTCATCGGCTATGCCTACGAGGAGCGGATGCGCTGCGGCCGGATGAGCCGCCGGGACTTCCTCAAGGCGCGCCTGGTCCGCCTGCAACCCATGGTGCTCTTCGGCGTGCTGCTCGGTGCCGCCCTGTTCTATTTTCAGGAGTGCGACTACTATGCCGGCATCGGCGGAGCAAGCATCGGCTACCTCGCTGAGCAAATACTGGCCGGCTTCTGCATGATACCCGTGCCGCCCGAGTGGAACGTACGCGCCAACGGCGAGATGTTTGTGCTGAACATTCCGCAATGGAGCATGGTGTTCGAGTACATAGCCAACCTGCTGTTCTGCCTCTTCGTGTTCAAGTTGGGCCGCAAGGGACTGCTGTTGCTGGTGGGCCTGTTTGGCCTGATGCTGACGGACAGTGCGTTGAGCCTCAACCTTTTCGGGATGCTCGAGGCGCACGACTATCCCTGCTCGCTCAACGCGGGATGGTCGCTCACGCCGGAACAGTTCTACATAGCCCTCTCGCGCGTGGGCTACTGCTTCTTTGCCGGTCTGCTGCTCTTCCGCCTGTCGGCCCGCCGTCAGCCCTCCGCCTCCGCACCGCAGGAGTCGCGCCTCCCGGTGTTCGCCGTCTGTTCGTGCATCATCGTGGGCGTGGTCTGCATCGACCAGATTGGCGGCTACGAGCACCCGCTCTACGACGGCATTTTCAACCTCTTCTGCGTCGGGCTGCTCTGTCCGTTCACGGTGCTGCTGGGCTCGCGGCGGGTGGCCTTGCAAGAGCGCACGAAGCGGACCTGCGACTTCCTGGGCCGCCTCTCCTACCCGCTCTACCTGGCCCACTACCCCATTGTCTACCTCTTTTTCACCTGGATGGACACCCACCACAACACGCCGGTGGGGATGCAGATTTTCGTGGCCGCCGCCACCTTCCTGCTGTCGGTTGCCACGGCCTATGCCGCCATGCGCCTGTGGGACGAGCCACTGCGGGCTTGGCTGAAGGACAAATGGCTGCGGAAGTAAGGGATATAATTTTCGCAACTTGCGAAAATTATTGGTTAATAGGTTAAGGTCGCTTCAGGGACAACCGATGACAACGTGGCTAATCCAAATGCTGCCTTTAGTTATCCATGTTGTCGTCTTCCCCCAAACATACGACAACCCGGACACCGACAGACAACAGCTGAAAAGCAAAAACATTGTCTGAAGTGTGTCCGGGCCGTCATGCTGTTTTTATCCTTAGCGTGGTCGTTGCCGGGCGGGGGATGTCCTATCGTTTCCCCTTGGAACGGAGGGTGACCAGGGGGACTATCATCTCTTCCATGGAGATGCCGCCGTGCTGGAAGGTGTCCTTGTAATACTGGACGTAGTAGTTGTAATTGTTGGGGTAGGCAAAGAAACGCGCGCCGGTGGCAAAGATGTAGGCGGTGGAGAGGTTGGGCTGCGGCAGCTGGAGCGAACGGGGATGACGCGCCTCGAAAACTTCCTTGGCATTGTAGGAGAGGTTCTTGCCCAGCTTGTAGCGCAGGTTGGTGTTGACGTTGCGGTCGCCGACTACCTTGGTGGGGGCATCGACGCGGATGCTGCCGTGGTCGGTGGTGATGAGGATGTCGTAGTCTAAGGAGGCGAGCCGCTTGAACAGCTCTTTGACCGGCGTGTGGCGGAACCAGGACAGGGTGATGCTGCGGTAGGCGGACTCGTTGCCGGCCAGCTCGCGCACCATCTTGGACTCGGTGCGGGCGTGGCTGAGGATGTCGATGAAATTGACCACCAACACGCTCAAAGGCACGGTGCCGGAGGTAATCTGCGGCAGCACTTTGTCTACCTGCGAGGAGTCGTTTATCTTGTGGTAGGTGAAGGCTTCCTTGCGGCGGAACCGGTCGAGCTGGCTGCGGATGAGCTGTTCTTCGTTGAGGTTCTTCCCTTCGTCTTCTTCCTCGTCTACCCACAATTGGGGGTACATCTCTTTGATTTGCAGGGGCATGAGTCCGGCAAAGAGGGCGTTGCGCGCGTACTGCGTGGCGGTGGGGAGGATGGAGTAGTAGAGGTCTTCGTCCATGTCGAAGTCGTCGGCCAACTCGGACGCGAGGACGCGCCACTGGTCGAAACGGAAATTGTCGAGCACGAGGAGGAATACTTTGCGGCCCTGCGACAGACGGGGGAAGATGCAACGCTTGAAGATGTCGGGGCTCATCAGCGGACGGGCATCGGGATGGGCTATCCACTCTTCGTAGTGCTTGCGGACGAACTTGGCGAAGGTGACGTTGGCCTCTTCTTTCTGCATCCGCAACATGTCGTTCATGGCACTGTCGGCCTCGGAGAGTTCCAGTTCCCAGTAGACCAGACGCTTGTAGAGCTCTTTCCACTCGTCGGCGGTGAGGTTTTCGGAGAGCTGCATGCCGATGCGCGAAAAGTCCTGGCGGTAGCCTGTCTGCGCCACTTCCTGCACGATTTCGCGCTGGTGGATGTTTTTCTTCAGGGCCAGGAGTATTTGGTTGGGGTTGACGGGCTTGATGAGGTAGTCGGCGATTTTGGACCCGATGGCCTGGTCCATGATGTCTTCTTCCTCATTCTTCGTCACCATGACCACGGGTACGTGCGGCGCGATGTCCTTGAGGCGCATGAGGGTTTCGAGGCCGGAGAGACCGGGCATGTTCTCGTCGAGGAGGATGAGGTCGAAACGCTGCTCCCGGCAGAGGTCGAGCGCGTCGGGGCCGTTGGAGGCGGTCACCACCTCGTAGTCTTTTTTCTGCAAGAAGAGGATGTGGGCTTTGAGCATCTCTATCTCATCGTCCACCCAAAGCAAACGTGCGTGCATAGGATTCTGGTGTTTCTAAAGTTGGTAGTCCCACTGGCGCAGCACGTCGCCCCAATGCTGCTCCACGAGCTGGCGGGTGCGCCCGGCGTATTGGTACTTGTTCTTCTTGTAGCCGCGCTTGGAACCTACGTACTGCTCGATGGCGGCCTGGGCTTCGTCCCAGCCTTCGAGCGAGAGGTTACGGTATATCTGGTGTGTCATGCCCAGGGCATCGGCCTCGAAATCCTCGAACTTGACTTCCACCAGGTTGCCCTGAGGTATGAGGTGGCGGTCCGCCATATAACGGTCGTAGAGCTTGCGGTATATGGCGAGGATGTTTTCCTCAATCTGGGCATCGGTGTAGGCTTCGAGCTTGAGGGGCTGTATGGTGTTGGTGAAGAAGGAACGGGTGCTCTCGAACACGGTGTAGGGATTGCGCATGAGGTAGATGAACTTGGCGTTGGGGAACATACGCACCAACTCGCGCACCCGGCCCGTGTGGGGCGGGTTCTTGGAAAGGAAACGGGTGCCCCCGGTGTTCCAAAGGGAGATTTTGATGAGCTTGCGGAAGGCTTCTTCCCACGATTGCAGCTCGGCCGGCGTGATTTGCTCGAAGGTGAGGTATTTGTCGGCGTACTCCATGGTGTACTTGGGGTAGAACCAGAAATTGTAGAAGGTGTAGGGGCACATGTTGGAAAGGGCGAACTCTTCTTCCTGGGGCAGGTCGACGGCCAGTTCCATATTGTCCGTGGGACGGTGGTCGGGCATGAGCCAGCTCATGTTTTTCTTGAAAAAGGGCTGGCCGAACATCATGAGATGGGGAAACACGGTCTGGTAGGTCGTGCAGTAGCCGAACTGTTTGTCGCAGGAGAAGACATTGTGTACGAATGTGGTGCCGGAACGCCAGTGGCCGAGGATGAAGACGGGGTCTTGCGGCATGGGCTGGCTTGCCAGGCGGGCGGCATAGCGGCTCTCCTGCAACGGGGCAAGGGTGGAGAGCAGGCGACACACGGCCTTCGTCAGATGGTATTTCTTCTTCCACGGCACGTCAACCTCGCGGTTCTTTGTGATCTGGCGGAAGGTTTTCCAGTCGGCACCTACCAGGGTATTTATCGGTAACTTGTTAAATTCTATCAGTCCCATTGATTCGATATGTTTGGATTGGGTATTGACTTGCTTCGGAGGGTGATACAAACGGCAAGGGTCACGCGCTTCGGAACCTTTGCAGTTAGCAAAGGTAGTGCTTTCAATGGGAAACCAAGGGGGCACTTTCGTTTTTTCATCTCTTTTAGAATAGATTTGAGGAAGTAAAAACGCCCGGATGTGCGGCTTGGTATGGTGGAACGGCGATGCTGCAGGGCACGAAACCGGACGTGACGTACCCGTATCAAACAGCGGACTTGCCCAACCGCAAAGCGTTTTCCGGCAGCTTGGAGTACAAGCCGAGGGGGTTCGCATTGGGTTGGGCAAGCCCGCTGTATGATGGGGATGCGCGGCAGTGGTTATTTGCCTGCGAGCACTACTTTCTGGCTCTTCACCGTCTTGCCGTTTTCCGTGAGGTTGTAAACATACACACCCTGGGGCAGGTCGTTGAGGCTGAGGTTTCCTTTGGCCGAAGAGAGGGCTGCGGAGCGGACCAGACGGCCGTCGGCGGCATACACCTGGAGGCAGCGCGATGCCACGGTATTGAAGCTGTACGTCAAGGCGTTGTTGGTGAAGTTCACGCGGTGGCCGGCTTCGGCATTCTCGATGCCGGTGGGGTCTTCGCCGTCATAAACGAATACTTCCTTGAACGATGTGAGGTATTCCGAACCTTTGTACACCGTAACGGTAGCTTCGTAAGTCTTGAAGTCGCCTTCTTTGAACACACCGTGGAGCTGCATGCTCAGGCCGAAACCCTTGACTTTCAGCTTGGCGGTGCGTGTTTCCGAGCCGCCCACGATGTCCTGACACATCATCGTGATACCGCACCAGTTCAGACCGCCGTTTTTGGCATTATCGCTGGTCTTCACCGTGACGGTGATGTCGTAGTCGGAATCGGAAGTGTTTTTGAACGTGGGGTCCATGGCGGGACCGGCACTAATCTCATCGAAATCGTCCTTGGCGGCGTAGAAAGTCAGCACATCGCCTTCGGCCACTTCTTTACCGTTGCAGGTTACCTGCAGCTGGGCGTGGGCCATGGCTGCGCCGAAGAGTGCGCAGCAGCAAAGGGTAAATAATTTTTTCATAAGCGATTGTTTTATGGATTTGTGTTATGTGGAATGACAGGTTGTTCGGTCACTTGTATCACGCCGTCGGCATCGTTGTAGAAAATGGCGATGACGGCCATGTTTCCCTCCGTCCAGTTGTCCTTCAGCGTGTATTCGTAGTTGCGGCTCTGCGCCTGTCCGGCCTGGAGCACGAGTTCGTCGCCGAGGAGGTCGTTCACCGCAGCGCGGAACACGTGGTTGTGGACATACTTCTTGTCGTTGCCGCCGCCCCACTGCGCCGGGAGTGACTGGATGCGCACCAGGTTGCTCTCCGTGAGCCACAGCTGCAGCTTGCCCTCCACATTTTCGTTGCTCTCCACCTCTGCGCGGAGGCTGAGCTTGCGTGTGGCGGAGTCGAAGGTGGGTTGTTGCAGACGGATGTCGGCTTTGGGAGCTTGAATCAGTCGGTTGATGGTCAGGCCGAACCAGTTGGAGAAAGGTTGCAGGCCACCCTTGCGGTCAATCAGGCCGTTCGGCTGGTCCTTGACTTCCCAATATTCATAGAGTTCGGCACTCTGGCTGTTGGCCAGTCCGAGGGTGGGACGGTCCTCCTCGCTCAGTCCGAGCGAACCGCCGTGAATGGCCACGGAAATAACGTGTTCCGCGCCGTAGACCCCCTGTATGTTTTTCAGCTCTTCCGTTGCGAGCGGACAGTTGGCGCAGCGTTGTCCGGTGAAGTCCTCTATGAGCACATTCTTCTTGGGCGTGATGTCCACGGGGCCGTTGAAGCGTTCG
>SFQP01000051.1 GCA_004562975.1 bacterium
ACTGCCGGATAAATGGAAACAAAAAAATATCGCTCAAGAATAAAAGCTTGAGCGATATTTTTTTGATGTATAGATACTAGCATCGCGGATACGCTTACCCTCCGCGCTGCTTTTTTTGCACCCCTCGGAAGGGTGCGCATCAGGGCGTTTCCTGCTGATTTTCAGGGAGTTATGGACAATATGGACGTTACAAGGGTTACAAGAGTTTCAGGTAACATGCACAATAATAAAATTTCCCATGGTTGGCTGGCGGAAGCATCGGCGGTGGTGACGCTGCTGAGCGGCATCGTGCTGACGTACGTGAGCTTTTTTCTGAGCGCGGAGGGTGAGGTGGCGGACAGCGTGCTATACTACATGGCGCAGTGCTTCGTGTACGCTGGCAGCATTTTCGGTGTGTCGGTGTATATGCGGCGCAGTATGGCGGACATCAGGCGAAAGCTGGGGGTGAAGGAATAATGATTAATGTATAATGTTTAATGTATAATGAGGTCTTCGACCATGAGGCCGGCGGTTTTGCATCGTCGTCCTGTATGTCGGTCGTAGACTTCATTATACATTATACATTGTACATTATACATTTTTAAGTCCCCCTATGGTGATTTCGGCAGCAATTTTGTTTACCTTAGCCTCGGAAATAAAGGTGAGACAGGCGTGTCCCGACGGGATGCGGGGTCTGTGCCCTCCTTTCCCTATCTGACTTACTTACCTATCCTAAGAACAAATGAAATCCCATAACAAGAATTATTGCATTATCTTGGCCGGCGGCGTGGGACGCAGGTTGTGGCCCGTCAGCCGCAAGGAGTTGCCTAAACAGTTCATTGATTTTTTCGGAACGGGACGTACGTTGCTGCAACAGACTTTCGACCGCTTTGCGCACTTCATTCCGCGAAACCGCATCTTCGTTTCGACCTTCGCCGACTACGTGGAGCTGGTGAAGGAGCAGCTGCCGGAGCTGCCGCAGGGGAATATCCTGCCGGAACCGGTGCAGCTGAACACGGCGCCGGCGGCCATCTGGGGCACGTGGCACACGGTGCTGGACGACCCCGAGGCGTGCGTGGTGGTCAGCCCCGCCGACCAGCTGATACAGGACACGAGGCTGTTTGAACAGCAGGTGTTCGCGGGGCTGGACTATGTGGCCGAAAACGAGGTTTTCCTCGCCATGGGCGTGAAACCCACCGTGCCGAACACGGCTTACGGCTACATCCAGATGGGCAAGGAACTGGGCGTGAAGGGCGTGTACAGCGTGCAGTCGTTCAGCGAGAAGCCACAGACGGACTACGCCCGGATGTTCCAGGCCAGCGGGGAGTTCCTGTGGAACACGGGCATATTCCTCTGGAAAGGGGTGACGATGGGACGGCAGATGTCGAAGGCGGCGCACCGCCGCGACTTGCCCGTGGAGGCGGTGGCGCGGCAGATGGTGACGATTGCCGAGGAGATGAACTATGTGCGCGCCAGCTTCACGGACAATGTGCCGCACCAGCTGGACCTCTTCATCCTGGAACACTGCGACCGCGTGGCGGTGATGGAGTGCGGCTTCGGCTGGGCCGACGTGGGGTGTTGGCCGGAACTGTACGAAACGCTGCCGAAGGACGTGGACGGCAACGCGGTGAGCGGCGGCACGAAGGTGATGTTCTCAGGCTCGCAGCGGTGCATGGTGCGCCTGCCGGAAGGCATGAAGGCGGTGGTGGCCGGACTGGACAATTTCCTCGTGGCCATGGAGAACGGCGTGCTGATGATTTGCCCGAACGACAGGCCGGACGCGGTGAGGAAACTCATCAACGAGGCGCAGATGAATCTGAGTAATTAATGTATAATGTACAATGTATAATGTATAATGAAGTCTACGACCATCATACAGGACGATGCAGAACCGCCTCCACCATCGGCGAAGCCCTCATTATACATTAACATCGGCGTAGCTCTCATTATACATTATACATTTTACATTATACATTGGAACTATGAACGTGACAATCGTAAAGGTGGGCGGGAAGATAGTGGAAACGCCGGGGTCGTTGCAGGTGCTGCTGCGGCAGTTTTCGGCCTTGAAGGGGCTGAAAGTGCTCGTACACGGCGGCGGACGGACGGCGACGGACGTGGCCTCACGGTTGGACATCCCCACACGGATGGTGGACGGACGGCGCATTACCGACGCGGAGATGCTGCGCGTGGTGACGATGGTCTACGGCGGACTGGTGAACAAACAGGTGGTGGCGCAGCTGCAGGCTTGCGGTGTGAACGCGCTCGGCCTGACGGGTGCCGACATGGACGTGATCCGCTCGCACCGCCGGCCGCCCGTGGGCGGGGTGGACTTCGGTTTCGTGGGCGATGTGGACCGCGTGGATGCCGGCCGCCTGTCGCTGCTGCTCGAAAGCGGCATCACGCCGGTGGTGGCTCCGCTCACCCACGACGGACAGGGCTGCCTGCTGAACACGAACGCCGACACCATGGCGGCTGAGGTGGCCAAGGCTCTGGCCGGACGCTTCGATGTGACGCTCGTCTACTGCTTTGAACATGCCGGCGTGCTGGCCGAGGCCGACCGCGAAGACAGCGTCATTCCCCGCATCACCCGCGCCGACTTTGAACGGCTCAAGGCCGAGGGCGTGGTGTCCGGCGGTATGTTGCCCAAACTCGAAAACTGCCTTGCGGCGGTCGATGCGGGGGTGAAACGCGTGGTGATAACCCGCGCCGATGCCCTTGAAGAGGGGCGCGGAACCAGCATCGTATGATTATTTAAGGTTATGAGAAACAAGGTTATGAGGGATTAGGTTATGAGGTTATAAAGTTTCTGCTGTAACGCCTGAATACTGTCCACTCAAATAGTAATCTTATAACCTCATAACCTCATAACCCCATCTCTCATCCCCCCAAGAAATAAAGCTAATTGTGACATGAATTCCTACGAGATAATGGCTCCGGTGGGTTCCCGCGAATCGTTGGCCGCAGCCTTGAAAGCCGGGGCCGACTCTGTTTACTTCGGCATCGAAGCCCTGAATATGCGGGCGCACAGCGCGAGCCGGTTTACCATAGACGACCTGCACGACATTGCCCGGCAGTGTGAGGCGCAGAGCGTGAAGAGCTACCTGACGGTGAACACCATCATTTACGACGAGGACATCGAACTTATGCACCGCATCTGCAACGCTGCCCATGAGGCCGGTATCTCTGCCGTCATAGCCAGTGACGTGGCGGTGATGGGCTATTGCCGCAGCATCGGACAGGAAGTTCACCTTTCCACCCAGCTCAACATTTCCAACTGTGAGGCACTCCGCTTCTACGCCGCCTTTGCCGACGTGGTGGTGCTGGCGCGCGAGCTCAATCTGGAACAGGTGGCGCGCATCCACGCTTTCATCGAGAAAGAGCACATCTGCGGCCCTTCGGGGCAGCTGCTGCGCATCGAAATGTTCTGCCACGGCGCGCTGTGTATGGCCGTGAGCGGCAAATGCTACCTCTCGCTCGACAACCTGGGCCGCTCGGCCAACCGGGGGGAGTGTATGCAGGTGTGTCGCCGCAGCTACACGGTGCGCGACCGCGAAACGGGAGTGGAACTCGACGTGGACAACAAATATATCATGAGCCCGAAGGACCTGAAGACTATTGGGTTCATTGACCGCATGATGGCGGCCGGCGTGAGCGTATTCAAAATCGAAGGACGGGCGCGCAGCGCGGAATACGTGTTCACCGTGGTGAGCTGTTACAAGGAGGCCGTGGAGGCCGTGCAGCAGGGCACGTTCACTGCCGAGAAGGTGGAGGCGTGGAACCGGCGGCTGGCCACCGTGTTCAACCGGGGGTTCTGGGACGGCTACTACCTGGGACAGCGGCTCGGCGAGTGGAGCAACGTGTACGGCTCGAACGCTACGGAGAAGAAGCAGTATGTGGGCAAGGGCCTGAAGTATTTTTCGCGCCTCGGCGTGGGCGAGTTCCTCATCGAGGCCGGCGAGTTCGGCGTGGGCGACAAGTTGCTCATCATCGGTCCCACCACGGGCGCACTCTACGTGGAGGCCACCGATATCCATGGCGACAACGGACCGGTGGACAGGGCGCGGAAGGGGATGCGCGTGGCCATTCCCGTGCCCGAAAAGGTGCGGCCTTCAGACAAGCTCTACCTCGTCGTGAAAGCAAATACTAATCTGAATAATGAATAATGAGGTCTGGCGACCGACATGCAGGAAGATGCAGAACCGCCGCCACCATCGGCGTAGCTCTCATTATACATTTTACATTAAATCATTAAATCCTCTCCCCCATGAATTTACTCTTTGACTTCGGCGGCGTGCTGGTGGACCTTGACAAGTCGAGGTGCATCGACAGCTTCGACCGTCTGGGTTTCGACATACGCCCCTATCTCGGCACTTACCGTCAGGGCGGCCCTTTCTCCCTGCTGGAACGCGGCGATATCAGTGTGCCGGAGTTCTGCAACGAGTTGCGCAGGCTGGGCGTGCGCCCCGGAACGGATGATGCCGCCATCATCCGCGCCTGGGAAGACTATCTCACCGAGGTGCCGGCAGAAAGGCTCGATATGTTGCTCAAAATCAAACGCCACTACTCCGTCAGTTGCCTGAGCAATACCAACGAGATACACTGGCACCAGGCCGAAACGGACTTCTTCAACTATCAAGGGCACACCGTGGCCGACTTCTTCGACCATGTGTTCCTCTCCTGCCGGCTGCGGCTGGAAAAACCCGCGCCCGAGCTGTATGCACGGGTGGCCCAAGAGATGGGAGTGCCGCCCGGGGAAATCCTTTTCTTTGACGACAGCGAAGTGAACTGCCAGGCAGCGCGCGACTGCGGCTTGCAAGCCCTGCTCGCCCCGGCCGGCAGCCGATGGTTTAACTATTTTGACGAAAATGGCAAACTTCTCCTTCCATAGTTTCCTGCCCGCTGCGCGGCAGTCCGGCGGCGAAGCCGGCTATTGCGCGGCAGTGGGCTTCTTCGACGGCGTGCATCGCGGCCACCGTTACCTCATTGACCAAATCAAGGCCGAGGCGGAACGCCGGGGGTTGCTGCCCATGGTGGTGACCTTCGAGGAGCATCCGCGCCTCGCCCTGTCGCACACCCGCTATTGGCCCGAGCTGCTCACCACGAACGAACAGAAACTCCAACTGCTGGAACAGGCCGGGCTGGCTGCCGTGGCCATGCTCCATTTTGACCACGCCATGTCCATGCTCACTTCGCGCGAGTTCATGGAGCAGATATTGCTGCAAGAGCTGGGCGTGCGCTGCCTGCTGGTGGGCTACGACCATCATTTCGGTTCCGACCTCTCGTCCGGGTTCAAGGACTACGTGCGCCAAGGGCGCGAGCTGGGCATCGAAGTGCTGCGCGAGCGTCCCTTCGAGGTGGACGATCTGCGTATCAGCTCCTCTGCCACCCGCCGTTTCCTGACGGGCGGCAACGTGGAGATGGCGCGTGCCTGTCTGGGCCGCCCCTATCTGCTCGAAGGCACCGTGGTCGAGGGGCACCACGCCGGCACGCTCATGGGCTATCCCACGGCGAACCTGCAGCCCGACTGCGCGGAACAGATGGTTCCGGGGCGCGGCGTGTATGCCGCTCTGGCCGAGATAGGGGGCTTTACCTATATGGCCATGGTCAACATCGGCTGGCGGCCCACCTTAGACAACGGTTCCGACCAGAGCATTGAGGCACACCTGCTCGACTACACCGGCGGACCGCTCTACGGCGGACACCTCAAACTGCGTTTCTACCGCCGTGTGCGCGACGAACAACGCTTCGCCAGCATCGAAGCCCTGCAGGCACAGCTGGCGGTGGATGCCGATAACGTACGGGCCATGCTCAGCGAAGTAAGTTGAAATTGAAGGTTATCAGGTTATAACCTCCAAACATACTCAGCGAAGTATGCAAGCGATAGTACCCTTTCTCCTTTTCGTCGTCGTGCAGGTGGCGGCAGCGTTGACCGCCCTGCTCCTCACCCCTGGCGCTGCATCCAGCTTGGCATGGGCCGAACCTGCGCAGCCCGACCCCGTGGTGCTCGGCATCACGCTGCTGCTGTATGAAATACCGTTGTGCATCGGTTTGTGGTGGTGGCACCGTCACGACGCACCTTGGCCGTGTCCGCTCCGCTCCGCGCGTCACCCCCGTCTGGAACTTCCCTTGGCCGTAGCCGCCGTGCTGTTGCTCAGCTGGGGCGTGTCGGCAGCCCTCGAACCCTTCGGGCTGAGCGACGACGGCACTACCTCCATTTTCCTGGCGCAGCGCAAAAACGTATGGTGCGTGCTGCTGCTCTGCGTGGTGGGGCCTTTGTGCGAAGAACTCGTGTTCCGCGAGGGCATCGTGCGAGCACTTTTCCTGAAAGGCTGCCCCGGTATGTTGGCCGCTGCACTGGGCGCGTTGTCGTTCGCCGTGGTCCACGGCAACTGGGTGCAGGGCATTCCCGCTTTCGTCGTGGGCACGCTGTTGGGGCTGCTGTTTCTCCGCACGGGTAACCTCCGCCTTTGCCTGCCCGCCCATGTGGCCAACAATGTCCTGGCCCTGCTGTTGCTGTAATTGAATAATCTTAGGTTATGAGGGATTAGGTTATGAGGTTATAAAGTTACTGCAGTAACGCCTGAATACCATCCACTCAAATAGTAATCTCATAACCTTATAACCTCATAATCTTATAACCTCATTTCCTTACCCATTCTATATGAAAATAGGAACACTCGACTTAGGTCCGCGCCCGGTGCTGTTGGCACCCATGGAGGACGTTACCGACATCGGTTTCCGTCTGCTTTGCCGCCGCCTCGGTGCCTCCATGGTCTACTCTGAGTTCGTGGCCGCCGATGCGTTGGTGCGTATGGTCAACAAGAGCTTGGAAAAACTCACCGTGTGCGATGCCGAGCGTCCCGTAGCCATCCAGATTTACGGCAAAGACCCCGTGGCCATGCGCGATGCCGCCCAGATTGTGGTGGAACGTGCCCGGCCCGAT
The DNA here is from genome assembly GCA_004562975.1 of bacterium. Next base: position 6,926 of record SFQP01000051.1, read on the forward strand.
GTGCTGGACATCAACTTCGGTTGCCCCGTGAAGCGCGTGGCGGGCAAAGGTGCCGGGGCGGGACTGTTGCAGGACGTGCCGCGTATGCTCGAGATAGCCCGTGCCGTGGCCGATGCCGTGCAAGTGCCCGTGACGGCCAAGACCCGTTTGGGGTGGGACATGGAACACCGCATCATCGTGCCACTGGCCGAACAGCTGCAGGACTGCGGCATACAGGCCCTGACCATCCATGGCCGGACCCGGGCGCAGATGTACACCGGTGAGGCCGACTGGTCGCTCATCGGCGAGGTGAAACGCAATCCCCGGATGCGCATCCCCATCATCGGCAACGGCGACATCACCACCGCCGAGGGGGCGCGCCAGGCGTTTGAGACTTATGGCGTGGATGCCGTGATGATAGGTCGCGCCACCTTTGGCCGCCCCTGGATTTTCAAAGAAGTACACGACGAGCTGCACGGCCACTCGCACGATGTCGACAGCGTCGTGCCGAGTGCCTTCCCGCCCATGTCGCCCGGCTGGAAGCTCGACGTGCTCAAGGAGCAGGTGAGGCAGAGCGTGGAGCGCATCGACGAATACCGGGGTATCCTCCACATACGCCGCCACCTCGCCGCCAGTCCCCTCTTCAAGGGCATCCCCAACTTCCGCTCCACCCGCATCGCCATGCTCCGGGCCGAAACGGTCGACGAACTCTTCCGCATCATGGAGGAAACAAGACCGCTTTTGGCGGAGTAAAACAGTCTATTTGCCTTTGCCTTTTCCCCCTTTTTCTCATTAACTAAACCTTTACGACATGAAACACTATTTTATCGAATCAGCCATTGTGGCGGTAGGCATCGCGCTGCTTGGACTTTTTGTCTATCTGGGCTTCTCTTCCTTTGCCGCCAAGGACCGCATGGTTTCAGTTCGCGGACTTGCCGAGCGCGAAGTGCCGGCAGACCACGTCATCTGGCCCATCATGTACAAAACCACGGGTAACGATATGCAGGCCCTGCAACGGCCTCCCTGCCGAGGACATCAGTGCCGGCGTGCCCCAGATTGTCGACCTTTGGGCCGAGCGTTACGCTTCGTCGGACGTTACCTCGCGCGACCGTTACAACATTACCCTCACCCTGACCGTTTCCTCGGCCAAGGTCGACCTGGTGCGCAGCCTCATGTCGCGCATGAGCGAGTTGCTGAAACAGGGCATCGCCATCTCCGCCGGCGACTACGGCTCGCAGGTGGAGTACGAATTTACCAGCCTGAACAAAATCAAGCCGCAGATGATCGAGGAGGCCACGAAGAACGCACGCGAGGCCGCCGCCAAGTTTGCTGCCGACTCCGACAGCCGGCTCGGCAAGATAAAGAGTGCCGAGCAGGGCTATTTCAGTATTGAGAACCGCGACCAGTACACACCGCACATCAAGAAAGTGCGCGTGGTCACCTCCGTCAACTATTTCCTCGAAAACTGATTTCCCTCCCTCCTCCTCCTGTCCGCTCCCTCCCCCTTCCGGACGTGAAGGGCGTGACGGGTTTGGCAGGCTGAACGTAGCTAAGGCGGATTTGTGTGATTTTGCTGTAACGAATGGGCACGCGGGTTGTATATTATATATAGGCGTGCGGCAGTATCGGCAAAATCGTGCAAATCCGCCTTAGTTTTCGCCCGGTTCATTGAGGCACGGCAAGAAAATCCAATTTTTTTGGCTTTTCGTTTCACTCAGCCCCTCTCCTTGCACTATCTTTGCCCGAAAAGACTGTGGATTAGCATCACAATATTTTTCAATTATAAACCTTTATCTATCTATGAGCAAGAAATCGTTGACCCTATTGGCCGGTCTGCTTGCCCTTCCCTCATTTGCCCAGGTCCAGCCCCTCGGAGGCTTTTATTATGGACAAATGCCCGAACCCACCGGTTGGGAATGGCAAAGCCCCGACTCCGTGGCCTACAACAAGCAACAACCACACGCATGGTTCTTCTCGTTTGAAAGCGTTGACAAAGCCCGTAAGGTGCTGCCCGAAAACAGCGCGCTGTGGCAGTCGCTCGACGGACAGTGGCAGTTCCACTGGGCTTCCAATCCCGACCAGCGTCCCAAGGACTTCTACCGCACCGACTTCGACGCTTCCGCGTGGGACAAGGTGGAAGTGCCGATGAACTGGAACCTCGCCGGTATGCAGAAGGATGGCAAGTTCAAGTATGGCCGCCCCATCTACGTCAACCAGAAAGTCATCTTCCAGCATCAGGTGGCCGTGGGCGACTGGAAAGGCGGCGTGATGCGCACCCCGCCCCAGAACTGGCTCACCTATAAGGACCGCAACGAAGTAGGCTCCTACCGCCGCACCTTCAGCATCCCTGCCGACTGGGATGGAAAAGAAGTGTACATCAACTTCGACGGCGTAGACTCCTTCTTCTATCTCTATGTCAACGGAAAGTATGTCGGTTTCTCGAAAAACTCCCGCAACCTGGCACAGTTCGACATCACTCCCTATTTGAACAAGAAAGGTGAAAACCTCGTGGCAGTGGAAGTGTACCGCAACAGCGACGGTTCCTTCCTCGAAGCACAGGACATGTTCCGCCTGCCGGGCATCTTCCGAAGCGTTTCCCTCACTGCCAAACCCAAGGTGCAGGTGCGCGACATCAAGGCCATCCCTGACTACGACGACACCTTCACCCAGGCTTCGCTCCACATCACGGCACAGGTAAAGAATCTCACCACGAAGCCCGCCAAAGGCTACAGCATCGTTTATTCACTCTACGAAAACAAGCTCTATTCCGACGAGAACACCCTCGTGGCCGGCGTGACCGCCGTGGCACCTGTCAGTGAAATCGGCAAGGGTGGAGAGATGGAGGCCAATGTCGTGCTTTCCGCCGGCAACAAGGTGAAGCCCTGGAGTGCTGAAGCACCCCACCGTTACACCCTCGTGGGCGAACTGAAGGACAAGAAGGGCAACACCGTCGAGACCTTCTCCACCTACATCGGCTTCCGCGAAATCGAAATCCGCGAAACGCCCGCCAACAAGGACGAGTTCGGACTCGCAGGCCGCTACTACTACCTCAACGGCAAGCCCATCAAGATGAAGGGCGTGAACCGCCACGAAAACAATCCCGCCACGGGACACCACGTGACCCGCCAGCAGATGGAGCACGAAGTGTTCCTCATGAAGCAGGGCAACATCAACCACGTGCGCAACTGCCACTACCCCGATGCGCCCTACTGGTACTACCTCTGCGACAAGTACGGCATCTATCTCGAGGATGAGGCCAATATCGAAAGCCATGAGTACTATTATGGTGAAGCCAGCCTTTCCCACGTGCCCGAGTTCAAGAACGCCCACATCGCCCGCAACATGGAGATGGTTCACGCCACGGTCAACAACCCCTCTGTGGCCATCTGGAGTTTGGGCAACGAGGCCGGACCCGGCAACAACTTCGTGGAGGCTTACAAAGCCATCAAGGCTTACGACACCTCCCGCCCTGTGCAGTACGAGCGCAACAACGACATCGTCGACATGGGCTCCAACCAATACCCCTCCATCGCCTGGGTACAGGAAGCCGTGAAGGGTAAATACGACATGGTCTATCCGTTCCACATCTCCGAATATGCCCACTCCATGGGTAATGCCGTGGGCGGATTGGTGGACTACTGGAACGCCATAGAGAGCACCAACTTCTTCGTTGGCGGTGCCATCTGGGACTGGGTGGACCAAGCCATCCACAACGTCAACGACAAAGGCCAGCTCTATTGGGGCTACGGCGGCGACTTCGGCATGGACAACAAGCCCAACGACGGCATGTTCTGTATGAACGGTATCATGCGCCCCGACCTCTCGCCCAAGGCACAGTACTTCGAGGTGAAGAAAGTTTACCAGAATGTGGGCGTGAAAGCTGTCGACATGAAGCAGGGCAAGGTTGAAATCTTCAACAAGAACTACTTCGAGCCGCTCACCGACTACACCGTGGTATGGTCGCTCTGGAAAGATGGTAACATCGTGGGCCAAGCCAAGGAAGTGTCAGGCTCACCCTCCGGATTGAAGGCACGCCAGCGCATGGAAGTGACGCTGCCCTACAATTATGCCGCGCTCGATGCCGACGGCGAATACTTCGTCAAGGTGCAGTTCCTCCTCAACAAAGATATGCCTTGGGCCAAGAAAGGCTACGTCCAGATGGAAGAACAGCTGCCTGTCAAGGCTGCCGATGCCAAAGCTCCTGCCTTGGCCGACGCTTCTGCCGGAAAACAGGCCGTGAAGCTGACACAAAACGCCGGCAACATCACCCTTGAGGGCGACGGCTTCAGCGTAGTGTTCGACAAGGCCACCGGTGCCATCGCCGACTTGCAGTATGGCGGTCAGGCCATCCTGAAAGCAGGCTGCGGACCCAAGCTCGATGCCTTCCGCGCTCCGACCGACAACGACGACGGTGCCGGCTTCGTGGGTGACTGGTTCCGTTACGGACTCTACAACCTGGGCCACAAAGCGTTGAGTCAGGAAGTGAAGCAACTGAAAAACGGTGCCGTGCAGCTCGTGTTCACCGTAGAGAGCCAGGGCAAGGAAGGCAGCCGCAAAGCCTATGGCAACGGCAACCGCGACCCCGAAAGTGCCTACACCTTCAACGTGGACGTGAAGCCCCTCGGCCCCGACGACTTCAAGTTCCTCACCACGCAGGTTTATACCGTCTTCCCCGACGGCTCCATCGAACTTCACAGCGCCATCTCGTCCAACCGTTCCGGTGTAGTCCTCCCCCGTCTGGGCTATGTCATGGAACTCCCCGCCGAGTACAGCACCTTCGACTACTACGGTCGCGGCCCGGTGAACAACTATGCCGACCGCAAGACCGGCCAGTTCATCGAGCACCATCGCGGCACGGTGGGTGAGCAGGACATCATGCTGCCGAAGCCCCAGTCCATGGGCAACCGTGAAGAAGTGCGTTGGTGCGCCCTCACCAACCCCGCAGGCCGTGGTGCCCTCTTCATCGCCGATGGCGAAATGTCCGCTTCCGCCCTGCCCTGGACGCAGCAGCAACTCGCCCAGGCAGCCCATCCGTTCAGCCTGCCCAAGAGCAACGCCACCGTGCTCCATCTTGACGCGAAGGTGACCGGTCTGGGTGGTGCCAGCTGCGGACAAGGCGGTCCGGTACGTGCCGACCGCGTCACGAGCGACAGCCGCAGCTTCGGCTTCATCATCCGTCCGCTCAACATCGGCCGTGCCATGCCCTCCGTCATTGCCGAACGCGCCAAGGTCAGCCCCTCCGGCGAAAAGCCCATCGACTTCTCCCGGAATGCCACGGGTAAGGTAACCCTCACGTCGCCCGATGCCGGCCGCGAAATCGTGTATGCCGTCAACGGAGCCAAGAAAGCCGTGAGCTACACCAGCCCCATCGACTTCCGCGCCGGCGGTACGCTCCAGGTGTGGTACAAGGACAATCCCACCCTCAAGTTCACCCGCACCTTCGAGCGCATCCTCAGCGTACCCTTGCAGGTAGCCTTCGTATCGTCCGAGGAGCCCGGCAGCGGCATGGCCCGCCACCTTGTCGACGGCGACCCCTCCACCATCTGGCACTCCGCATACGGCGTGACCGTCACGAAGTACCCCCACTGGATAGACTTCGACGCTTCGGAGGAAAAGACCATGAAGGGCTTCACCTTCCTGCCGCGTCAGGAAGGCCAGAACGGCTGGGTCAAGGACTACGAAATCTATGTCAGCCAAGACGGTGCTAACTGGGGCGAACCCATCATGAAGGGTCAGTTTGAGCGCAATGCCGACCTCAAGAAAGTCACCTTCAAGCAACCCGTCAAGGCCCGCTACATCCGTCTGCGCGCCTTGAACGAGTGGAGCGGCAATGACTTCGGTTCAGGTGCTGAGTTCACCCTCATTGCCGACTGATTTTCAGAATGCAAACCATAAAACAGGACAGGGGGTATGCCGCTGAGGCATACCCTCTTGTTTATGGCTTTTCCGCAGACCCTCAAAACGTACGTGACTACATTGCCCACCCCGGCTCCCTTCGCGTGGTAAATGAATGAAAGGTACGGATGAATGGCACAAAAAAAGCCCCGAGGAAAATCCTCAGGGCTTATTGCGGTGCGTACGGGACTCGAACCCGTGACCCCATGCGTGACAGGCATGTATTCTAACCAGCTGAACTAACGCACCTTGCAAGGTCAGGAAACCGTGTGGGTTTCGTTTGCGGGTGCAAAGGTAGACAAATCGCGTCAACTGCCAAATGTTTTCGATGATTTTTTTAAAAATTATTGATGAAGGTGATTTTTTGGGGACATTGACCCGTGCGATAACCTTGCTTCTTGCCCCTTTCCTGTACCTTTGTCGGCAATGTTTCTGTTAAGGGTGTCCAATAAATCAGGCCGAACAGGAGCAGGAAACACATCGGACATCCTTCAAAACCTGATTTATGGAATCCCCCTAAAACCTTACATCTCCATAATCCTATGATGAAATCTGTAAAGTATTTTCTGTTAACCCTGTTCTTGTGCCTTGCCGGTTCCGGCCAGTCATTGCAAGCGCGCAAATTAGTGTTCAAGATGGCTGACTACGGCATCCGTCCCAACACCGAGGCCGACCACACCCTCTCCTCGCGCCTTGAAGTCGCCTTTGACTGCATCCGGCGGAAGGTAAGCCCCCAGGACAAAATCGTCATGCGCTTCGAGCCCGGCACCTACCATTTCCACGCTGACCACGCCCGGGAACACGAACTCTACATTTCCAACCACGACCAGGACCAGCCCAAGCGCGTCGGCGTGTTCGTCGAGGGGTGGAACAACCTCACCATCGATGGCAAGAAATCCGAATTCGTGTGCCATGGTCGCATGATACCCCTTGTGATTTCCCGTACCACCCATTTCCGGTTGAACAACCTCTCCATCGACTTCGCCAATCCCCAGATTGCGCAAGTACAGGTAGTCAAGAACGATGCCGACGGCATCACCTTCGAGGTAGCACCGTGGGTCAACTACCGCATCGGCAGCAACGGCCGTTTTGAAACCTATGGCGAAGGCTGGACCGCCCAGCAGTCAGCCGGCATCGCTTTCGAGCGCGACTCCCGCCACATCGTCTACAACACCGCCGACCTGGGCATCAACACCTCCGGCGTGCAGGACCTGGGCGGCCGCCAGCTCCTGGCCCCCAACTGGAAAGACAGCCGCCTCGTGCCCGGCACCGTAGTGGCCATGCGCACCTGGCAGCGTCCCTGTCCCGGCATATTCATGCGCAACAACGTCCGTACCACCTTGCACAATGTCAAGGTACATTACGCCGAAGGTATGGGACTCATAGCCCAGCGTTGCGATGGCATCACGCTCAAGAAATTCGGCGTATGCCTGCGCGGAGCCGACGACCCCCGCTATTTCTCCACCCAGGCCGATGCCACCCACTTCTCCCAGTGCAAGGGAAAAATCGTGTCGGACAACGGCCTCTATGAAGGCATGATGGACGATGCCATCAATATTCACGGCGTGTACCTCAAGGTGCGCGATCGTATTGACGACCACACCCTCCGTTGCCGCTTTGAGCACGGCCAGTCATGGGGCTTCGATTGGGGCGACCCGGGCGACACCATCACCTTCGTGCGTTCCGAGAACATGGAAAACCTGCCTTTCACCACCACCATCTCCTCCATCCGTCCGGCAGAAGGGGACGACGTGCTCGGATGCCGCGAATTTCTCATCACCTGCAAAGATGCCCTTCCCGCCGCCGTTTCCGGCCAGGAGAGCTGGGGCGTGGAAAACCTAACGTGGACACCCGAGGTGGAATTCAAGGGCAACATCGTGCGCAACAACCGTGCCCGTGGCGCGCTCTTCAGCTCTCCGCGCCACACCGTCTGCCAGAACAACCTCTTCGACCACACCTCCGGCACCGCCATCCTCCTCTGTGGCGACTGCAACGGGTGGTATGAGAGCGGTGCGGTGCGCGACCTCGTCATCAGCCGCAACACCTTCATCAACGCCCTTACCAGCCAATACCAGTTTACGAACGCCGTCATCTCCATCTATCCCGAAATACCCAAGCTCACCGAGAGTGACCCCTATTTCCATGGTGGCAAACCCAATTCCATCGTTATTCAGGACAACTACTTCGACACCTTCGACGCGCCCCTGCTTTATGCCAAATCGGTCAGCGGTTTGGTGTTCAAGAAAAACCAGAAGCGCACCAATACGGAGTACAAACCCTACCATTGGAACCAGAAAGTCATCTGGTTGGAGCACTGCACCCAGACTGAGGTAGAAGAGCCGTGACATGACTTGTTCCCGAAAAAGCGAACCGTTTTTTCGCCCATCCAATCACGGATTTTCCCTTCTCTATATACGTAATATTTCCCCGAAAAAAGGTTCACTCCTTCACAGGATGGTCGTTTTCTTTTGAGTATCAGCGGAAAACAGTGTGAACACTTGGGGCTTTCAAACCTTCACACAGCGACTGAAGCCTTCACACGGCTACCCAAACCTTCACAGAGGCAGCCCGCTGACCTGTTCGTGGATGGAAAAAGTGTGATAACTACGAAATGATGTTAAATCGCGCGTTCCATACGGGCAATCTCCGTGTGAATGCTGCGTTCACCGTGTGAAGGCTTGAAAGGCCCAAGTGTTCACACCGAAATACTCTGATTATCATCAGTTTAATGCCTTGTGTGAAGGCGTGAACCCTTTTTGGGGGGAATTAAAAGCGTATAAGCGTGCGCGCGTACGAAGTAACTGTCCTGTGAAGGCTTGGGTGAAGGTTATGGCATTTATTCAAGTTTCGCAAGTTGCGAAACTTATCGGTTATTAGGTTAGGGTCGCTTCGCTCTCTGGGTTATGAGGTTATAAAGTTACCCTCGGAGTATCGTC
>SFQP01000052.1 GCA_004562975.1 bacterium
TTCCAAGGCCGGTATGATTGCCCTGGCCAAGAGCGTGGCACAGGAAATGGGCAGCCGTGGCGTGCGCGCCAATGCCATCGCCCCGGGCTTCATCGAAACAGCCATGACTGCCGCCCTCTCTGAGGAGGTTCGCAAGGAATGGATGAAGGCTATCCCCCTGCGCCGTGGCGGTAAACCCGAAGACATTGCCGACGTGGCTACCTTCCTCGCTTCTGACTTGGCCAGCTATGTGACCGGCCAGGTTATCCAGGTTGACGGCGGTATGAATATGTAATTTGGATGAATTTTTCTCTCTCTGGTTATGAGGGATAAAGTTATGAGGTTATAAAGTCACTATTAGAACGCTTGAATTATCGAACGCTCAAATAGTAATTTTATAACCTCATAACCTTATCCCTCATACCCTCAGCCATAACCTCACACCCAATTTGATTGTATGGAAGTACTTTACGAAGACAATCACCTGATTATTGTCAACAAAGCCCCGGGGGAGATTGTACAGGGGGACAAGACGGGCGATGTACCTTTGTCCGAAACGGTGAAGCGATATATCAAGGAAAAATATGCCAAACCGGGACAGGTGTTCTTGGGAGTGGTCCACCGCCTGGACCGGCCCGTGAGCGGCATCGTGGTCTTTGCCCGGACCAGTAAGGCCTTGGCACGGCTCAATGCCATGTTCAGAGATGGAAATGTACGTAAAAACTATCACGCTATAGTCTGTTCGCCGCCGCCCCAAACGGCTGATACGCTGACGCATTGGCTCACACGCAACGAGCGGCAGAACAAGGCTTATGCCCATGTGGCAGAAGTGGATGGCAGTAAGAAAGCGGTGCTTGATTACCGGCTGCTCTCTTCGTCCGACCGCTACCACCTCCTTGAAGTGCATTTACACACCGGACGACACCATCAGATACGTTGCCAGTTGGCCACCATCGGATGTGTCATCAAGGGCGACCTGAAGTATGGGGCACGGCGGTCCAATACCGACGGTTCCATTTCGCTGCATGCCCGCCATATAGAGTTTGAGCATCCCGTCAGCCATCAGACCATCTCGGTGGACGCTCCCTATCCCGAAGGGTTGTGGAATGTGTTCAAGTTGTGAGGTGTTTTTTCAGGTTATGAGGGATTAGGTTATGAGGTTATAAAGTAACTGTCTGAAGGAAGGGAATACGCCAGAGTAACTTTATAACCTCATAACCCATAGTTACAAAGCAACCTCATAACCTGAAGAAATTCGCGCGTTTTGCTTTATTTTTGAAAAAATCCTGCCTTGCATAAAAGTGATAGCCCTATATTTGCAGGCATAGGACAATAACAGCAACAATGAAAACAATAGCCATCATCAATGCCATGCAAAAAGAGCATGAGCAGCTGGCCGGTTTGTTGATGGAAACGGAAACCGTGACCGACGGCCCATTCTCTTTTGTGACCGGTACTTTCAATCACCAAAGGATGGTGTTGATGCAGAGCGGTATAGGCAAGGTCAATGCTGCCGTGGGTGCCGTGGAACTGATAAGGCGTTATGCCCCCGATGCTTTGGTCAACACCGGCGTGGCAGGAGGTATCGACAGCCGCTTGCAGGTGGCCGACGTGGTGGTGGGCGAACGTGTGGTGTACCACGATGTGGACTGTGGTCCCGAGACAGAGCGGGGTAGGGTACAGGGACTTCCGCTTTACTACGAGGGCGATGCCGGTTTGCTGCAGGCTGCCCGGCTGGTGGAAACGGATGTGCGCCTGCTCGACGGACTGATTTGCAGTGGCGACCAGTTCATTACCGACCGGCAGCAGCTCGCTGACATCAAAGCCCGTTTCCCTGAAGCCTTGGCAGTGGACATGGAGAGTGGAGCGTTGGCACAGGTGTGCCACCTCTACCACGTTCCCTTCCTGAGTTTCCGCATCATCAGCGACACCCCCGGCGCAGACAAGCATTTCGACCAGTACCTCAACTTTTGGGAAGTGATGGCCGAAAAGTCCTTCGGCGTGACCCGTTCTTTGCTGGAGAAAATTACGCAGGCATAAAAGTCCCTACGCCTGTTCCTGTATTCTCTTTTTATCTCCCTCTCTCTTTAACGATAATATTTGCGTCCATGCAGAAAATACCCAGTTTCACCATCGACCATCTGCGCCTGTTGCCCGGAGTGTATGTTTCCCGCAAAGACCACGTGGGCGGTGAGGTGGTAACCACCTTCGACATCCGGATGAAGTTGCCCAACCGCGAACCCGTATTGGGGCAGGGTGCCATCCACACCATCGAACATTTGGCCGCTACCTTCCTCCGCAATCACCCCGTGTGGAAAGACCGCATCGTGTATTGGGGACCCATGGGCTGCCTTACCGGCAACTATCTCTTGGTGCGTGGCGACTATACCCCGACCGACGTGCTGCCTTTGCTGAAGGAAACCTTCGCCTTTGTGGCCGACTATGAGGGCGAAGTGCCCGGCACCACGCCCCGCGATTGCGGCACCTACCTGCTCCACGACCTGCCCATGGCGCGGTACGAAGCTGCCAAATACCTTCACGAGGTGCTGGAATGCGCCACGGAGGAAAACCTGAACTATCCTTTGTAAGAAGGAGTAATAAGGAATAGACTCTCTGGCCTTTCCAAATCCTGATTTCTCTTATCCTGATAACCTTAAAACGCGTTTTATTATGAAGAAAAACAAACTATTGCTTTACGCCTTCGGCTGGGCCTTGACCTTCCCGGCCACCTTGTTCGCGCAGGGCAATTTCACCTTGCAGCAGCAAGTGCTGGATAATCCCGAAAATACCCCTCGGCCGGTATTCCCCGTTCCCAGTGAACGCCAGCTGAAGTGGAACGAAACGGAGTTCTATGCCTTTTACCATTACGGCATGAACACCTATACCAACGCCGAGTGGGGCGATGGCAGTGAGGCAAACTCCAACTTCAATCCCACCGCAGCTCCCAATCCGCGCCAGTGGCTCGAAGCCGCCCAGAAGGCCGGCATGAAGGGCGGCATTGCCGTGGTGAAGCACCACGACGGCTTCTGCCTCTGGCCCACCAAGACCACCACGTATGGCAAAGACACCAACATCCCCCGCGACTTTGCACAGGCTGCTGAGGAGCTGGGCATGAAATACGGTTTCTACGTGTCGCCCTGGGACCTCAACAGTGCCTATTGGGGCGAAAAGGATGCCAACGGCAACTATACTGACAACTACACCAAGAAGGTTTTCTTCGAGCAATGTGCCGAACTGGCTGCATATGGCACCAAACAGTTCGAAATGTGGTTCGATGGAGCCACGGGTGGCGACCACCGGGGCTACTACGGCGGAGCCAACGCCCTGCGCACCATTGACAACGCACAGACTTACTACGACATTCCCAACCTGCGTGACTCCATCCACAACACCTGTCCCGACATTATCCTTTGGGGCGTGGGCGGCGAGGCACGCTGGATCGGCAACGAGGCCGGATGGGCCGGTGAAACCAACTGGGCCATGGGCAATGGCGAGTATGGCAATGAGAACGGATGGCAGTGGCATCCCGGCGAAAGCGATGCCAAGGGTACCAACCTCGGATGGTTCTGGCACGAAGGCGAAAGCGTGAAGAGTGCCGAAACGCTGTTCAAGATGTATCTCGAAACCGTGGGACGCAACGCCACGCTTATCCTCAACCTGCCGCCCGACAAGAGCGGCTCCCTGCCTGCTGCCACCGTGCAGCGCATGAAGGAACTCGGTGCGCTGATGGATACCCGTCTCAAAAACGACCTCGCCCTTTCGGCACAAGTGGAGGCTTCGGCAACCCGTCAGGCCGGACAGACCGTGAACTATGCGGCGGCCAACGTGACGGATGGTGACAAAAACACTTATTGGGCCACCGACGACGGCGTGACGCAGGCTTCGCTCACTTTCACCTGGAACGAGCCGCAGACCGTGCGCTATGTCAGCATGATGGAGTTCATCAAACTGGGGCAGCGCGTCAAGAAATTCACCATCGAAACGAGCGAGGACGGCGTGACCTTCACGCCCCGTGCCACCAACATCGCCCAGACCACCATTGGCTACAAGCGTATCATTCCGCTTAACGGCAACACTTCCGACAGCTACGGTGACGGTTTCCGGGCCAAGGCGGTGCGCATTACTATCAAAGACAGCAAAGCCTGTCCGCTCCTTCACACCGTTTCCATCTACTAACCTTCCTTTGCACTCCACATCATGAAATATACCCGCTATATCTCCTTGCTGAGCCTGCTGCTGCCGGCTTCTTGGGCTGCCCCTTGTCAGGCTCAGACACTTTGCGACTTTGAAACAGCCGACAGCTACAAGGCTGTAGGAATTTACGATACTTGGGAAAACTCACCCTTCCGTGCCGGCGGACAGCTGGAGGGGAAGGGCAACGCGGCGGTGACGGCCAACCCCGATGCCGCTGAAGATCCCATCCTGGGCTTCGCCCCCAACGGCTCGGCCAATGTGCTCGGCGCACAACGTTCGCGCTTCGGCAGCAACACCTTCGGAGCCATGGTGACGCTCAAAGAGCCTTTCGCACTGACCCGCCAGACGCAGTACGTTCATGTGAAAATGCTGACCCCCACCGACAGCCGCGTGATGCTCATCGGTATGGGACGGCGCACCGACCGTCCGTGGCAGCCCGTCACTACCGAGCAGTTCTGGGTAACCTCCACGAGCAAGGTAACGCCCGGTAAGTGGTTCGATGCCGTGTTCGCCGTGAGCGGTGCCGACGGTATCAATATCCACAACTTGCTGGTGGTGCCCGAGCTGGAGTCGCCGCATAACCGCACGGAGGACTTCCTCTTCTACATTGACGATATAGAACTCAGTAACGTGGCCTCGCCGCGCTTCACCACCGCCTACTATCCCATCAACTACGATGAGGCACAGGCCACGACCAGCAACAATCGCTACCTGAACCAAATTTCCCTGACCGTTTCGGGTGGCACGGCGCAGACCATCGACGTGAACCAAAATTCCGAGAAGTTGCTGTACATCAAGCGGTTGGACCAGACCTTTGCCGCCAAGGCAGGCGAGCGGGTCACCCCGGCCTTCAACTGGAACGGCAGCTGGATGCACGGCTATGTTTACTTGGACGTGGACCGCAACGGCAAGTATGACGTGACCTACGATGCCGACAAGAACCTGACGGAGGACAAGGATCTCATGGCCTACTCCTACTTCAACGGCAAGAACAGCACCGGTGCCTCCTCTGGCAACAATCCCGGTGTCAATCCGCCGGCCTTTACCGTGCCCGCCGACCTGCAGCCAGGCGTGTACCGTATGCGTTACAAGGTGGACTGGGACGACGTGGAGCCCGGCGGCAGCACGGTGCAGAGCATCGTGGACAACGGCGGTGCGATTGTCGACACCCGTTTGGTGGTGCATGAGGACAACGTGACCATTTCGCGTGGCACACGCCCCAACGGCGGCGGCTTGAACGGCGATGTGCTCAAGGCCGACGGCAGTGAGTTTACACAGGAGACCATCCCCTTCGGTCAGCCTTATACCCTCAAGGTACAGCCGGCTCCAGGCTTCAAGTTCTCCCACCTCATCCTGCGCCACGGCTTCAACCTTGAAGGCGACAGCTTGGTGTACGACACCCCGCAGTATGTAGACACGCGCATTCCCTCCTATCTCTTCACCGACAACACCTGCACCATTCCGGCCAAGTATATTGACGGCGATGTCATCGTGATACCATACTTCAGCAGCGACGACGGACAGACTTCTGACGACTATGTGCTGAACTTCAGCGAGGACCTGACCATCAGCCGCACTGACCGCAAGCTCAACTCTTTCACGATGAATGCCACACAGGGCGGAGAGAGCGTGGTGACGCTGGCTGCTTCGCCCAACACGGTGTACCGCAAGATGCTGGACAATGAGGTGTCCGTGGTGCCCGGCGATCAGGTGACTACCACCGTCAGCTATCAGGGTAACTCCATGCACGGCTACCTGTATGTGGACTATAACCAGGACGGACGTTTCGATGCACAACTCACCGATGCCGGTGTGCCCGACGAAGGCAGCGAACTCGTTTCCTTTACTTTTTATCAGAACAAGAATAGCCTGGGCGAAGCGAAAACGGGTGGCAACGCCGGGTTGAACCCGCCGGTTTTTACGGTGCCAGCCGACCTGCCGGCTGGAAACTACCGGGCACGTCTCAAAATTGACTGGGCCAACATTGACCCGGCAGGCCAATGGAAAGAAAACGGCGGGGCGGGCGACAACCAGATTGATGCCAATGGTGGCTATGTGGTTGACTTCCTGCTCAACGTACACCCCGTGGAGTCGAAGCTTGATGTGCTGACCACCCACGGTTCGGTGGTTGGCTCGGGCAATACCGGACTGCCGGCTACAGTAGCGTACGGTCAGTCGCTGGGACTGCTTCCCGTGGCCGCAGCTTCGGGATATGAGGCAGAGGCTATCATTGTGCGCCATGGCCATAACCTGGACGGCGAGCAGTATATCCATGGCAACCGCCAGTGGAGCGAATTCCAGACGGCCTGTGCCGCCTATACCCTGCCAGCCGACAGCGTCAACGGCGAAGTGCGTGTGACCGTGAACTTCCAGCCCAACGGCACGGAGAAATACAAACTGCTCTTCGGCGATGAGTTCAACGAGCCGGATGGCACGATGCCCGACGAGCGTTTCTGGACACGCTGCTCCAACCAGCCCCCTGCTTGGAAACGCTTCACGGCACAGACCGAGGCCGGACAGCGGATGACGGGCTACATGGAGGACGGCAAACTTGTGATGCGCTGTCTGGCCAATCCCTTTGATGACGAAATCAACTCTCAGGGCAACCGCATGGACATGATCAGTGGTGCCATTGAGAGTTCTTCCAAGGTTCACTTCACCTACGGCAAGGTGGAGGGACGTTTGAAAACCTTGCCCCATTCCGGCAACTTCCCCGCTTTGTGGATGATGCCGCAGGACAATTCAGCCCACCACGGCTGACGGCAGCGAGTGTATGGGACAGGGCAACAACCCGGCCAAGACGGGTACGGCATCGACCACCAACGGGCAGTACCACACCTTCGGCTTGGAGTGGCTGCCTAAGAAGCTCATTTGGTACGTGGACGGCAAACAGGTCTTCTCCTATGCCAAAGCCACCAGCAGCTATGCGCTGAACAATGGCCAATGGCCTTTCGACAAGGATTTCTACCTCATCCTCAACCAGAGCGTGGGTAACGGCAGCTGGGCTTCCGCTCCCGACCTGGGCTTTGTGTACGAAACCCTTTTCGATTGGGTGCGCGTTTACCAGACCGACGTACAGACGGGCATTTCCTCCCTCCTCCCGGACGAGTCAGTGCTTGACTATTATGTTTCTCCGGGCCGTTTACGCTTGGTAGCAGCGCAGCAGCAGTTTGTGCGTGTCACCGATGCCGCAGGCCGTACCGTCTATGCCGCTCCGTTGCAGGGCAATGTCGATCTGCCGCTTTCACAAGGCGTTTACTTGCTCAACGGCCAAAAGATATTGGTGCCGTAGATGAACACAAATCAATGACGAATTAACTACCCGTGGGCGTAGCCGAGCTACGCTCACGGATTGTGTTCATAATATAGTTCATATCAAACTAAACCCTGATGATATTTAACTCCCATATTATATAATCGTTTAGCTCCATGCCCTTACCTTCCGACCCCATGATACTCTTCAGTGTTGTCAACACCAAGTTGCGCGATGAGTATCCCTCGCTCGAAGCCCTGTGCAACGATATGCAGGTTGACCGCCAACAGCTGGAAGCCCGGTTGGCACAGGCCGGTTTTGAGTACAATCCGGCACAAAACAAATTCTGGTAAAGATAAATCATGCACATTTTCCGTCAGTTCCCCTTAACCCTTTTCTGTGTGGCATTGATATGGTATCTTTGCCTCTTCAAACCGCCCCGCTCGCCATTTGACACCGTGGAGGGCTTCGACAAGATAGTCCACGTCCTGATGTATTTGGGCACTTGTTCCGTGTTTTGGGCCGAGCGTTATTGGCACTGTGTCCGGCTCTCCAAGTGGACACTGTTCGGTTGGGGAGTGCTGTTCCCCATATTGATGAGCGGTTTGGTGGAGTTGTGTCAGGAGTACCTTACCACTTGCCGCAGCGGCGACTGGTACGATTTTGCTGCCAACTCTTTTGGCGTTTGTCTGGCCTGCCTGCTCCACTTCCTTTGGCAGAAGTACCGTTCGCGCCGTGACCTTTGATTTCTCTATCTCTCAGAAACCTATCAGACTGCAGTGAGTTTATACATACGCATATCCGACACAGATTTGTGTTTCGCCCGTTACGAGGCCGTTGCCGCTTCCGACTTTCATTTTGAGCCCTACCGCGTCACGCCGCAAGCCTCCCTGACCGTCAACCTGCGCAGTGCGATGCAGCAAGTTGATTTGCTGAATATGCCCACCGACCGCGTGGAAGTGCTGGTCGAGGCACCGGTAACGCCTGTGCCCTTGGCCGTTTTCCAGGAGGAAGATGCCGAAGCCCTCTATCACGCCTGTTTCGAGAAGAAAGGCCCCTTGCGTGTTTTTTATGACACGGTGCCGGCGGTCAATGCCGTGTTTCTCTTTTCTCTTCCCGAAGCCACTTGCCGCACCCTCGACGAAGCCTTTCAGGGCCGGGTGCGTTACACCACAACTTTGGCTTCTGTAGTTCACGTCTTTGCAGGCAAAGGATTGGCCGCCACCGGTGGCCGCCGCCTTTTCGTGTATGTACACGACGGCGTGTCCGATGTGGTTCTGCTCGAAGGCAACCGGCTGCTGATGCTCAACACGTACAGCGTGCAAGCCCCGACCGATGTGTGCTATTACACCTTCAACATGGTGCGCCATTTGGGGCTGGAGCCGGCGGGCCAGCCCATCTATGTGGCCGGCGAGGACGCTTTGCTCGACCCCGTGGTGGACCATTTCCAGCATTATGCCCCCGAAGTGTATGCCATCAATCCTGCCGCTGATTTCAACCGTCATATTGTGGCCACCACGGAGGGTGTGCCCTACGATCTCATGTGCCATTTGCTGAAGCGCAGTGCCCAGCATTAAACAACGATTTCTATTTATGCGCGTTATAACCGGAATATACAAAGGCCGCCACTTCGATGTGCCTCGTTGGTTCAAGGCCCGGCCCACCACCGATTTTGCCAAGGAAAATTTGTTCAATGTATTGCGGGCCTATATGGACTTTGAAGAAGTCAGTGCCCTCGACCTCTTCGGCGGCACGGGCAGCATCTCCTTGGAACTGCTGTCGCGAGGTTGCCGGCGAGTGGTGACGGTAGAGAAAGACCGCCGACATTTTTCCTTTATCGAACAATGCTGCAAAACATTGGGCGATGCAGCGTGGCAGCCACTTTGCGGCGATGTGCTGAAGTTCGTGGAGCGTTGTGGCGAGAGCTTCGACTTGGTCTTTGCCGACCCCCCTTATGCCTTGCCCGAGCTGCCCGAGTTGCCCCAGCGTGTGCTGGAAAGCAGGCTGTTGGCGGACGGCGGCCTGTTCGTGCTGGAACATGGCAAGGACCACCGCTTCGACAGCCATCCCTCTTTCGTGGAACACCGTGCTTACGGCAGCGTTAATTTCAGCTTCTTCAGGAAAACGCTCGACCCTCAACTCTAAACTTTAAACTCTCAACTCTCAACTAATCCCCCTCCTTCCCATGAGCCTATTCTCCTCTTTGTTCGGCAAGTCCAAGCCGACGGAAACAGTAAAGTTTGAGACACTGCGCGATGATGGTGTCCGTGCCATGCAAATCGGCGAGTTGCCCTATGCCGAGAAATGCCTGCTCACCGCCTTAGAACTTCGTCATGATTTGAAAGCCATAGGTTTCTTGGCCGAAGTCTATTTGCGGATGCAACAGTACGACAAGGCATTGCCCCGATTGGAAGAGCTGGCCGCTTCGCCTGAGGCTACGACCGATGTGAAACTGCTGCTGGCCGAGACACAGGGCCACCTGGAACTATGGGCCGACCAGCGCGCCACCTGCCGCGCCCTGTTGGACGAGATGCCCGACGACCCTCGCGTCCTTTTTCTGGCCGCCGAAGCCGACTACGGACTGGATGCCCCCTTCGAGGCCATTGCCCACCTGACGCAAAGTCTGGCTCTGCGCGATGACTATCAGGCACCCCGCTTGCTGCGTGCCCGCATCTTGTCCGACATGGGTCAATGGAACGAGGTTTTGCAGGATGCGGAAAAGTTGCTGGCCGCCGATGGGGAGAACGAGGCTTTTATCCAGCTCCACGCCGAGGCCCTGACGGCTTTGGGAAAGATGGAAGAGGCTACGGCAAATTGGGAAAAGTTGCGGGCTGTCAATCCCTTCAACCAAGAAGCCGTGCTGGCGTTGGGGGCGTTGTACGAACAGGCGGCACATTGGGACAAGGCACTCGCGCTTTACGATGAGGCGATAGATTTGCAACCCGACTTTGCCGGAGCTTACAAGGCTCGGGGTGGGGTGCGCCACCACCTGAAGGATGATTTGGGAGCTGCCGACGACTTGAAACGCTCCTTGGAGCTGGCTCCCGAAAAGGCGGCCGAGCTGGACGGCGAGTACACGAATGTGGAGAACCAAATGAATGCGCGCTATCGCAGCATGAATCCCTATGGGTTCTGAAAGGTTGGGAGTTTCAAGTCTATAGTTTAAAGTTCATAGTCTAAGGTCTAAGAGTTTCAAGTTCATAGTTTATAGTCTGATGAAAATTATATACTTCCACGGCTTCGCCTCGTCCGGAGCTTCGGGCACGGTGCAGTTGCTTCGGAAAATGTTGCCCTCGGCCCAGGTCATTGCGCCCGATATCCCCGTTGAGCCCGAGGAGGCGTTGCCCATGTTGCATGAGCTGGTGGCCGCCGAGCAGCCCGATGTCATCATTGGTACCAGCATGGGCGGTATGTATGCCCAGCAGATGCACGGCCATTTGCGCATCTGCGTCAATCCGGCCTTCCATATGTCCACGCGCAGCAAGGCTTTCCACACCGGCACGCACAAGTGGCTCAATGGTCGCGTCAATCATGAAAAGGAATTTAAGGTGACGCAGGCCACCGTGCGCCAGTTCAACCAGATGGAGCGGCATCAGTTTGACGGAGTCACGCCTGAGGACAAAGATTTGTGTTACGGCCTTTTCGGCATTGACGACCCCTTTGTCAATTCCGCCAATGCCTACGCCCTCTTCACCAAATATTACACCCATGCCGAGCGTTTCGAGGGTGGTCACAACCTCAATGACAAAACCATCCGCAAGGTGTTGTTCCCGCTGCTTGCACGGTTGTTCGGCGAACGGTTTGAGCAGGCGCGGCAGGAGCCTCTGCCTGACTATATGCAGTGGGGGCAATAATTCTGCCTGTATTTGATTATATGGCTGTCCGGTAAAGGTTTTCTTGAAACTTTACCGGACAGCCATATTTCTTGTATGACGACGCATTCCCCTGAATAGATGCTGTTGTTGAAAAACATCTATTTCCCCAAAGGTTCACACGCTTCTATACGCTTTTTTATCCGCGAAAAAAGCATTCACCCCTTCACATGAATCCCTTTTGTGCTTGATTTTCAACAGTTTCTTGTGTGAAGGCTTTGATTTCAAAGTGTTCACCTCCACTCTGGCGTTTTTATCGTTTATCTGCTGATTTCTAACGGTTTTCCGGTGTGAAGGCTTACGCTTTCCACCTTTCACAAGCGTTCACCGCCCGTGTGAATGCTTTGCTGCCCCTGTGAACACTTTGAAATCAAAGCCTTCACACAAGAAACTGTTGAAAATCAGCAGAAAACGAGCATCATGTGAATGGGTGAATACTTTTTTCGGGAAATAAAATACGTATATATACGCGCGCGTAAAGAGAGTCTTCACCAAACAGATTAGCGTTTTTTCAGCGTGATGATTCCGCTTCGTCTGCCCAGCCGCACGGGGCTTGAAGTAGTCTTCACAAGTCGCCGACTATTTCGCACAAGTCCTTGAGTAGACAAAACAAGTCCTGGACTTGTTTTGTCTACTCAAGGACTTGTGCGAGAAGCATTTCATTCTCTCTTTTTTATGCCTCTGATTGGGGATGAAGAAACAGCCTTTTCCACTCCCGTTCAAAGTTGGGCGAGAAAAAGCCCGTGCCCAACCGCCCGATGATTTCCTCGCGGCTGAAAAACCTTCCGCCGTCGAGTTCAGCCGAGGGGCGCGGGGTGGCCGTAGTCACTGTGCGGAACACGTTGACCAGCTCCCGCTCGCGTGCCGACTCGAACACATAGCGCGTGATGACTTCCGGCACAAAATCCGTCAGTCCTATCTCCTCGCGCACTTCGCGTTGCAAAGCCTCTTCCACCGTTTCTCCCCAATCCACATGACCCCCTACAGCCGTGTCCCATTTGCCCGGCTGGATGTCCTTCCAGTCAGGGCGGCGTTGCAGGAACAATTCACCTTGCGGATTAAACACGTGAAGGTGGACCACCGGATGCAGCGGTTTGGTGCCGCCATGGCATTCGCCGCGTGTGGCACATCCTATGACGTTCCCCTGTTCGTCAACCAAGGGTAGCAATTCGTTTTGGTTGTCTTGTGGCATGGAGTGTGTTTTTTTTGAATGACAGACTTTTTGTTGTTTGCAGAGATGAAAAATACAGATCTCCCCTTAGGGTAATAGCAGCGAACTGTCGCCGTAGCTCAGGAAACGGAAATCGTGGCCCAAGGCGTAATCGTAGATGCGCCGCCAGTCATCGCCCACCAAGGCCGATACCAAGAGCAGCAGCGTGCTTTGCGGTTGGTGGAAGTTCGTCACGATGCCGCGCACGATGTGGTACTCGTAGCCCGGGGCAATGATAATCTGCGTGGCCGTGTGCAGCACCGGCAATTCGTGGCGCGTCATGTAGTCCAGCAGCAGTTCCAGTGATTCGCGTGCCGTCAGCTGCTTTTTACCCGATGCGGCGTACTCGTAAGGCAACCATTGCGGCACCAGCAAATCGTCCGGTGCGGCATCCGGCTGCGCTTCAATCATCACGCCTATATAATATAAGCTCTCCAGCGTGCGCACCGAGGTTGTGCCCACGGCAATGCAATGTCCGTCGTGCGCCAGCAGCCGTTCGATGCTCTCACGCTTCACGGCAATCCATTCCGCGTGCATGGCGTGTCCGCCGATTTCCTCGCTCTTCACCGGTTTGAACGTGCCCGCCCCCACGTGCAGTGTAATCTCGTTGCGTTCCACCCCCTTTTCGTCCAGTGCCCGCAACACCCGCTCCGTGAAGTGCAGTCCCGCCGTGGGAGCTGCCACAGACCCCTTGATCTTGCTGTACACCGTCTGGTACGTCTGCAGGTCGCTCGGCTCCGTGTCGCGGTTCAGGTAGGGAGGGATAGGCAGTTCGCCGATAGCCTCCAGTACCTCCGAGAAAGTGACATTGTCGTCGTCCCAGCAGAACACCACCTCGTGGCCCGTGCCGCTCAGTCCCTTGCGTTCTGCCGTCAGTGTCAGTTTTTTCCCGCCCACGCAGATTTCTCTTTCCAGTTTCCCCTCCTTCCACTTCTTGAGATTGCCTACCAGACAAGTCCAAGTCACTTGGCACGTGGTGGCAAAGTTCTGCTGGTAGTCCAGGGGCGTGTGCGGTTCCAGGCAGAACACTTCGATGAGTGCCCCCGTGCTTTTGTGAAAATGCAACCGCGCCTGAATCACCTTCGTGTTGTTGAACACCATCAGTTCGCCTGCCGGGATATACTGCGGCAAGTGGTGGAACACATCCTCGCTGATTTCGCCGTGGCGGTAAAGCAGCAGTTTTGATTCGTCGCGCACCGCTTTCGGGTATTTGGCAATGCGTTCGTCGGGTAAAGGATATTGGTAGTCCGCAATGCGGATATGTTTAGGGTCAAGCATGAATGATTTTTGACAATGAAAGGGTCAGAGTTCTTCCGGGAAGGCTACGGCGCACAGCGTCTTGTCTGCCGCAAGGCCGTTGCAGCCTTCCCCGAAGCATCCTGACCCCTGTTTACTTAGTTTAGCGTCCTATGATTTTCTCTCCGTTCAGGATGTAAACACCCTTGGCCGGTTTCGTCACGCGGCGGCCACTCAGGTCGTAGCAAGGCACATCCTTTCCGTCGGCTTCGGCTGTAGCGATACCCGTGGGCACCGTTTCCTCCTCCACCAAGGTAAAAGCATATTGGCAACCGGTGTCCGACGTGTTGTTGCCGCCGCCCCAGTTGTACACCTTCCAGCCCAGACCGGAATTCGTTTGGTTGAACTGCACGTCACCGCTCACGATGATATAATAGCCAGCAGTGGCAGCCTCCTTGAACTCCCAGCCCGCGTCAGGTTCCGCAGCCGTTGTGGTCAGGGCCGTGTTGTAAGTGGCCACGGGCGACACATACGACTGGTCCTTGCGGTTCACGATGTTAAAAGTGTTGTCACCCCTGTCCTCAAATTTCCATGCCGAAGCCTCGGTCGCTGTCGTTTCGCCCGTCAGTGCCTCACCCACGCCCTGCGACGTGGCGTAACGGTTGCTGCGTAGCGGTGTGCAGAATGAGTACCAATAAAAATGCGTGTCAGAGCTGAGTTTCGGTGTAGAAGGCAGTTCCACTTCTTGGAAAAAGTATTTGCAACCCGTGTCCGTCGTGTTTGTGCCGCCACCCCAGTTGAACACCTTGTAGCCGTTGCCGCTGTTCGTCTGGTTGAACTGCACCGAGCCGCTGGTGATGATGACAAATCCCGTTTCGTCCGCTTTCTTC
>SFQP01000053.1 GCA_004562975.1 bacterium
CTGGCTGGGGTCGATGCGGTAAGCCGACAGGCCGCACTCCACGATGATGCGCGCACCGCTGATTTGCGGCCACTTCACGGGAATGCCCAGCCAAGGGTCCGAGCTGCCCCAACGTCCCGGTCCCACCAGCACGTAAGCCCTTTCCTCATTCTGCAGCCGTTCGTTCAGCAAGTCCAGTTCCCGCGCAATGTCTTTGGTATGGGCCGGGTCGAAATGCTCCGACCTCACGTAGACTACGTCCTGTACGTCAACCACCTGTCCGTTGCCCAGCACCGAAGTGCTTTCCAGCAGCAGGCGGCCCGCTGCCTGAGCGTCAAAGTCGGGTGACACCTCCTCCAGACGGTCCACGATGGGGCGTATCTGCAAGAGGTAAAACCACGCCTTGCTACCCGTGATTTGCATGGCAAACTCAATTTCCACGGGCCGCCCCATCTCCGCTGCACCGATTTCGAGCAGCCGTTTGATGGTGTCCGCCAGGGGGAAGGCATCGCTTTGCAGAATGCCCGAGAAAGTGGCCAGTCGCCGGCCCGGTCCGTTGCAGTAAGTGCCCGGGTTGAGCCGTCCGTTCTGCAGGTCGTAGGTGGAGATGACATAGCGCGCTGCGGAGTCGTCCGGCGGCAGTGCCGATAGCGGCAGACGGCTCAGGTTGAAGGCATCGTCCGTCTGGAACTGGTCGGCCAGGTTCTGCAGGTCGAGGGCCAGGAAGTCGCGTTGCGTTTCGCGCAGGGCCGTTTCCGTGCTGCCCAGTTGCAGGATGTGTTTCGGGTGGGCGGGCGAGAAACGCAGGGCCTGTCCGCCGTCCACAATGTATTTGCCCAGTCCCACGGCGATGTTGGCAATACCCTCCTCAGGTTTTTCGTCGCCGATGGGGTAAAAGTTCAGCGAGCGCGCCACACCGGAGAGCGTGGGGTAGAACATCTGGCCGTGGGGCTCGCCCACCACCTCCTGTAGCACAACGGCCATCTTCTCCTGGTCAATGAGGTTTTGCGTGGCCGTGAGATACGCCTTGCTGTCGCGGTAGAACACCGAGGCATACACCGCCTTGATGGCCGAGCGCACCAGGCGCATGGCCGTCTGTTCGTCGTCGGTTCGCGGTATCATGTAAGTGGCGTAGATGCCGGCAAAGGGCTGGTAGTGCGAGTCCTCCAGGATGCTCGACGAGCGCACGGCGAGCGGGTTCTTGCTCACCTTGAACAGGCTGATGAGGTCTTCGAGCAGGGAGTGGGGCAGTGTGGCCCGTTCGAAGGCTTGCAGAATTTCCTCATCGGGTGCATCGCTCAGGGCGATGGGGTAGAGGTTGTTCTGCTCCATGAACTGGTCGAAGATGTCCGTGCAGATGACCACCGTCTTGGGAATGTCCACGTGGAAGTTGTCGCTCACGAGTGCGGGATACCGCTTCACGAGCGTCCCCATGAAGGCCAGGCCGCGCCCCTTGCCGCCCAGCGAGCCGTTGCCGATGCGGGCGAAGTTGCTGTACTCGTCGAAGCGTTCCTTTTGGTAGATGGCCACCACGCCGGCATTCTTCATTTTCCGGTAGCGCACGATGATGTGGAAGATGAACTGCCGCGCCTCGTCCATGTTGGTGTATTGGTTGGCATCGTGCGCCTTCAGGATTTCGGCGGGCGGGAACATGGCGCGCGAGTAGAAGAAGCGCGAAAAATGGTTGTGCGAAAGGTGGTAGCGCAGGGCGTTGTCCGGAATTTGGAAAATCTTTTTCTGCAAATCCTTCAGGTCCTTGATGCGCAGCAGTTCCCGGTGCGTGTCGGGGTCGTCGATGATGAAGTCGCCGAAGCCGAAGTGCTGCATGATTTGCGCCTGCAGGTCCTGCGGGTAGCTTTTGGAGCGTTTCGGGATGAACGACGCGCCCAGCTCCCGGGCATAGCGTTCGTTCTCCACCTCGCTCGACTCAAGTATGAGCGGTATATGGCGGTTGATGCGCCGCAGCTCACGGCCCAGACGGTAGCCCGCCAGCGGATCCTTCTGCCCTTCGCGCGTGAAACTCATGTCCGAAACCACGCCCAGTATGTTGTCGGGGTACGTGTGGAGGATGTCCATCGCCTCTTCGTAGGTGCGTGCCAGCATAATCTTGGGGCGCCCCCTCATGCGCAACATCTTCAGGTGGTCGTTGAGAGCCTCCTTCGAGAACTCCCGGCTCTGTTCGAGCACCACGCGGTACAGGTGGGGCAGGGCGGAGGAGTAGAAGCGGATGGAATCCTCCACCAGTAGGATGGTCTGTACGCCCACCGAAGGCAAGTCGTCGGGGGCGTTCAGTTTGTCCTCAATCAGTTTGATGATGGCCAGCAGCAGTTCAGGGTTGCCGAGCCATGAAAACACGTAGTCGATGTGCGAGAGGTCCTCGCCCGCCACCCTGCGGCTCACCTCCTTGGAGAAAGGCGTGAGCACCACGATGGGAATGTGCGGATAGAGTGCCTTGATGCTGCCGGCTGCCGCAAAGATGTCGCGTCCGGCCATGTTGGGCATCACGATGACCAGCTCGAAGTTGCGGTCCTGTAGGCAGCAAAGCGCCTCCTCCTCCGTGGTCACCTGTGTGAAGCGCGGCGGATAGCGCAGGTTGAGGGCGGTGTACTCATTGAAAATCTGTTCGTCCACCCGGCCGTCGTCCTCCAGCATGAAGGCATCGTATTTGGTGGCTATGAGCAACACGTTGTAAATCCGCTTGTTCATCAGTGCTGCGTAGGGCGTGTCGCGCAGTACAAGTTCGTTGAGTGAGGGAGTCATCAGGTAAGAGATTTATGAGAGGTCGTTTCAGTAAATGCAGTGCTCCAGGTGTGTGGCTGCGGCATACTTTTCGAGGAGTCTTTCGGTGAATGTTATGGTGCGTTCCACCTCTTCACGGTTGCCGTCGTAGCCGTTGATGAGCACCAGCAGGTGGTGAGTTTCGGGAGTAAGTTTCGTGTGTACGCTGTCACTGGTGGGCGTGGCGAAAGCCTTGGCCGCATCGCGGTAAACGGGCAGGTGTTCGATGTTCAGCACACCCCGTCCGATGCCTTCGTAGGGCTCGCCCTCTCGTCCGAAGTCCAGTTCAATCAGCGTGCCCTCGATGTGGTCGGCATCCAGTGCTGCTGTGGAGTAGCCGCTGGAGAGCGAGGCCAGGTTGACGAGGTCTACAATCGTGTCGACGGCGTAGAGGTCCTTGCCCTGCAACACGCGGCGCGCCAGTTGCTCGCAGGCTGGACGGTAGCGGCTGGGGTCTTTGCCCGCCGCCTTGTAGGCCGCACGGGTGGCGGCGATGCCGGACCGCAGTTTGATGGTGTCGGGTGTGAAGTCGTGGCGCAGCTGTGCCACCATGGCCTCGATTTCCGTCCAAAGGTCGGGCGAGGAAGGGGAGTTGGTCACGTGGGCTTCAATCGCTCCGCCGATGAAGGCGGGGCAGGTTTCCTTGAACAGTGGGGTGGGGATGATTTGGAACATAGGAAGGGGTATGAGAAATCAGGTTATGGGGTATGCGCTTCAGTCAGTGTTGAATTTTGGTGTAGTGCTGTTTAATAAAGTCGTTTTTTTAGTTTGTCAGGATTGTCCGTCATCCTGTTCGTAGTAATATGAATAATCAATACCTTTCATGAAGAGTTCCCGGCTGTCGGTGTCGTGGGTCACGGCATTGTGCAGCAGTTGTTTGATGCGGGTGGAGTCGGCCACACTCTGTGTCATGGCTTCCAGGTAGTCGTACTTGCCAATCTTGCTCCAATCAATGCAGCAATGGTGACGGGCTTTGAGCATCAGGTCGAGCCAGATACGGGTGCTGCGGCCATTGCCCTCCATGAAAGGGTGTGCCACGTTCATTTCCACGTACTTGTCGAAGACCTCATCCGGTGTTGTCTCGGGCATACGTTCAATCAGCGCCAACTGCTGGGGTAGGTATTGGGCCAGACAGAACGTGAAGCCTCCTTTTGAAATGTTCTTGGTGCGAACCTGTCCGGCAAACTCATACAGTCCTCCGAAGAGATAGCTGTGTATCTGTTGCAACCCTTGCACTGTTCCTTCAGGAATAGAGTTAATCATGTTGCTCTCATAGAGGGCATAAGCCTTGCGCTTGCTTTGGCCGTCAATGGTGTTGTCGCTATAGGTCAGCCAGTCGAGAAACGCCATTGCTTTCTGGTTGGGCATCGCCTTGGCAAGGGATGTAATACCGTCAGCATCAAGGGTATCGGTAAGTCGGAGTTTCCCATCAGGCGCAAGCAGTTTCAACTGGTTAGTGGCACTAACCAGTTCACTGCCCTCCTTCTTGAGCTTTGTCTTCAGATACTTCCAGTAGTTGCGTGTCTTGGCATAGTCGTCCTGCTCGTTGATGGCACCGATGACATCGAGCACTGAGAAGAACCATTGGCCCTTCTTTTCGTTCCACACAGCACGCACTTCGCGGTCGTTGTAGAAGCGGATGGATATCTTCGATTCTTTCATTGCTTGTCCTTCTTTTCGTTATCACATGGAAAAATGGATTTTGCCAACGTGTTTCCTGACAACCTTCCTGTCATGTGCTCAGAGCTTAATGGCACAGTCCCCGGTAGTCGCAGTATTTGCAGTAGTCTTCGTTCTCCGTGGGCGGAAACGGTTTGGCCGGGTCGATGATGTCCGCCAGCGTGTCGCAGAGCTTGCGCTCGAAATCGGGGGCTATGTCTTGGAAGCGCATCACCGGTTCCTTGTCGATGCAGACATAGGGCGAGAAATCCTTCGAAGTCATGCTCGGGATGTAGTAGAGCATCGGCACGACAGGCAATTCCGTGCGCCGCGACCACATCAGCGAGTAGACGAAAGTCTGGAGCGGGTTTTCGGGATAATCCTTTTCTGCCGAGAAGAAATCATCCAGCGCGTAGCTCGGCTTGTCGTGCTTGCGCCCCGTCTTGTAGTCCACGATGCGCATACAGCGCGAACCGTCGGGCAGCACCGCCTCGTCGCGGCGGTCAATGTCGCCGAAGAGGCGGAAAGGCACGGTGCCGCCACGGAACGGCACGTTGAGCATGATTTCCGAAGTCTGTTCCGCATCGAGCACCCGGAACGATGTGGCCGGTGCGGCACCTTCAGGCGTCAGCGTGCCCGCCTCGTAGCGCAGCAGTTGCTTGACATATTGCATCACCGCCTTCTCCGTGATGGCCACGCCTTGCAGTCCGTTGTCAGCAAAAGCCTGCCGCACCATTTGCTGCAAGGTGTGCGCGGAGTTCTCCTTCAGAAAGTGTTGTAGACGCTGGGGCGTGATGTCGCGCGTTTCGCCGTTGAACACGTTGAGCATGAGCCGTTCAGCCGTGAGGTGGAACACCGAGCCGAAGTCGTTGGCATTGATAATCGGGTCCTGGTCCTGCGGCGTACGCAGCCGTTTCACGTAATGATAGTAGAACTGCAGGGGACACTTGAAGTAATATTTCAAGGCCGAGGGCGAGAGCTGCGTGAAGAGCGGGCGGTCCGCATCGTTGGCCCTGCCCTCACTGACCTCGATGTTCACCGTGCGCGGCGAACTCTCCAGACGGAGGTGGCGTATGTGGAGCCGCTCGTTGTGTTCCACCAGCAAGGCACGCATGAAGCGCGACATCTCGCCCCGCTGCATCCCTTCGGTCGAAGCGTTGTAGACCAGGTGGACGTGGTGGGCGCGCTGGAGCAGCCGGTGGAAGTAGTAGGCATAGACCGCCACCTGACGGTCGGGAGTGGTGAGCCGGTGCTGTTTGCGGATGAGGAAGGGGATAAAGGAGGCGTCGCCCGAGCGTTGCGGCAGGATGCCTTCGCCCACCGAGAGCATGAGCACGTGGTCGAAATCCAAGCAGCGCGTTTCGAGCACACCCATAACCTGCAACCCCACCGCCGGTTCGCCGTGGAACGGCACCGACACCGTGCGCAGCACCTGACGGATGAGCCGGAACAGCGTGGACTGCATCACGGGCAACTTGCCGTCCTGCAACAGGAGCACAAAACGGTTGAGCACGGTGTAGGCACGGAAGAAAGCCTCGGCGTAGAGGTTGCGCAGCAGTTCGTCGCCTTCGGCGTTCTGCCCGGCCTCTTGCGCCTGTGTCTTGACGGCTTCGCAGAGCTGTTCCAGATAGGGCACATTCTCCCGGCCGCTGGGCAGGACGAAAGGCTTGTCGCCGTCCGGGCCGGCAGCGTGGGCGGCTGCTTGACGGTCCATCTCCGCCACAATCCGCTCCATCCCGTTCTCCACACAGGTGTAAGCCGGCGTGTGGTGCAGGGGGAAACCCTTCGTCACGTTCACATTGCGTACCGAGGGCGGCAACGAATGTAGCACGGGCTGTAGCAGGTTCTCGTTGCAAAGCACGATGGCCGTGCGCTTGGCCTGCGCCGGGTCAAAATAAGCGGGGTTCTGCAACCATGTAGCCACGTATTGCGCCTGGGCCATGTCGGTGGGAGCCGATGCGAAGTGGATGGTGCGGTGGTCGCGGTCGTGCAGGAAATTGCTGAAGAGAGCCTGGTCCTCGCCCAGGGCGTTGGGAAACATACGGAGGTTCTCTTGCAGGAACAAGCCCGCTTCGGAATGGCTGCCGCCGTCCGGGCTGACATAGCTCGTGTCGTAGTCCCAATAGAACAACGCCTTCTGCTGCTGTTGCAGGGTGAGGAAGAGCGTCTGTTCCACCTTGTCAATGACATTGAAGCCCACAAAGGCCACGTGCTCCATGCTGTCGGGCAGGGCGATGGTGCCTTGTTCCAGGGCTTCGGCCACTTCGCGGTAGAGCCGGCCTTCGTACGCCTCGCCCGTAGCGGCCAGGTCCGCCGACAGCGCCTCGTAAATCGCGAAGAGATTTTCCCACAGCCGGTTGAAGTTCTGCCGCAGGTGGGTGAGCTTGTCCTTGGAAAAGTCGTTGAGGAAGCGTTGCAACTGCTCGATCTGTTCTGGCGTGAGGTAGTCGAAACTTTCCAGGCTGCCGTAGTCGCGCAGGTCGCGGAACACCTTGCGTGCGTCGGCCCGGCTCTTGTCCACGTCGTCGAAGTCGGACAGCAGCCGCTCGCCCCAACCGTAGAAGAAGTCGAGCGTTTCCTTGCTGCCCGTGAGGCGCACAAAATGGTGGTAGAGACGGCACACCGTATCAATGGGGTCAGCCAGCCGTTTGTCGGAAAGAGAAAGGAAAAGCTCGCTGATGGTCAGGTAGCGCGGTGCCCAGACGGGCGAACCGTCGGGCGGCAGGAGATATTCGTTGAAGAACAGGCTGGCGCGCTTGTTGGGAAACACCACCACCGTGTGGCTGAGGTCGTTGCCGAAGCGGCGGCGCAAATCGCCGGCTACCAGTTCGAGAAATGATTTCATGGTTTGTAGTATAGTTTCGTAGGTTATGAGGTTATAAGATTACTGTCTGAAGGGTAGGAATACGCCAGAGAGTGACATTATAACCTTATAACTGGGGAGCGAAGCGACCCTAACCTTATAACCTTCAACTTTCCATATTTGCGAAAGTTGAATTGTTTACTCTACATCGATAATCTTGCCCGTCAGCACATACAGCAGGTGGCCGTGAACGCGGGCATGGCCCATCTTGCGCAATTCCTGCAAGTAACGGCTGACCTGCGTGAGGTGCTCGGGGTCGAATTTGGCGTATTTGTAGTCAACGACCACCGTCTCGTCGGGGTGTAGCATGACGCGGTCAGGGCGTTTCACCTCCACTTGGCCGTCGGCACCGCGCGTCAGCATATTGCATTCCGTGAACAGCTTCCACGACCCGTCGAACCAGCGTCCGACACGCGGGTCGGCCAGACGCTTCAGGATGACCTTGTGCAGCCGCTCGCGCTCGGGGCGGGTCAGGATGCCTTGGCTGACCATGGAGTCCAATGTGGGCACCACGTCGGCTGCCGTTTCGATTTGCTGTAACACGCGGTGGATCACCTTGCCCGGGTTGAGGTA
>SFQP01000054.1 GCA_004562975.1 bacterium
CCCCTGGAACCCGAAGGGCTACCAGCTCGTCCTCGTGAACAGCTGCGTAAAGCATATACTGGCAGGTTCGCCCTACAACGAACGACGCCTGCAGTGCGAGCACGTGGCCGAAATCATCAAGCAGTCGCACCCCGAAGTGGAGAGCCTGCGCGATGCCACGATGGAAATGCTCGACGAGGTGAAGGGCAAGGTTACCGGCGATGAATATAAGCGTGCCCGCTACGTGATTGGCGAAGTGGAACGTGTGCTGGCTGTCTGCGACGCTCTGAAACATGACGACTACGAAATGGTCGGCAAGATGATGTACGAAACGCACTACGGCCTGAGCAAGGAATACGAGGTCAGCTGCGAAGAACTCGACTTCCTCAACGATGTGGCCAAGGAAGCCGGCGTGACCGGTTCGCGCATCATGGGCGGCGGCTTTGGCGGCTGCACCATCAACCTCGTGGCCGATGAACTGGCCGACAACTTCAAGAAGGTGGTTGCCGAGAAGTTCAACGAGAAGTATGGCAAGAAGCCCATCATCATTGACGTAGTGATTGGCGACGGCTCGCGCAAACTGTGCTGATACACCTATAATATATATATTGTATGTAACCGTTCCGGCCTCTATGCAGAGACCGGAACGGTTTATGATACAGATGCCCTTTATTCCTAATTTTCAGTGCATCCTTAAACTATTCCATGACGCTTTAGTATAGTTCTCATTTTTTGTCTTACCTTTGCAAAGCATTAACCATAAGCATCACATAACAAACGAATATAGCAATGTCCACAGTACATTCAAAAGAACTCATGAACCTTGCCGCAGACAATATCCGCGTGTTGGCTGCAAGTATGGTAGAACGCGCAAAATCAGGGCATCCCGGAGGTGCCATGGGAGGCGCGGATTTTATCAACGTGCTTTACTCGGAATTTCTCCAATTCGATCCGGACAATGCCACATGGCGGTGCCGCGACCGTTTCTTCCTGGACCCGGGGCACATGTCTCCCATGCTATATTCTCAACTGGCGCTGATTGGCAACTACTCTATAGAGGACCTCATGAAGTTCCGCCAATGGGGTTCGCCCACACCGGGACACCCGGAGGTGTGCTTCGAACGGGGTATTGAAAACACCAGCGGCCCCCTTGGACAGGGACATACCTACGCAGTGGGTGCCGCCATCGCTGCCAAGGCTCTTTATGCCAGAACTGGCAATCCGGGCTTTGACAAGGAAAAAATCTATGCCTATATTTCCGACGGCGGCGTTCAGGAGGAGATTTCTCAAGGAGCCGGACGCATAGCCGGACACCTGGGACTGAACAACCTGATCATGTTCTTCGATGCCAACGAAATACAGCTTTCGACCGAAACGGCTGCCGTGATCTCTGAAGACACGGGCATGAAATACCGCGCATGGAACTGGAATGTACTGGAAATTGACGGCAACGACTGCGAACAAATCCGTCAGGCACTGGCCGCCGCACAGCAGGAGGAGAACCGTCCCACCCTCATCATCGGCCACTGCGTGATGGGCAAAGGATGCCGCAAAGCGGACAACACTTCGTATGAACGCAACTGCAAAACCCATGGCGCACCGCTGGGAGGCGATGCCTATGTCAACACGATAAAGAACCTGGGGGCTGACCCGGAAAATCCTTTTGTCATCCGTCCGGAAGTAGCCGAGATGTACGAAGAACGCAAAAACGAGCTCCGCGCCCTTATCGCCGAACGCAAGGCGGAGGAAAAGGCTTGGGAAGAGGCCAATCCCGAAAAGGCTGCCCAACTGAACGACTGGATGGCAGGACGGCTGCCCCACATTCCCTGGGAAGAAATCCAACAGAAACCCAACTCACCCACCCGCAACGGCTCATCGGCCTGCCTGGCCCTGCTGTCACAGTATGTGCCCAATATGATTGTGTCGTCTGCCGACTTATGCAACTCGGACAAGACGGACGGCTTCCTGGCGCATTCCACGGAAATCACACGGACGAATTTCGCCGGAGGTTTCCTTCAGGCCGGTGTTTCCGAACTTACCATGGCCTGTGTGTGCATCGGCATGATGCTGCACGGTGGTATCATCACTGCCATGGGAACATTCTTCGTTTTCTCTGACTACATGAAACCGGCCATCCGACAGCGGACGCGACAGCGTGCGGGTGTTCCGCCCCTGCGACGTTCACGCCGTAACAGAATGCTGGCGCATGGCCATGGAGAACATGGACACGCCTACGGCCCTGATTTTCAGCCGCCAGAATGTCAACGACCTGCCTGCCGACACGAATTACAAAGACGGTGTGGCACGAGGCGCCTACGAGGTGGTGAAGGAGGAAAATCCGGATGTCATCCTTGTGGCCTCGGGATCCGAAGTCAGCACGCTGGCCGAAACGGCGGCCCTGCTGAAAGAGGACAACATCAAAGCCAGGGTGGTAAGCTGCCCGAGCGAAGGCCTCTTCCGCAGACAAGACAAGGCTTATCAGGAATCGCTCCTGCCGAAGAACAGCAAGATTTTCGGTCTTACGACAGGCCTGCCCATTACCTTTGAAGGTCTGGTTGGAGCAACGGGCAAAGTGTATGGCCTGGAGAGTTTCGGCTTCAGCGCACCTTATAAAGTGCTGGATGAGAAACTGGGCTATACAGCCTCCAACATCCGCAAAGAGGTGCTGGCTTACCTGAAGGAAACGGAATAACCCGCCCCTCCCTTATATATAATTATAGATATCAACTTGCTATCATACAACCCCAAACATTGACAACAATGGAAATGATAGGTCTGGCCAGCGACCACGCCGGTTTTGAACTCAAACAGTACGTCATCCAGTATCTCCAAGAAAAGGGCATCTCATTCAAGGACTACGGAACTTACAGCACGGACAGCTGCGACTATCCCGACTATGCACACGCCTTGGCGCTGGGCATGAAACAGGGAGAAGTGGAAAAGGGCATTGCCATCTGCGGCAGCGGTGAAGGCATCTCCATGACTCTGAACAAGCACCAACACATCCGCGCGGCACTGGTTTGGTGTCCGGAAATTGCCCACATGACCCGTCTGCACAACGATGCCAATGTGCTGGTGATGCCGGGCAGGTATATTGACCACGCTACGGCTCACGACATCATGGAAGAGTTCCTCCACACGGACTTTGAAGGGGGACGACACATCAAACGCATCGAAAAGATTGCCGTAAAATAGCTCTTCATTGTGCTGCATAGATACTTTTCTGTTGAGAATTAGTCCAAAAAAAGTGCTGTAGCTTCTCTAAAACAACAGAAAAACATATCTTTGCACCCACTTTCCAAAAGGGACAACACGTAGGCGCGGCTGCAAAGTCCGCAAAGTGTTGCCAAAGGCGGGAAGTAAGAACAACCATTCAAAAAACAAATTCATAGACATGACTAAAACTGACATCATCAAGTCTGTTGCAAAGCAAACCGGTGTTGACAGAGAAACGGTAACCCGAATTATCGAATCCTACGTGGATACAGTGAAGGAAACACTCATCGAAGGCGAGTCCATCAACTTCCGAAATTTCGGAACATTCTATCTCAAACGCCGGGCACCCAAAACCGGACGCAACTTGATGACCAACACGACCATACTGATTCCGGCTCACAAAGTAGCTATGTTCAAACCGGCCAAGGAATTCTCCGACGCCATTTGCAAAGCTACGGTCGAAGAATAATTCATAACTCACATAATTAACCCTAAAACGTAAATAGGTATGCCTAACGGAAAAAAGAAAAAAAGACACAAGATGTCAACCCACAAACGTAAAAAAAGACTGCGCAAGAACCGTCATAAGAGCAAATAAGCTCGGCGTCAAAGCCTGAGAAGTCTTTAGAACTGACGAGTAAACGAGCAAAGCCAACCCCGCACAGCGAGAAGCATCCTCGTTTACTCGTTTTTTTATACACCAAGGAGTTGAACAAACCTGACGAAGGCAAAACAACTCCCTTCTCTTAAATCAACCTTTCTCAACATGACAAGCGAAGTTATTGTAGATGTTACATCGAAAGACATCTCCATAGCACTCCTCGAGGACAAACGTCTCGTGGAATACCAGCGCGAAGGGAGAACAGAGCACTTTTCGGTAGGAAACATCTATTTGGCAAAAGTCAGGAAACTGATGCCGGGACTTAATGCTTGCTTCGTGAATGTAGGTTTCGAACGCGATGCGTTTCTTCACTACCTTGACCTGGGCACTCACTATGCAGCACAGGAAAAATACCTGCAAATGCTTGGCGACGGAAGCAAAAACCCGCCTTCGCTCGAAAAAGTGCTACGACTACCGGACCTGGACAAGGACGGCAGCATCCAAAACACCCTCAAGGTAGGTCAGGAACTGCTGGTGCAAATAGTCAAGGAACCCATCAACACCAAAGGGCCAAGACTGACTGCGGAACTCTCCTTTGCCGGCAGATTTCTCGTACTGATTCCCTTCAGCGAAAAAATCTCAGTTTCTACAAAAATCAAATCCGCTGCTGAAAGGGCACGCCTCAAACAGCTGGTACAAAGCATCAAACCCAAAGGGTTCGGTGTCATCATCCGTACCGTAGCAGAAAACAAGCGTGCCCCTGAATTGGATACCGAGCTGCGCATATTGCTCGGACGATGGGAAGAAGTCATCAAAAAAGTCAGACAAACACACAGCAAAAAACTGAAGCTGCCACAGCTGGCCTACGAAGAAACAAGCCGTACGGTAGCCTTACTTCGAGACCTCTTTAACCCTTCCTACGAAAACATCTACATCAACGACACCAATGTGTACCGCGAAGTGCGCGACTACGTGACGTTGATCGCACCGGAATGCAAAGACGTAGTGAAGCTCTACAAGGGCAATGTCCCTATTTTTGACAACTTCTCTGTAACCAAGCAGATAAAAACCTCTCTGGGACGAACCGTAACATACAAACACGGAGCCTACCTCATCATCGAACAGACGGAAGCGCTCCATGTGGTAGATGTCAACAGCGGAAACCGCTCGAAGAGCCCGGAAGGACAAGAAACAAACGCCCTTGACGTAAACCTCGGGGCTGCCGACGAACTGGCAAGACAGCTGCGCCTGCGCGATATGGGAGGCATCATCGTAGTGGACTTTATCGACATGAACCTGCCCGAAAACCGCCAGAAGCTCTATGAACGCATGGTGGAAAACATGCGCCAAGACAGAGCACGGCACAGCATCCTGCCACTATCCAAATTCGGACTGATGCAGATTACCCGTCAAAGGGTAAGGCCGGCAATGGATGTGAATGTGGAAGAATCATGCCCCACCTGCGGCGGAACTGGCAAGATAAAGCCCAGCATCCTCTTCACCGATGCGCTTGAAACCAAAATTGACACGCTGGTCAACAAAATCGGTATCAAGAGATTCACCCTCTATGTTCACCCCTTCGTTGCCGCATACATCAATCAAGGACTACTGTCAATCAAGCGGCAATGGCAAATGAAATACGGTTTCGGGGTAAAAATCGTCCCCAATCAGGACTTGGCCTATCTGCAATACGCTTTCTACAACCAGCACGGAGAAGAAATATCCATGAAGCAACAAAATGACATGAAGTAAAAGAGTGCGACACCATGCACTTGCCCAATCATCTACAAAACCCCGGTTGAAGCGCAACCGGGGTTTTGTCTATATGGACCCGGCCCCCTTATATTGCAGTCCAATCCACAGTTCATTGAGGCAGCAAAAGCAGAAAGAGCTGAAAGACCATTGAATTCTTTGCATTTCGCGTGGTTTTACGTACTTTTGCGCACCTATCTATGATTAGCCTCAGTTTCAATGAACAATATTTTTGCAGAATTTGCAAGTCCGCTATTGCTGATAATCAAAGGTTTGCTTGTAGGCATCATCGCCTCGGCCCCCATGGGACCCGTAGGCATATTGTGTATTCAGCGAACGATGCAAAAAGGCAGAGCGTACGGAATAGTTACGGGAGCCGGAGCCGCGCTTAGCGACATCATATACGCACTCATAACAGGTTTAGGCATGTCGGTAGTGATGGATTTTATCGACAAGGAACAGAACATCTTTTGGCTTAAACTTGTGGGTAGCGTCATGCTTTTCATATTCGGCATATACATGTTCCGCACCGACCCCCGGAAATGTATGAGACCTTCTTCGGGCAGCAAGGGGACATTGCTGCACAACTTTACCACAGCCTTCTTAGTCACCCTGTCCAATCCCCTCATCATCTTCCTTTTCATTGCCCTTTACAATATGCTTACGTTTGTCATTCCGGGCAATTTCTTCGGGCAATGTGTGGGATACCTGTCCATTGTGGCCGGAGCCATGTTGTGGTGGCTCGGACTTACCTACGTCATCAACAAGATGCGCAGCAATTTCGGTTTGCGCGGCATTCTGCGCCTGAACCGCACCATCGGCAGCATCGTGCTCGCCGCCTCCGTCATCTATGCGGCCATGACGCTCTTCAACCTATCACTTTATTAAGGGAAAAAACATGACGATTGCTGAGAAACTCAGGAATACCAACAGGGCTGAATACCTGCTGTACATGTGGCAAGTGGAGGACCTCATCCGCGCCTACCATCTCGACGCCGAACGTATAGCCAAGGAATATGTAGCCCGGTTTGATTTGGACAAAGCACAAAAATCCCAGACCGAGCAATGGTACGCCGACCTGTGCCGGATGATGGCAGAGGAAGGGAAACGCGAGAAAGGCCATCTGCAAATCTGCCAGAACATCCTCACCGGATTGGACGAACTGCACAACCAACTCGTCAACTCGCCCAAATTCCCCTACTATCGCGAAATGTATTATAAGGTACTGCCATACATCGTAGAGCTAAGGGCCAAGAACGGCACAGCCGCAGGACAGCCGCAGCAAACGGACGAACTCCAAACCTGCTTCGAACTGCTTTACGGACTGATGCTCCTTCGGTTGCAGGGAAAACCCGTGGCGCAAGATACCGAAAAGGCGGCGCGCGATGTCGCAACACTTCTGGGACAGCTCTCCGATTACTACTTCAAGAACAAACAAGAACCTATCGAATTCTAAAGCATAATGAAACATATACTCGTTACCGGCAGCAACGGACAACTGGGCAGCGAGCTGCAAGCACTGGCTCCCGCACACGACGACACCTGCCGCTTTTTCTTCACCGACGTGGCGGAGCTCGACATCACCGACCGTCAGGCCGTCTATTCCTTCATCGAACAAAACCGCATTTCCGTCATCGTCAACTGCGCCGCCTTCACCGCTGTCGACAAGGCCGAAAGCGAGCCGGAACTCTGCAATCTGCTCAACCACATCGCCCCGGGCTACCTGGCCGAAGCCATCGCTTCCGTGGGCGGCACGATGATACAGATTTCCACCGACTATGTCTTCGACGGCACGGCCTGCAAACCCTATAAGGAAGAAGATATCACCAATCCCCAGACCGTTTACGGCCGCACGAAGTTGGCCGGTGAAGAAAGCGTCATCCGCACCTGCGCCGGCTCCATGGTTATCCGCACCGCCTGGCTCTACTCCACCTATGGCAACAACTTCGTGAAAACCATGCTCCGCTTAGGCAAGGAGCGCGACAAGCTGGGCGTGGTGGCCGACCAAATCGGCACCCCCACCTACGCACGCGACCTGGCCAATGCCATCCTCACGGTCATAGAAAAAGGCATCAAACCCGGCGTGTACCATTTCACCAACGAAGGCACCTGCTCCTGGTATGATTTCACCAAAGCCATCCACCGCATGGAAGGCATAGAGGACTGCGAAGTAAGCCCCATCCATACCGAAGACTACCCCGTGCCGGCCAAGCGACCCCACTACTCCGTACTGGACAAAACCAAAATCAAACAAACCTACGAACTGGACATCCGTTGGTGGGAAGACGCGCTGAAAGATTGTCTGAAAAAGCTCTGACCGCGCCCTACGCTCTCCCGCCCATTTCTTCCTTGGGCCACAAAACGCATCAAGTCCAACACATCAAGCCCAAGGCACCATCCCAGAATACCAAACCCCTTCACACAGACAATGAATCCGGAAATAGCTCGCCGACGCACCTTTGCCATCATCTCCCACCCCGACGCAGGTAAGACCACGCTCACCGAGAAGCTCCTGCTCTTTGGCGGACAGATACAGGTGGCCGGTGCGGTAAAGAACAACAAGATAAAGAAAACCGCCACGTCCGACTGGATGGAAATCGAGAAGCAGCGCGGCATCTCCGTGACCACCTCGGTCATGGAGTTTGACTACGAAGACTATAAGGTCAACATACTCGACACCCCCGGCCACCAGGACTTTGCCGAGGACACCTTCCGTACCCTCACCGCCGTCGACTCTGCCATCATCGTGGTCGACAGTGCCAAGGGTGTCGAGGCACAGACACGCAAGCTCATGACGGTGTGCCGGATGCGCAACACCCCCGTCATCATCTTCGTCAACAAGATGGACCGTGAAGGCAAGGACCCCTTCGACCTTTTGGACGAGCTGGAGCAAGAACTGCAAATCAGCGTGCGTCCACTCTCCTGGCCCATTGCCCAGGGAGCGCGCTTCAAGGGCGTATATAATATCTATGAAGAGCAACTCCAGCTTTTCGCCCCCGACAAGCAGAAAGTGACCGAGAAGTTCGACGTCGACATCCACAGCTCCGCCCTTGAAGAACACGTTGGCGAAGAAAACGCCCGCCGGCTACGCGATGACCTGGAACTGGTCGATGGCGTATATCCCGCCTTCGACCACGACGACTACCTCAACGCCCAAGTCGCTCCCGTCTTCTTCGGCTCTGCACTGAACAATTTCGGTGTCAAGGAACTGCTGGACTGTTTCGTCAAGATAGCCCCGTGCCCCCGCCCCACCAAGGCTGAGGAGCGGCAGGTTGCCCCGGACGAAGAAAAGTTCACGGGTTTCATCTTCAAGATAACAGCCAACATCGACCCCAACCACCGTTCCTGCATCGCCTTCTGCAAAGTATGTTCCGGACGTTTTGAGCGCAACAAGCCCTACCTCCACGTGCGCGACGGCAAGACACTCCGTTTCTCCTCGCCCACCCAGTTCATGGCCCAGCGCAAGAACACCATTGACGAAGCCTGGGCCGGCGACATTGTCGGCCTGCCCGACAACGGCACCTTCAAAATCGGCGACACCCTGACCGAAGGCGAAAAGCTACACTTCAGGGGCCTCCCCTCCTTCTCGCCCGAGATGTTCAAATACATCGAGAACGCCGACCCCATGAAGACCAAGCAGCTGAACAAAGGCATCGAGCAACTCATGGACGAAGGCGTGGCACAGCTCTTCATCAACCAGTTCAACGGCCGCAAAATCATCGGCACGGTCGGACAGCTCCAGTTTGAAGTCATCCAGTACCGTTTGGAAAACGAGTACAACGCCAAGTGCCGCTGGGAACCCATCCACCTCTACAAAGCCTGCTGGATTGAAAGCGACAGTCCCGAAGAGCTGGAAAACTTCAAGAAGCGCAAATACCAGTACATGGCCAAGGACCGCGAAGGCCGCGATGTATTCCTGGCCGACTCCGGCTATGTGCTGCAAATGGCGCAGCAAGACTTCAAGCACATCAAGTTCCATTTTACGAGCGAATTTTAACTGCCGCAAAAAGCTGATTTACATACATCAAACATCCACACCATGTACACAGTTGACGAATTGAACGACCGTCTCATCGACCTCTCC
>SFQP01000055.1 GCA_004562975.1 bacterium
ACGTCACCGTGGGAGGTGTGGCAAGCTATATGGAACGAGCCGAACAGGCCAATGTGAACCTTTTCATCTGAAACATCTATGAAACAACTCCTGCCCCTCCTCTGCCTCCTTCTTGCCACTTGCATGGAAAGCGTGGAGGGGCTCATGCTCTGTGCGTTTGTTGCAATTGTTCCTAGCATGAGGAATAGGGCTGCGTAATGTCTTCAGAGTCTTCATAGTTGTATGGTTTTGTTAAGAATAATAATCGGATGTGCTGTCTATATGTGTGGGCGGCATGTGTCTGCTGGTGTTGGCGCTGCAGGATTTGGCCGTGTTGGTTTTTGCATGTGTCATTTTTTTGTGACGCTAAGTTAAGACAAAAAAATCCCCCGCCAATGGCTTATTCCTATTGGCGGGGGAATTTTCCCTATGATTGTCATTCTCCCCAATCGCCCCGGTCCAAGTTGCGGTAGCCCACCGCCTCCTTGACGTGTCTGGCCAGCACCTCCGGTGAGTGGTCCAGGTCGGCGATGGTGCGGCTCACCTTGAGGATGCGGTCGTAGGCACGGGCGGAGAGGCTCATGCGCTTCATGGCACGGGTGAGTACCTGCGAGGCTTCGTCGTCGAGCCGGGCATACTGTTCGAGCAATGCCCGCGTCATTTGCGCGTTGCAGTGGATACCCTTCAAGTCCTTGTACCTTTCGGTCTGTATGTCGCGCGCCGCCATCACCCGTTGGCGTATTTGTTCACTGCTCTCGCCGGCCGGTGCCTGCGCCAAGTCGGTGATGGAAACGGGAGTCACCTCCACCTGAATGTCGATGCGGTCCATGAGCGGCCCGGAGATGCGGTTCATGTACTTGTGTATCTGCCCGGGCGAGCATTGGCACTCGTGCGTGGGATGGTTGTAGTAACCGCAGGGACAGGGGTTCATGGAGGCCACGAGCATAAAGGAACAGGGCAGCGTGGCGGTATATTTGGAGCGGGCAATGGTGATTTCGCGGTCTTCAAGGGGTTGGCGGAGCGTTTCAAGCGCAGTGCGTGAAAATTCGGGGAGTTCGTCGAGGAAGAGCACCCCGTTGTGAGCCAAGCTGATTTCGCCGGGTTTGCACACCGATCCGCCGCCGATGAGCGCCACGTCGCTGATGGTGTGGTGAGGCGCACGGAAGGGCCGCTGGGCGATGAGCGAAGTCTGCGTTTCCAACTTGCCAGCAATGGAATGGATTTGGGTAGTTTCAAGACTTTCGGCCAGTGTGAGTTGGGGAAGGATAGATGGGAGCCGCTTGGCCATCATGCTTTTGCCGCATCCG
The DNA here is from genome assembly GCA_004562975.1 of bacterium. The sequence goes on from SFQP01000055.1 coordinate 1,287, forward strand.
GGCGAACCAATGAGCATGATGTTGTGTCCGCCGGCCGCAGCCACTTCAAAGGCGCGCTTCACGGTTTCCTGCCCTTTTACGTCCAAGAAATCGAAGGGGAAATGCGACTGAGCGGCATAGAACTCCTCCCGGGTGTTGATAACGGTGGGCTGTAGCACATCCTTTCCAAGGAAGAAATCAATCACCTGCGAGAGATGGTCTGCCCCGTACACCTTCAGTTTGTTTACCACAGCGGCCTCGCGCACATTGGCCCGGGGCACGATGAGATGTTCAAAACCCTCGGCCCTCGCCTTGATGGCAATGGAGAGCGCACCCTTCACGGGGCGAATAGTGCCGTCGAATCCGAGTTCCCCCACCAGCACCGTGGTCTCCAGCCGCCGGCTCGGTTTGATCATGTCGAGCGAGGCGATCATACCTATGGCCAATGGCAAATCGTAGCCCGACCCTTCTTTCCGCACATCGGCGGGAGCGAAGTTGACGGTGTAGCGCATACGAGGAGGCAGGCTGACTCCGGCACTTTGCAGGGCGGCCTCCACGCGCAAACGGCTCTCCCTAACGGCACTGTCGGGCAGTCCCACCATGAGGAACACCGAACTGAGTTCCTGCGGCTGCAGCTGTTTGGTATTGACTTCGAGAAAGACCATCAGGGCCGAAAGCCCGTTCATGGCGGAAGAATTGATTTTGGCGAGCATCGCAATAAGCAACACGCAGACCGGGGTCAGACTCCCCCCGACTGCTTATAGTTTTAGATCATCAACGTTTGTAATATCACGCTGCAAGATTTTCCCCTGCGCATCCACCAGCATGCACGAAGGCACATAGCGCAGGCCGAGCTGCTGCACCAGCGGCGACTCGAAAGCCTTGCGGTCGCACACGATGGGATAGTTGATGGAGTCCGTCTTGAGCCTGTTGCGCAGCACCTCGCGGTCCACGTCCATCGACACTACCAAATATTCCCATTTTCCACGAGATTGCTCCAACTTCTTGCGGAGTAGGCGTAAGAAGGTGCGGCTCTCCCCTTGCCACATACCCAGGCATACGATGGCCAGTTGCTTGCCGCGAAAATCCGCCATGCGAACGGTGCGGCCGTCGAGCGTTTCGGCGGTGAAATCGGGCAATTTGCAGCCCACACCATTCTGGAAAATGGGTCGGTAGAAGTTGTCGAGATACGTCAACGCCTTGCTTTTGGGCTGTGCCTTCTTCAGCACATCGAGGAGCTGGAGCGCAGTGGTGGCATCGGGCGACTGCTGCACGGCAAAGTAGCGACGGAACACGGCAACAGCGGCCAGCGTTTGGGGATGGGTTCGCACAAACTGTGCCGCCGCCAAACGATGGTTGACCTCCGGCCCGGAAAGGTTGCTGAGGCGGAAGTCGGTGAGCATTTCGTTCTCATCGGAACCGGTCAACTCGGCCTCGCCGATTTTGGAGGCATCTCCTTTCATCTTGATGGTCTTTCCCGGTTCCAGCACCACGTAAGTCTGTGTGAAATTGGGATAAAGCAGGGTGAGGAGCATGGGTTCGGTGAGGCTGCGCTCATACACGAAGCGTCCGTCCTCGATGCGCACGGTGTCCACGCCATCGAAGGAGCCATCCTCGCAGAACACATAAAACTCGGCATTGTTGATATTCTCCAATTTTCCCTCAAAGCGGACGCGCCCCTCACCGGGCCCGCACGCCGTCAAAAGCCACAAGAGCGGCAAGGAGAAGCCCATGAAGAGCAGTTTTCGTATGTGTTTCATCTTGTCAAATATTATCAGTTCAGCGTTATTCTTCGAGCAAAAAGTATGCGGAAAAAGCCAAAGGAGGATGTAGAAAACCTTGGGCTTTCTGCATCCTCCTGCTTGTGTACTCAACTTATGTCCGGCTTTCGTCCGGCCTGTGGTGGGCCGGCAAGCATGGAAACCCGGATGTATCTTATTTTACCAAACTCCGGAAAGAAGCATCGTTGAAGAGCGCGACGAACTCCAGGTCCTTCTTGGCGCGTTCTTTCAACGAAGCATCCTGTGCAAAAGCTTCTTTCAAATTTGAAACCACGGCTGCATCCTGATTGGTGCGGGCTGCGAGCACGGCTTTCAAGTAGCTTGTCAAGGCATCAGGTTTGGCTATACTGCCGAGCGTGGATGCTGCACTGCTGTAATCCTTGGCCATGATTTGCGCCAGGGCAGCAGAGTTGGTGTTGACCCCTTTGAGGCATTGGGCGGCCTGATTGTAGTTGCCCTGTGCCACGAGCAGATTGCCCAGAATTTCGTTGTAATTCTGCGCTGTGGTGGCCTTTGCAAGATACGACTGTGCAGCCTCGGCATTGTTTTCGGCGAGTGCCACCAAGGCTTGGTTGGCATTGACCTCAGGTGCATCATTCTTCACAGCGGTAGCCTTCAGCAGGTAGTTGCGAGCAGTGCTGAAATCGCCCTCCTGGATGGCAACTGCGGCCAGGTTGTTAAAGGCGCGATAGTCGCCGGGGTTCTGCTTGACGGCAGTGGCATAAATGTCCTTTTGTTCGGCAGCTTCCTCTGTCAGCGTGGCGGCATAGAGGAGTTCTTCCACCGACAGCTTGGTGGGATTTTCCTTGTACTGTTCCTGGATTTCCTCGTCAGAGCGGCCAATCAGGTTGTAGTTGATGGTGAGGCGTGCTCGGCGCAGCTCGGGCAGGATTTCGTCGGCCAGCTCCTGGAACCCGGCAGAGAGGTTGCGGATTTGCTTTTCACGCTCTTCGGGGTCAGGATACATGGAAAGCACGCGCAGGATGACATCCTTGTCCTGGATGTTCGAAGCCTTGACCAATTCCTGGAAGCCTTCCCAGTCCTCGGCGGTATAACGCTTCTCCACGTCGGCATCGATGCTGTTGGCCTTGAGCTGCTTGTCCACATATTCGCCGGACGATTTCTGGCGTTTTTCGGCCAGTGCGGTGTTGATCTTGATCGAGCCATCGGGCGAAGCATAGGCCGACACCTCGATGTTGTCGAGCATATATCCCTTTTGGTCGGCCTTGATGGAGCGGAGGGTCTGGAGGAAGTCCTGCACAGACGTTGAGCTCAGTTCGCTGCTGCGGATATTGGCCTGGTTGATGAGGTACTTGATTTGGGCCTGCTTGGTCTGCTTGATGGCATATTGGTAAGCATCGGTGGCAGTCTCGGTATGGCTGGTGGCCACGGTCGAGTGAATGAGGTCGGAAGTGGCAATGACACCGTCGGCCACCTTGACTTCGGGAATTTCCACCTGTTTCTTGCCAAGCGTGGCCTTGAAAGTGAGGTAAAGCTCGCTTTGCTGCATGGCAGGGTCATACTTGAAGGTGTTCTTCATCGTGTAGTTGCCGCCGAGCTTGTAGGAGATTTCCTGGTCGTTACCTTGTACCTTCTCACCTTGGAACGTGGCCGGTTGTCCCTGGGTGGCAGCGTTGCCATAGCGCAACACCGGCTGCACGGTAACGACGGCTTTTTTCTTCATGTATTTTTCGGGAAAGCGGCCGTTGATCGTTACAGGAACTTTTCCGCCTACAGCTTCGAGCGGTGAAGGGGTCACTGTAAAGTTATCGGCAGAAAGTTCTCCCAACTTACTGCACGAAGACAGCAACAATGCACTGCCTAAAGCCAAAGAAAAAAGGGTTTTGCTTTGCATGAATAATGAAAATGTTTAGTTATTGGACGTACAACGCCACTACCTGCGGTCGCGGCTTGCACAACGATGTTTTTTGAATTTACAAGTTGGAGAGGTTTGTAAGATTATCGGTGGCCGTGGAAAAGGGTTGCCCTGAAAATGGGCGACGCTTCCACTTTTTGACCCGTAGGGTTTATCAGGTTGCAAAGATACGGCAACCTTGGTGAAGGACAAAACGATGCACAAAGATTTGTATCTTTTAAGACGAGTACTGCCTGCTGACTCAAACGGCACGGCAACCAGTGTGTGCTGTCCGGGCACCCGCGAACAAGCCGGCGAGTTGCGGCTTACAAGTCCTGGACTATTTTTTTCAAATCGGCGAGTAGGAAAAAATAGTCCTGGACTTGTGAGCGAAAGGCGGCGAGGCTGATGGCACAGGACAAAACCCGGGATTGAAAAGTCATGATGCCATGCGTTACTCACACCGCTGAGACAGATCTGCCGTCCGGCCTCAACAGTGCCTGCCTCACGCGCGCATTCTATACGCAATTTCCAAGTCGAAAAATTCATTCAATCGTTCATCCCTGCCGGTTATCCTATGATTTTCACCCGTTTTCTTCTGATCAACAGGGTGTTTCTGCCCATCACTGTGAACATTCATAGGTCTCCTTGTCCGCTATGGGCGAAACAGCCCATATTCATCCCCTTGTCACCCTTTTGTTACCCCCCGAATGGCTGTTTCTGTGCAGCCATGCTCAGACGAATCCGGAATGAAGGTTCCAGTAGTTCAGTCGTTCATCCTTCATTGCTCTGAAAATCAGCAAGAAACAATCTCCACTGAAGGATTGAACGATTTTTTCGCGGGGAAAATTACGTATATAGAAGGGGTGGGTTGCAGTTTGAAACGCCCAAGGCGCAGCGGTGTGCCGTCTGACCGACGAACACGAACCGCTGCGCCTTGACTGCGAGGACGCGATGTGCATTCTTTCACGGGGCTGCTGGCGCGCAACGGAATCATCGTTCCGCAAACCGTTTGCACCACTTGCCTCCCAGCATACAGTAGAAACCGATGACGATGAAGGGCAGGCTGAGTAGCTGGCCTTGGTTCAGCCCGATGGCCTGCTGCATGGCCAGTTCCCACGGCTCCTGCACCTCCTTGAAAAATTCCACCAACAGGCGGAAGGTGAAGATGGTGCTCAGGCAGTAACCGAAGAAGAAGCCCTGCCCCACCCGCTGTTCGTATTTGCGGTAGAGCCACAGGCCGACAATGAAAAAGAGGAAGTAGGCCACGGCCTCATAGAGCTGGCCGGGATGGCGCGGCAGGGTGTCGCCGTTCTGCACAAACACAAAGCCGTAATCGGAACCGGTGAACTTACCCACGATTTCGGAGTTCATCAGGTTGCCCATGCGTATCATGCAGGCGGCAATGGGCGTGGCCACGGCAATGTCGTCGAGCACGCGCATGAGGTTCACCTGGTATTTCCGCACATAGAGCCACAGGGCTATCATCAGACCGATGGTGCCACCGTGGGAAGCAAGTCCGGCATAGCCCGTGAACTTCCAGCTGCCGTCGGGCAGGTGCCGGATGGGGAGCACCATCTCGACGGGGTGCGACAAGAAGTAGGCAGGCTCATAGAACAGGCAATGACCCAAACGCGCACCGACCAGGATGCCCACAAAGCAATAAATAAACAACGACTCAAACTTCTGGGGCGGAATTTGCTGACGCTGATAGAGTTTCAACACCACCACGTAGGCCAATGCCAACCCGATACACCAACAGATGCCGTACCACCTCACGCTGAACGAGCCCAGCGCAAAGACCACCTCCGAAGGATTCCAAATGACTGCTTCCGGTAACATAGCAGGGAGTGTTCGGGTTTAGACATTGAAGCGGAAGTGCATGATGTCGCCATCCTGTACCTCGTATTCCTTACCTTCCACGTGGAGCAGGCCGGCCTCACGCACCGCTGCTTCGGAGCCGAGACGCACATAGTCGTCGTACTTGATGACTTCGGCGCGGATAAAGCCTTTTTCGAAGTCGGTGTGGATGACGCCGGCACACTGGGGGGCTTTCCAGCCTCGACGGTAGGTCCAGGCTTTCACTTCCATCTCACCGGCCGTGATGAAGGTTTCGAGTTCGAGCATCTTGTAAGCCGTCTTGATGAGGCGGTTGCAGCCGCTCTCCTCCAGCCCCACATCCTGAAGGAACATTTGGCGTTCCTCGTAGGTTTCGAGTTCGGCAATGTCGGCCTCAGTCTGTGCGGCCAACACGAGCACTTCGGCTCCTTCGTCCTTGACGGCCTCGCGTACCTCGTCGACATAATGGTTGCCCGTGGCGGCACTGGCTTCGTCGACATTGCAGACATAGAGCACGGGCTTGGAGGTCAGGAGGAAGAGTCCTTTGGCGGCCTTCTGTTCGTCCTTGCTTTCAAACTGCACGCTGCGCGCACTCTTGCCTTGGAGCAACGCCTCGCGGTAGGCAGTGAGGACGGCATACTCCGTCTTGGCATTCTTGTCGCCACCCACCTGCGCAATCTTCTCCACGCGCTTCATGCGGTTCTCCACCGTTTCGAGGTCCTTGAGCTGGAGCTCGGTATCTATGATTTCCTTGTCGCGCACGGGATTGACCGAACCGTCGACATGAACCACATTGCCGTCGTCAAAGCAGCGCAGCACGTGGATGATGGCATCCGTTTCGCGGATGTTGCCCAGGAATTGGTTGCCGAGGCCCTCGCCCTTCGATGCTCCCTTTACCAAACCGGCAATGTCGACAATCTCGACCGTGGTGGGCACGATGCGTCCGGGATGAACCAGCTCGGCCAGCTTGGTAAGGCGTTCATCGGGCACGGTGATAACGCCGCATTGTAAACTCATAGACTATTTTTTGTGATTCTTTTATTTCGGGGTGCAAATGTAGACAATATCCATGAGCTTTTGGGCCGATGGATTGCAGAAACTATGTTTATCAGAAGGAATGTCGGGCTGTGACGACAAAAAAAGCAGCCACTGCCCACGCCGGTTTTACTACCGGATGTTCAGCGGCTGCTTTGTGCCAGAGAAGATTACTTTTGTACCAACGTGCCGTCCTGAAGTCGGACTACATAGGTTTTTCCCTTCTTGGTTTCGAACTTCAAGGTCTGCCGGCCATAGCGCACGGCACACGGCACGCCGGAACCGGAAGTGATGCGTGCTTCGGCCAAGCTGCCGTTCTTCCAACGGATGTCCACACCGAAGTTGCCACGGGCACGAAGGCCGGAAATATGGCCCTCGGACCAGGCATCGGGAAGGGAAGGCAGGAGGTCGATGCAGCCGGCGTGGCTCTGGAGCAGCATTTCGGTGACACCGGCAGTGCCGCCGAAGTTGCCGTCAATCTGGAAGGGCGGATGCACATCCCATAAATTGTCGGCTGTGCCGTTTTTGAGCAGGTTGCCATAAAGCACGTAGGAGTGGTTGCCATCATGAAGGCGTGCCCACTGGTTGAGCTTCCAGCCCATGCTCCAACCCGTGGCTCCGTCGCCTCGATGCTCCAACACGACGCGGGATGCCTGTGCCAAATCGGGGGTGGTGAGGGGTGAAATGGTGCGGCCCGGGTGCAAGCCGAAGAGGTGGTTCACGTGGCGGTGTTCGTCCTTGGGATCGTCGATGTCGCGGCTCCACTCCATGAGCTGGCCGTAACGGCCGATTCGATAAGGTGCCAATTCATCGAGGATTTTCTGCCATTTTTTCACTTCGTCGGCATCGGTTTTCAACACCTTGGCAGCCTCAATGCAGTCGAGCAGTATTTCGCGCACCACGGCATGGGTAAACGTGGTTCCTTCATCCACAGGGCCGTGCTCAGGCGAGGTGGACGGAGCCGCAGTGAGCGTGCCGTCGGGCTTGCGCCACAGAAAATCTTCACAGAAGAGGGCACAACCGCGCATCAAGGGGTAGGCTGTCTGGCGCAGGAACTGCTCGTCGCGGGTGAAGTCGTAATAGTCCCAAAGGTGGGTGGCCAGCCACGATGAGGCCATGGGGTTATAGTTCCACGACATATCGGCTCCTTCCAAAGGTGCGGTGAAACCGAAGATATTGGCCGAAATGCCGGCGGCCCATCCGCGTGCTCCCCAATATGCCTTGGCGGTGCGTTCGCCAGGCTTCTCGAGCAGGCGGATGAAATCGGTCAAAGGCTCGGCACACTCGGCGAGGTTGGTGGGCAGGGCCGGCCAATAGTTCATCTGCAGGTTGATGTTGTTGTGGTAATCGACGCGCCAAGGGCCGTCCACGTTGTTGTGCCACATACCTTGCAGGTTGGCGGGCATATTTCCGGGGCGCGAAGAAGCGATGAGCAGGTAACGGCCAAACTGATAGTAGAGGGTTTCCAACGCGCGGTCGGCTTTTCCCTTGCGATAGTCAGCCAGGCGTTGGTTGGTGGGCTTGTCGGACGATGCTCCGGCCAACTCGAACTGCACACGACGGAAGAGGGGCATATAGTCCTTGAGGTGCGCCTTGAAGAGCTTGTCGTAACCTTGCTTAGCGGCACGGGTTATCCAATTTTTCGTGGTTTCATCGGGCTTTACGCCCACATAGGCTTTCGGGTCGGTAAAATCAGGATTGTAGTTGGGCGCATAATCGGTGTCGGCGGTGAGCAGAAGGACAACCTCGTCGGCACGGTCCACACAGAGCTTGCCGTCTTTATAGGTACAGGTACCTCCCTTAGGCATGACGCGGAAGCGCACCACGTAGCGCAGCTGGTTGTTGTCGAGCCGCCCGTCGTAGGTGAGCAGTCCTTGCCCGTCGAAAACAAATTTGCCCTCGCCCACGGGACTGGGGGTATAGCTGATTTGCAAATGCTGCTTGCCGGGTTGCGAAGCGGAGAAACGTACCGCCATCACGTTGGCGGGATAGGACACAAAGGTGGTGCGCTCGTAGGATACGCCGTCGGGTGCCTCGAAACTGACCTTGGCGTAGGCGGAGTCGAGCGAAAGGGCACGGCGGTAGTGCTTCACGCCGGCTTCGTCCAAGCCCGTTTCCACACACAGTTCGCCCATGGTGGTGAAAGAGCCGAAACGGAATTGGGGCTCGCCAGTGGCTTCGTAGGGTACGGTGCTGTTGAAATTGGAGGAGGTGAGCTGTCCGGCCTTGTCCCAATCGCCATCGAGCAGTGCCTGGCGTATCTCGGGCAGGAGGTGGGCTGACTGCTTGTTCTGTGCCCAATAGTCGGCAGGCCCCTTGGCGGTGTTGGGGCCGCCGCGCCACAGTGTTTTTTCGTTGAGCGTATAGCGTTCGGTGGCAACGCTTCCCATGACGTTGCAGCCTATGCTGCCATTGCCCAAAGGCAGGGAACGGGCTTCCCACTCGGAGTCGGAGTTCCAGTTGAAGCCTCCAGCTGCCACGGGCTTTTGTTTGCCCTGCTGATCGGCGGGCACACCCTGCCACCAACAGGCTCGCCCCTTGAGGGAAGTGGGCTCGTCGAACCACACCACGTGCTGTGACTGCGCGGCAAGGGATGCCATGCAAAGCATGGAGAGGAAGAAGTGTTTGTTCATGATCAGATAGGTATTAAGAAAGGATTATTTCGGTATGTAAGTTGGGAAAACCAAAGCGTTACGCTTATTTGCGCAAGCAAAAATAACAATAAGAAGGATTTTCACCACTCTTCAACCTGAATAAAACGATATGGGAATACATCTATACAAAAAAATCAGCTAAGCATTGATGTTCAATCACTTAGCTGATAAAATTGTACCCAGAGCCGGGGTCGAACCGGCACGGGTTGCCCCACTGGTGTTTGAGACCAGCGCGTCTACCGATTCCGCCATCTGGGCCTTTGCCTACTCCCTTGCAGAAGGTTCAGAAATCCGGATAAAACTATATGGAATTTGTTTTAAGAAACAAAACGTGCTGTGTTGGGGAATGAAGGATTAACGAGACATTTCAAAGCGCAGAATGCCACCAGAGGTGAGCTGGTCATGAGAGATGACGAAACCGGAAAGGGGACGGCCGCCCAGGGTGGCACGACGCACTAAGGCTGTGGTGTCTGATGCTCCGGGAGCTTCGATGATGAGCTTTTGAGAAGGGTAATAAGGGGCTTGCAACCGGATGACGACTCGCTCGAAGACGGGGGCTGTGAGTATGTACTCTGGATTGCCGGAACTATAAGGGTAAAATCCTAACATACTGAACAGTGCCCAAGCTGACAGTGTGCCGGTATCATCGTTGCCCGGCAAACCGTCAGGCCGGTCGGTAAAGTGCTTGTGCAACAAACGGCGGGTGAGCTGCTGGGTGCGCCATGCCTCTCCTTTGAAAAGGGAGAACAAATAGGGATAGACCATATCCGGCTCGTTGGTGGGGTCGAACAAGGAAGCATCAAAAACGTGCTGCAATTTTCGGACATAGGCTTTCGTGCCTCCCATCATCCGTGCCAGACCTTTTACATCGTAAGCCTGACCGAAAGTATAGTTCCAAGCTGAACCTTCATGGAAACCGGGACAGGGGGCGAAATTCTCTCCTTGGCAGGGATCGAAGGGGGAAAGGAAGGCTCCATCGGGCAAAAGGGGACGAAGGGTGCCGCTTTCACTATCGTAATAACGGCGATACCCCAAAGAACGGGCGGAAAATAAACGGGCATCTTCAGTTTTTCCCAAAGCTGCCGCCATGCGAGAGAGTGCGTAGTCGGCAGTGGCATATTCCAAGGCATGACTAACGGAATTGTCGTGTTCTTCGCGCAATGGCACATAGCCCAAACGGGAATAATCATCGTTGTCTGGTCGCAGGAGGCTGGTGTCACCTCTTTCCATCACTGCCTTTCGCATGGCTTCGTAAGCTAATTCGACATCGAACTGGCGGAGTCCACGCAGCCAGGTGTCGGCTATCATGGACACGGCGGGGTCGCCTTCCATGGTGAGCGTTTCGCGGCCATACAGTTCCCAGCGGGGTAAACGCCCTTGCTCGTTATACATGGAGAGAAGGGTACGCACCATGTCAAGTTGCCTTTCGGGATATACCAACGTGAGGAAGGGATGGACGGTGCGATAGGTATCCCAAAGGGAGAAAACGGTGTAACGATTGCCGGACGTGGTGCGGATTTCATTACTCTCCATGGCGGGATAACGGCCATCGACATCCTGCAACAAATTGGGATGAAGCAGCAAATGATAAAGTGCTGTATAGAAAACGGTGCGCTGACTCGGTGTGCCTCCTTCTACCCGGATGCGTCCCAAGTCGTCCTGCCAGCGGCGGCGTGCCTCTGCCCGGATTTCATCGAAATGGAGGTTGCCCTGCTCTGCCTCCAGGTTGCGGCGGGCTCCTTCTATGCTGACAAAACTGATGCCCATCCGCACTTCAACCTGTTCGTCCTGTGTGGCATCGAAGCTATACCAAGCACCGACATCATCGCCTGACATTTCCTTACGGTAGTTTGTATAGATTTTGTAACGGTTGTCGTCTGGATCCCACTCGGCCTCAATGCCTCTCTTGGGCCGCTGGAATTTCCAATATCCCGAAGTTCCACCTACATGCTCCACCCGCATGACAAAGTAAATGGGAAAAACGGCCTGACGGGCATCATAACAAAAGCAACCGAGCAATTTGCTGCCTTCCACTTCATTCGATCCCGTCCAACGCAGCGTGGCACCACTCTCATTGGTCAACCCTTCGCCCAGATTGAGCAGGATGTGGGCTTTGCCCTTTGGAAAAGTGAAACGGGCCATGGAGGTGCGGGGCGTGGCGGTTACTTCTGTTTTTATACCATACTTAACCAAGCAGTTGCCGTAATATCCAGGTGTGGCTATTTCGGCTTCATAAGGCGATCCGTATTGGCGGAAATCCACGCAAAGTGTGTCTGCCGAAGTGGGCATGAGCAGGAGAGAGCCGAGGTCTGGGCAACCCACTCCGCTCAAATTGACATGGGAGTAGCCGGTGAAGTAAACATTGGTGTGGTCGTAAGGTGTGCTCCACCAACGGGTGTCCTTATCGTAACGATTGAGTTCTGACCCCATCACATTAAAGGGAGCCACACTCATCATGCCGTGGGGACAAACGGCTCCCGGATGGCAAGTGCCATAGTGGGTGGTGCCAATGAAAGGATTGACGTAATCTACCGGTTCTTGCGCAGGCAATTTCGGGAAAAGGCATAGTGAAACCGCACATAGCAGCAATGCGGAACTGAAGGTAGTAAAACGATTGACGGAAAACTGGAATGTACCTAAAGTATGCCTCATCAACAATGAAAGGAATAACAAGCTATATTTCTTCATAATACAAAGATGCAATCGGATAGTTCTGAAGCGTTGACAAAACGCTGTACCTGTTCAAAAGGAAAGGTGTAAGCTGTCTGTAGAAACTTATCTACACTATCAGCTTACACCTTTTGATGGATTTTATCCCACACGAAACAAAGATTATGATAAATCTGTTCCGAATGAGGCCACAAGCTCCTTACGCGTCAATATTGGCATTGAGTGCATTCTTCTCAATGAACTCGCGGCGAGGCCCTACGTCATCCCCCATGAGCATGGAGAAGATATAGTCAGCCTCAGCAGCATTTTCCAGCGACACTTGCTTGAGCAGGCGTGTCTCAGGACACATGGTGGTTTCCCAAAGCTGGTCAGGGTTCATCTCGCCCAAACCTTTGTAACGCTGGGTCTTGATGCTTCCTTCTGAACCATCGCCATACTTGTCCATAAAAATCTGTCTGTCGCGATCGGTGTAGCAGTATTCCTGCACTTTTCCTTTAGTGCAACGATACAGAGGAGGCATGGCTATGTAAAGATATCCATCCTGAATTACCTGAGGCATATAGCGATAGAAGAGCGTCATGATGAGCGTTGCGATGTGCTGTCCGTCGACATCGGCATCGGCCATAATGATTACCTTGTGGTAACGAAGCTTATCCAAATTGGCCTCCTTGGAATCTTCTCCCAAGCCAAAACGAATGCCAAGTGCCTGAATGATATTGTTTACCTCATCACTTTCAAATGCTTTATGCCACATGGCTTTCTCCACATTGAGTATTTTACCTCTCAACGGAAGGATGGCCTGTGTAGCCCTGCTTCGTCCTTGCTTTGCAGAACCACCGGCTGAATCGCCCTCGACAAGGAACAGTTCACATTCGGCAGGATCTTTTGAAGAGCAGTCTGCCAGTTTACCCGGCAGTCCGCCACCAGAAAGAGGACTCTTGCGCTGCACGCTTTCGCGGGCTTTGCGTGCAGCCACACGTGCTGTGGCGGCAAGTATAACCTTGTCCACAATGAGTTTGGCTTCTTTGGGATGCTCTTCGAGATAATAGCTCATGGCCTCTCCCACAGCCTGATTGACCGCACCGGCAACTTCACTGTTACCCAACTTGGTCTTAGTCTGTCCTTCGAACTGCGGCTCAGCGACTTTGACAGAAATTACAGCCGTCAATCCCTCGCGGAAGTCTTCACCGGCAATTTCCACCTTGGCTTTCTCGAGTTGTTTGGCAGCCGTTTCCTCGGCATATTTCTTCAGCACACGGGTGATGGCCGAGCGGAAGCCGATGAGATGAGTACCTCCCTCAATGGTATTGATATTATTCACATAGGAATGGAGGTTCTCGCTGTAAGAGGTGTTGTACATCACCGCCACCTCGATGGGTATATTGTTCTTTTCGGTATTGATATAAATCACATCATCGAAAAGATGGGTG
>SFQP01000056.1 GCA_004562975.1 bacterium
TTTGGTGCAGGTGGCGGTAAACGTCGCGGGCGGAGTGGCCGGTGGCCAGGATGACGGGGCCGTGGAAGGTCTGTCCCGTGTGGCAGACTACGCCCCGCACCTCGTCGTCTTCCACCAGCAGACGGTCCACGCGGGTCTGGAAATGCACCTCGCCGCCGCATTGCAGTATCTGCTGGCGCATGGCTTCGATGATGCGCGGCAGACGGTCGGAACCGATGTGCGGATGGGCGTCGATGAGGATGTCGGTGGAGGCACCGAACTGGCAGAACACGCGCAGGATTTTTTCCACATTTCCCCTTTTCTTGGAGCGGGTGAAGAGTTTGCCGTCGGAAAATGCTCCGGCGCCGCCCTCGCCGAAGGAGTAGTTGCTGTCGGCATCTACCAGGTGTTCGCGCGAGATGCGGGCAATGTCCTTGCGCCGTTCGTGTACGTCCTTTCCGCGTTCCAGCACGACGGGCCGCCGGCCGAGTTCTATCAGGCGGAGGGCGGCGAAAAGTCCGCCGGGACCCGCACCGACCACAATCACGCGGGGTGCTTTGCTCACGTCGGGATAGCACACGGGCTCGAACTCCCGGCGCGGCGGCATTTCGTTGATGTAGAGCAGCAGGCTCAGGTTGATGTAGATGGTGCGCTGCCGGGCATCGATGCTGCGGCGCACAATGCGCAGGGCGTTGATGGTGCGGGCGTCGATGGCCAGCTCTTGTGCGGCCATGCGCGTCAGTTGGTGCTCATTGGCTGCCTGATGGGGCAGCACGCGGAGGTTCAGTTGCTTTTGCATGAGGCTTCGGGTGTATGGTTGGTTGGGGAGGAAGGGAGGAGGGGCGGGGTAGGAGGTTGTCAGGGTAATGGGTTATGAGGTGATAAGCTGACAAGGTTTCAGAAGTCAGGCTGCTGCTTGGCTTTTTTGCAAGGCTGTGGCGGTCGCCTTACACAATCTGTATAAACTCATAACCCTGTGGCCGAAGAGGCAGCGCAGGGCTGTTTCCACACGGCCGACGGGAATGATTTCGATGGCATGGCTTTGCGTTTCCAGTCCTTTGAGATTCCCTTCCGGAATCAGGATGGTGGAAAATCCCAGTTTGGCGGCTTCGCTGATGCGCTGGCCGATGCGAGCCACGGGGCGTATTTCGCCGCTCAGTCCCACCTCGCCGGCCATGCAGACGTTGCGCTCGATGGCGGTGTCGACGTTGCTCGACAGCACCGCCGCGATGACGGAGAGGTCAATGGCCGGGTCCGTTACGCGGAGGCCGCCGGCAATGTTGAGGAACACGTCCTTTTGTGCCAGCTTGAAGCCGACCCGTTTCTCCAACACTGCCAGCAGCATGTTCAGACGGCGCAGGTCAAAACCCGTGGCCGAACGCTGGGGGGTGCCGTAGGCGGCGGTGGAGACCAGTGCCTGCGTTTCGATGAGGAAAGGCCGGATGCCCTCAATGGCCGAGGCGATGGAGATGCCGCTGAGCTGTTCGCCGCTTTGCGTGAGCAGCAGCTCCGAGGGATTGTCCACGGGACGCAGGCCGTCGGAGCGCATTTCGTAGATGCCCAGCTCGGCGGTCGATCCGAAACGGTTCTTGATGCTGCGCAGGATGCGGTACATGTTGTGGCGGTCGCCTTCAAACTGCAGCACGGTGTCGACAATGTGTTCCAACACCTTGGGACCGGCTATGGCTCCCTCTTTCGTGATGTGCCCCACGAGGATGACAGGCACGCCGCTCTCCTTGGCATATTTGAGCAATACTGCGGCGCACTCGCGGATTTGCGTGATGGAGCCCGGCGAAGTTTCCACGGTTTCGAGTGAAACGGTCTGGATGGAGTCGATGATGACGATGTCGGGCTTCACTTCCTTGATATAGGTGAAAACCTGCTCGAGGCGCGTTTCGCAGAGGAGCATGAGATCCGTGTCGCGGTGCGGGATGCGGTCGGCGCGGAGCTTGATTTGCCTTTCGCTTTCCTCGCCGCTGACGTAGAGCAGTTTGCGGCCGGTCATGTGGAGGGCGGTTTGCAGCAGGAGGGTGGACTTGCCGATGCCCGGCTCGCCGCCGATGAGGATGAGCGAACCCGGCACGATGCCGCCGCCCAACACACGGTCCAGCTCCATGTCGGAGGTCCGGAAGCGGGGCTCTTCTTCCGCCTTTACCTCCGACAGCCAGACCGGACGTGCCGCGCGCCGTTCCATGCCGCCCAGGGCTTGGGAGGTGCGCACTTCGCGGTCGGACGGACGGACGGCGGCGATGGTCATTTCCTTCATGGTGTTCCACTGGCCGCAACTGGGGCAACGGCCCACCCACTTGGGGGAGTCTTGGCCGCATTCGGAACAGACGTAAACGGTTTTGTTTTTTGCCATGCGAGGTGTGGGGAGTAAGAGTTAGGGGGTGGATTTTCAAAAAGAGAAAAAAAGGGTGGGCAGACACGGCGACGGCGCGACGGTCTGCCCACCAGTACTTCGGGTTCCGGAATGAGAATGGAAGTGTTCGAGGTTTCGCCCGGAAAAGATGCGTTTGCTGCTTCTTCCGGACTGCCACCGTCAGGCCATGGCCGACAGGGCATCGCGCATGGCCACCAGCTCAGCACGGATGGCGCGCAGCCGCTGCACGGCTTCCAAGGGACGGGGCACGCCCTCCTTGTTCTGTTTCAGGATTTCGCGGGCAGCGGCAATCTTCAGGCCGCGCACCTTCACCAGATCCTTGATGACACGGATGGTTTCAATGTCCTCCTTGGTGTAACGGCGGATACCGCGCGATCCTTTCTTGGGCGAGATTTGCGGAAACTCTTTTTCCCAATAGCGCAACAGGGTCTCGGGCAAATCCAGCAGTTGTGCCACTTCGCTGATGGAGAAGAACAGCTTGTTGGGGCCAAATTCCATTTCTTCCATAGAGCCGGGATGTTTATTCGTAGACGTTTTCAATCTCCACCACGTAGACCGTGTGGAGCGAGCCGCCGGGCCGGTCGTTGTACCAGCGAGCCAGCACTTCCTTGTCCAGGAAGTTTTCGGCTTTCATTTCCGTGCGCATCAGTTTGCGCCCTTCCACTACTAACCGTGCTTGCTCAAAGGCCACAGCACCGTGCTCGGTGGCCACCGGGGTCAGTCCGCATTCGGCCACCTTGTCGCGGTCGCGCCCTGAAACCGTGCCGCAGAGGTTCAGCACCTCGCGCATGTCCTTTTCCATGCCCAGAAAAGAGAGCGTGAGGTAGTCGTTGTTTTCCACAAAATCGTAGGTGTAACGTTCGGGGCGGATAAAGACGAAGGCCACCGGCTTGTTCCACAGCCAGCCGATGCCTCCCCAGGAGGCGGTCATGGTGTTGTAACCGTTTTCCAGCGTGCCGCCAGTGACGAGCATCCATTCCTTGCCAATCAGGCGGAAGGCATCTTCGCGCGCCAATGTTTCGATCGTTGTCTTCTTCATGAGATACTTTATTGGGGAACTTTGGGAATATGCTCAGGTTGTCGGGAAACTATCCCAAAGCAATCTCAATGACTTTCTTTACGGCTTCTTCCAGGTGCGTGGCATCCTTGCCGCCGGCAGTGGCGAAATGGGGTGCGCCGCCGCCGCCGCCCTTGATGAGCTTGGCCGCTTCGCGGACGATGGCTCCGGCGTTGAGCTGGCGTTCCTCCACCAGGTTCTTGCTGATCATCACCGAGCTGGAAGGCAAGGTCTTTGGCAACATCGGGAGCATACGTTGAAGGAAGCACCGCCTTGATGAGCTTCACGCTGCCGCGTTCTTCGGCATTTTGCACCAAACGGTCGCGTATGGCCAACAGCTGTTCCTTGATGTGCGCCTCCACCTGCTTGCGCAGCCCATCGTTCTCCTCAATCGTTTTGCGGATAACGGCGGTCAGGTCCTTGGCTCCGGCAAAGAAGGATTTCAGGTCGTTCAGGATGTCTTCCTGAACGTACACTCTTTCTTCGGCAGCCTCGCCCGTGATGGCTTCGATACGGCGCACGCCGGCTGCCACACTACTCTCCGAAACGATGCGGAAAAGCCCGATGCGGCCCGTGCTGTGGGCATGGCAACCGCCGCAGAACTCCACGCTCTTGCCAAACTGTACCACACGTACACGGTCGCCGTATTTCTCGCCGAACAAGGCGATGGCTCCCAGTTTCTTGGCCTCCTCCATGGGCACATCGCGGTGATCCTGCAGAGGAATGTCCTCGCGGATGCGGCGGTTCACGATGCGTTCCACTTGTCGCAGCTCCTCGGGAGTGACTTTCTGGAAGTGGGAGAAGTCAAAGCGCAGGTAGTCCGGTGTCACCAGCGAACCTTTCTGTTCCACGTGCGTTCCCAGTACTTCGCGCAGAGCCTGGTCGAGCAGGTGCGTGGCCGTATGGTTGGCCTCGCTTCCCCTGCGGGCTTTCAGGTTCACCTCGGCACGGAAGGATGCTTCGGGATGAGCCGGCAATTTCTTGGTGAGATGAATGGGCAGGTTGTTCTCCCGTTTCGTGTCGAAAATCTCCACCTTCTCCTCGTCGTTGACCAATACGCCGCAGTCGCCCACTTGGCCACCCATCTCAGCGTAGAAAGGCGTTTCGTCGAGCACCAGTTCGTAGAACACCTGTTTCTTCTGCTGCACGCGGCGGTAGCGCAGGATATGGCAGTCGCATTCCGTGAAATCCCAGCCTTTGAACTCCGTTTCTCCCTCTTTCAGCACCACCCAGTCGTCCGTTTCAACGGCTGCGGCGTTCCGGGCGCGCTCCTTCTGCTTCTGCATTTCGGCATCAAACTGCTTTTCGTCCACCGTCAGCCCGTTTTCTTGGCAAATCAGTTGCGTGAGGTCCAGGGGGAAGCCGTAGGTGTCGAACAGCGTGAACGCCTTGGTGCCGTCCACCACTTGCAGGCCCGCCTTCTTCGTTTCGGCCACTACGCCTTCGAGCATGCTGATGCCGGTGGAAAGTGTGCGCAGGAAGCTCTCTTCCTCCTCCTGCATCACGCGGCCTATCAGCACTTGCTGCGCCTTCAGTTCCGGATAAGCCTCGCCCATTTCCTGTACCAATGTAGGTACGAGTTTGCAGAGGAAAGCTTCGCGCTGTCCGAGGAAGGTGTAGGCATAGCGCACGGCACGGCGCAGGATGCGGCGGATGACATAGCCTGCCTTGGCGTTGGAGGGAAGCTGGCCATCGGCGATGGAGAAGGCGATGGCCCGCAGGTGGTCCGAAATGACGCGCATGGCCACATCCACCTTCTCGTCCTTGCCGTACGTGAAGCCCGAGAGTTCCCCTATGCGGCGGATGATGGGTTGGAAAATGTCCGTGTCGTAGTTCGACTGCTTGCCTTGGATGGCACGCACCAGGCGTTCAAAGCCCATACCCGTGTCAATTACGTTCATGGAGAGTGGTTCGAGCGAGCCGTTCGCCTTGCGGTTGAACTGCATGAACACGATGTTCCAGATTTCGATAACCTGCGGGTCGTCCTTGTTCACCAGTTCGTAGCCCGGCTGCTTGGCCTTTTCTTCCGGCGAGCGGCTGTCGAGGTGAATTTCCGAGCAAGGTCCGCAGGGGCCGGTATCGCCCATTTCCCAGAAGTTGTCGTGTTTGTTGCCGTTGATGATATGGTCGGCCGGCAAGTGCTTGGCCCAAATTTTGGCCGCTTCGTTGTCGCGTCCCAGCCCTTCTTCTTCCGAACCTTCAAACACGGTGGCATAGAGGTTGGCCGGGTCCAGCTTCAGCACGTCGACGAGGTACTCCCATGCCATGTCGATGGCCCCTTCCTTGAAGTAGTCGCCGAAGCTCCAGTTGCCGAGCATTTCAAACATGGTGTGGTGATACGTGTCGTGTCCCACCTCTTCCAAATCGTTATGTTTACCGCTGACGCGCAAGCATTTTTGCGAGTCTGCCCGCCGGCGCGGCTCCGGGTCGCGTTGTCCCAGGATGATATCCTTCCATTGATTCATTCCGGCGTTGGTAAACATCAGTGTGGGGTCGTCCTTGATAACCATCGGTGCCGAGGGCACGATGGCATGGCCCTTTGTTTCAAAAAACTTCTTGTAAGAGTCTCTGATTTCGTTAGCAGTCATCATATTTTTAGTTGTTATTTACATTTTGGCTGCAAAGTTAGTGCAAGGCGAGAGCAATGAAAAAAAAAGCCGCAGGTTTTTCATTTTTCATTGCCGAACCGCTTATAGAAAGACCAAGAAAAAAGGCGTAGCTTCCAGAAACGGGGCTACGCCTTAATATATATATCAGAACTTATGGATAATTAGTCCGCTGCGGAGTTTCGGTTCGAACCATGTGGCCTTCGGGGGCATGATGTTGCCGCTGTCGGCAATGTCCATGATTTGTTGCATGGAAACGGGGTAGAGGGCGAATGCCATCTTCATCTCTCCGCTGTCCACGCGGCGTTGCAGTTCGTCCAGTCCGCGCAGGCCGCCCACAAAATCGATACGTTTGTCCTTGCGCAAGTCCTTGATGCCCAACAATTCGTCCAGAATGAGACGGGAAGAGATGTCCACGTCGAGCACCCCGATGGGGTCTGCCGGGTCGAACGTACCCTCGTGGGCGCGCAGCGAATACCACGTGTTGTCCAGGTAGAGAGCAAATTCATGCGGCTGTTGGGGACGGTACGGCTCGTGTCCTTTTGCCTCCACGTCGAAGTTCTTGGCGAGCGCATCAAGGAACTGTGCGGCGGTCATGCCGTTCAGGTCCTTCACCACGCGGTTGTAGTCCAGGATGGTCAACTCGTCGGCCGGGAAACATACCGCCATATAATAGTTGAATTCCTCCTGTCCGGTGGCATCGGGTGTTTGCTGCGCCTTTTCGGCACCCACCAAAGCCGCTGCTGCGGAGCGGTGATGTCCGTCGGCAATGTAGAGGGACTCCATCTGTGCAAACTCTTGGGTAATCAGCTCCTGGTCCTCCTTGTCGGAGACCACCCAAAGCTGGTGGCGGAAACCGTCGATGGGAGCCACGAAGTCGTAAACGGGCGGTTGGGCGGCATACTTCTGCCGGAGTTCCAGCAGCACGGGGCGCGGATGATAAGCCAGGAACACCGGTTCGATGTGGGCCGAGGTGGCGCGCACGTGTTTCATGCGGTCTTCCTCCTTGTCGGCACGGGTCAGTTCGTGCTTTTTGATGACGCCTTGCATATAGTCAGCCACGCTGGCGCATACCACCCACCCGTACTGCGTCTTGCCGTTCATGGTCTGTGCGTACAGATAGTAGCAGTCCGTTTCGTCGGGCACGAGCCATCCCTCCTCTTGGAACTTGCGGAACTGTTCGGCTCCGCTTTCGTAAACGCGCGGGTCATATTCGCTCGTCCCTTCGGTGAAGTTGATTTCGGGCTTGATGATATGGTAAAGCGATTTCTCGTTGCTGCCGGCTTCGGCGCGGGCTTCTTCAGAGCTGAGCACGTCGTAGGGCCGGCTTTCCACCTGTTCCACCAACTCAACGGGCGGACGCAGGCCACGGAAAGGTTTTATTTTCGGCATGGAATGTAAGGTTTAAGGTTAAAAGGTTACGAGGTTATTGCAGAGGTTATGAGTTTTTAGGTTATAAGGTTATAAGATTACTTGAGCGGGCGATGTTCAGGCGTTACAGTAGTAACTTCATAACCTTATAACCCCATAACCTGCTAACCGGGTTACGCAGTAAAAATATAACCTCATAACCTCACGTCTTGCCATCAGGCAACCATTACTTGTTCACTTGGAATTTCTTCACGCCGTCTTCGAAGAAGTCCACGATTTGCTGTGCGGCAGCGAGTCCGGCGTTGACGTTGGCCTCCTTGGTCTGTGCGCCCATCTTTTTGGGCGTGAAGATGTAGCGGTCTCCGAGGAGTTCCACGGCGCGGTCGTGGTCGGCCAGTTTCAGGTCCGTCACGTAGCGCAGGTCTGGGCGTTCCGTCATGGCCCTGCCGGGCCGAGTTCACCAGGATGGCATCCTTGCGCATCACGCTCACGAGGTCGTAGCCGATGCTGCGGCGCGTTTCGGGAGTAGAGGGTATGTGCAGGCTCACGATATTGTTGAAGGAGAAGAGGTCGTGGAGCGACTCGTGCACGTGGAAGCCGGCATCGATAATCTTCTGCGGGCGGTTCAGGGGCGAGTAGCTTGAAATGTCCATACCCATGCCGTGGGCAATGCGTGCCAGGTTCTGTGCCACGGCACCGAAGGCCAGCAGACCGAGTTTCTTGCCCATCAGTTCGGTGCCCGAAGTGCCGTTGAATTGGTTGCGGCAGGCATAGATGAGCAGACCGATGACGAGTTCGGCCACAGCGTTGGCGTTTTGTCCCGGCGTGTTCATCACCACGATGTGGTGAGCCGTGGCGGCAGCCAGGTCCACGTTGTCGTAGCCCGCCCCGGCGCGCACGATTATTTTGAGTTTCGGGGCGGCATCCATCACCTCGCCGTCAATTTTGTCAGAGCGGATGATGAGCGCGTCCACGTCGGCCACAGCGGCCAGCAGTTGCGCCTTCTCGGTGTACTTTTCGAGAAGTTCCAGTTGATAGCCTACGGGGTCAAGAATATCTTTGATGCCTTTTACGGCCACGGGTGCAAAAGGCTTTTCAGTGGCAACAAGTACTTTCATGCTTCGATGGTATTTAAATGAAAGTTGAGAGTTGAGGGTTTATAGTTTATGGTTATGCTCACTGAGCGAACATCAGAGGGCTGCGTTCTGCATGATATTCAGCCGCATAAAATTGACTATAAACTCTCAACTATAAACTATAAAATCCTCACGCCTTGTGCATGGCTTCAAACTCCTGCATGCAGGCCACGAGAGCCTGAACGCCTTCGAGCGGCATGGCGTTGTAGCACGAAGCGCGGAAGCCTCCTACCGAACGGTGTCCCTTCACGCCCTGCATGCCCTTGCTCTGGGCAAACTTCAGGAATTCGGCTTCCAGTTCCTTGTACTCGTCGGCCATGACGAAGCAGATGTTCATCAGCGAGCGGTCCTCCTTGGCAGCCGTGCCCTTGAAGAGCGGGTTGCGGTCGATTTCGGCATAGAGCAGGTCGGCGCGTTCCTGTGCGCGGCGTTCCATTTCCTTCACGCCACCCTGAGCCTTGATCCACTTGAGGTTTTGGAGGGCACAGTAAATAGGTACTACGGGCGGCGTGTTGAACATCGAGCCTTTGTCCACGTGGGTGCGGTAGTCAAGCATCGTGGGGATGGGGCGGCTCACGTGGCCCAGCAGTTCGTCCTTCACGATGACGAAGGTAACGCCAGCCATGGAGAGGTTCTTCTGTGCGCCGCCGTAAATCAGGCCGTACTTGCTCACGTCAACTGGACGGGAGAAGATGTCGCTCGACATATCGGCCACCAGGGGAACGGGACTATCAATATCCTTGCGGAGTTCGGTGCCGTAGATGGTATTGTTCGTCGTGATGTGGAAATAGTCCGCATCAGCGGGGATTTCGTAATCCTTCGGGATGAACGTGTAGTTGGCATCGGCCGATGAGGCCACCTCCACCACTTCACCGAATAACTTGGCCTCCTTCAAAGCCTTCTTGGCCCACACGCCCGTGTTGAGGTAAGCAGCCTTCTTCTCCAGCAGGTTATAGGGAACCATGCAGAACTCCAGGCTGGCGCCGCCTCCCAAGAAGAGCACCGAGTAGCCTTCAGGAATGTTGAGCAATTCCTTGAACAAAGCCTGCGCTTCGTCCATCACTGCCTGAAATTCCTTCGTACGGTGGCTGATTTCCATCAACGAAAGACCCATGTCGCCAAATTCCACACAAGCCTCGGCGGTAGCCTTCATCACTTCTTGCGGGAGGATAGACGGACCCGCGCCAAAATTGTATTTTTTCATGCCTTAGTTGATTTAGGGATAATAAATAGGTTTGTTGCGGGCGAAGATAAAGTATTTTATTGTTACACGCCAAGCAAAACTCCTTTTTTTATTGGCGACAACAAAGAGACAGCGTACAACACCCCTTAAGCCCGTAGTCCTGAATTGTCCATGTTGGAGTCCTGTTTCCCGTTGCCCAGACCCCACCGTTTGCTTTACATATCCGCCAAGCCCCGGGGCCAAACTTTCAACTTCTTTCCAAGAATGGCACGGTTTTTCAATAACTGTGCGAAGTTTTATTTACCTTTGCCGCGCAATTTAATATCAGAATCAAACCTACAGAATATGAGCGAACAACTTAAAAAGGTAAAGCAGCTTGTCGAGCTTCGCCAGAAAGCACGCCTCGGCGGTGGCGAAAAAGCCATCGAGAAGCAGCACGCCAAAGGTAAGGCCACGGCACGCGAACGCATCGAACTGCTCCTGGACAAAGGCTCCTTCGAGGAGATGGATATGTTCAAACTCCATCGCTGCCACTACTTCGGCATGGAAAAGAAACAATACCTCGGCGACGGCGTGGTGGCTGGCAGTGGCACCATCAATGGCCGGTTGGTATATGTCTTTGCGCAGGACTTCACCGTGAACGGCGGTTCCCTGTCCGAAACCATGGCCGAAAAGATTTGCAAGGTCATGGACCAGAGCCTCAAGATGGGCGCACCCTGCATCGGCCTTAACGACTCGGGCGGTGCCCGTATTCAGGAAGGCATCAACGCCTTGGCCGGCTTCGGCGAAATTTTCCAGCGCAACATCGAAGCCAGCGGCGTGGTGCCCCAGATTTCCGGCATCTGCGGCCCCTGTGCCGGCGGTGCTGTCTATTCGCCCGCCCTCACCGACTTCGTCGTCATGCTCGAAGGCATCAGCTACATGTTCCTCACCGGCCCCAAGGTGGTGAAAACCGTGACGGGCGAGGACGTAACTCAGGAAGACCTCGGCGGAGCAGCCGTCCACTCCACCAAGAGCGGTGTCTGCCACTTCACGGCCAAGACCGAGGAAGAGTTCGCACAGCTCATCCGTCGCCTCCTTTCTTATATTCCCCAGAACAATATGGAGCGCGCACCGCGCATCCCCTGCACCGACCCCATTGACCGCAAGGAAGATTCGCTCAACGAAATCATCCCCGACAACCCCAACATGGCCTATGATATGTACAAGGTCATCGGCGCTGTGGTCGACAACGGCGAGTTCCTCGAGGTGCAGCGCAACTTTGCCCGCAACATCATCATCGGCTTCGCCCGCTTCAACGGCCAGAGCGTCGGCGTGGTGGCCAACCAACCCAGCGTCTACGCCGGTGTGCTCGACTGCAACGCCTCGCGCAAGGCAGCTCGCTTCGTCCGCTTCTGCGACTGCTTCAACATCCCCATCGTCTCCCTCGTCGACGTGCCCGGGTTCCTTCCCGGCACCGGACAGGAATATAACGCCGTCATTGACCATGGTGCCAAATTGCTCTACGCTTACGGCGAGGCCACAGTGCCCAAGGTGACGGTGACGCTCCGCAAGAGCTACGGCGGTTCCCACATCGTGATGGGCTGCAAGCAGCTCAAGGCCGACCTCAACTACGCTTGGCCCTCGGCCGAAATTGCCGTGATGGGCGCATCGGGCGCAGTGGCCATCCTCGACGGCAAGGAAGCCAAGACGAAGGAAGATCCCAAAGCCTTCCTCGCCGAAAAGGAGAAGGAGTACAACGACCTCTTCACCAACCCCTACAAGGCTGCCGAGTTCGGCTACGTGGACGATGTCATCGAACCGCGCAACACGCGCTTCCGCATCTGCCGCGCGCTCGCACAGCTGGAGAACAAGCGCGAAACGCGTCCGGCCAAGAAGCACGGCAACATACCCCTTTAATCCCACGAACCGCGAAGCATGAAGACATTCCATTATACCATCGGCGGCAAGCAGCTCACCATCCGTCTTGACGAGAAGCAAGGCACCATCGCCAACCTCCTCGTTGACGGCCAGCACCCCCTGCCCACAGAAGAAAAGATGCCCGCCTATGCCGCCGTCATCTCCCTCGCCCTCCTCGCTTACGACGTGGAAGTCGTCCACGACGACGAGCCCGGCATCATCACCGTCGAACATCACCGCACCGGCTGGAACAACCCCTCAGCCCTGATGATGCAACTCCAATAAACTTTTTTTCCCGAAACAATGAAACAATACAAATATACCATCAACGGTGCCCAGTACGATGTGACCATCGACAGCATCGTCGGCTCCAAAGCCAAAGTGGAGGTCAACGGCATTCCCTTTGAAGTGGAAATGCACGGTTCCTCACTGGTAGAAGAAGACCTCCCCACCATGTCCACCGAAGGTGCTCCCGCACCTGCCGCCGCAGCCCCGGCTCCTACCGCCGCTCCCGCTGCAGCAGCACCTGCCGCCAAGAGCGGTCCCGGTGCAGGCACCCCCGTCAAGGCACCCCTGCCCGGCGTGGTGACCAAAATCCTCGTCGAGGCCGGACAGGCCGTGAAGAAGGGCGACACCGTGCTCGTACTCGAAGCCATGAAGATGGAAAACAACATCACCGCCGAAGCCGACGGAGCCGTGACCGGCATCTGCGTAGCAGCCGGCGACAGCGTGATGGAAGGTACAACCCTTCTCACCATCGGGTAAGCAGTTCATCAATTGTAAATGCAAGTTTCGCAAGTTGCGAAACTTATCGGTTATCAGGTTATGGGGTTATAAGGTTATAAGATTACTATTTGAGCGGACGATGTTCAGGCGTAACAGTAGTAACTTCATAACCTTGTAACCCCATAATCTGATAACCGGGTTACGCAGTAACTTTATAACCCCATAACCTTTACACTTGCGAAACCTGAATACATTAGAAATTATCCATGAAACCCTCTACCCTCTGTGTGCAGGCTGGATGGCAGCCCAAGAAGGGCGAGCCCCGCGTGCTCCCCATCTACCAAAGCACCACTTTCAAATATGACAACAGCGAACAGATGGCGCGTCTGTTCGACCTCAAGGACAGCGGTTATTTCTACACCCGTCTGCAAAACCCCACCAACGACGCCGTAGCCTCCAAGATAGCCCAGCTCGAAGGCGGAGTCGCCGCCATGCTCACCGCCAGCGGACAGGCCGCCAGCTTCTATGCCGTGTTCAACATCTGCGAAGCCGGCGACCATTTCATCTCCTCCAGCACCATCTACGGCGGCACGTTCAACCTCTTCGGCGTGACCATGAAGAAGATGGGCATCGAATGCACCTTTGTCGACCCCGACGCTTCCGATGAAGAGATAGAAAAAGCCTTCCGCCCCAACACCAAATGCTTCTTCGGCGAAACCATCTCCAACCCCGGTGGCCACGTGTTCGACATTGAACGCTTCGCCCGCATGGCTCACGCCCACGGCGTACCCCTCATCGTCGACAACACCTTCGCCACCCCCATCAACTGCCGACCCTTCGAGTGGGGAGCTGACATCGTGACCCACTCCACCACCAAGTACATGGACGGCCATGCCACAGCGGTGGGGGGCTGCATCGTCGACAGCGGCCACTTCGATTGGCAGGCCCATGCCGACAAGTTCCCCGGCCTCTGTGCCCCCGACGAGAGCTACCACGGCCTGGCCTACGCAGAAAGCTTTGGCAAGTTAGCCTATATCACCAAAGCTACCGCACAACTCATGCGCGACCTCGGCAGCATACAAAGTCCCGAGAACGCCTTCCTCCTCAACCTCGGCCTCGAAACCCTCCACTTGCGTATGCGCCAACACTGCGCCAATGCCCAGGCTGTGGCAGAGTTCTTGCAGGCCGACCCCCGTGTGGCGTGGGTCAACTATGCCGGCCTGCCCGGCGACAAATACCACGCCTTGGCCCAGAAGTATTTGCCCCAAGGAGGATGCGGCGTCATAGCCTTCGGTCTCAAGGGCAGCCGTGAAGATGCCATCAAGTTCATGGACAGCCTGAAGATGATTTGTATCGTCACCCACGTGGCCGATGCCCGTACCTGCGTGCTCCATCCCGCGAGCCACACCCACCGCCAGCTCTCCGACGAGCAGCTCATCGAGGCCGGCGTGGCACCCGACCTCATCCGCCTCAGTGTGGGCATAGAGGATGTGGAGGACATCCTGGCCGACATCCGTCAGGCACTGGACAAGGTGTAAACACATTCAGGGCGTAGCCGGGGAGTGTAACCATGACTCACGGCTACGCCCATCGTTACACCCTTACGGCAGCACTCGGAAAAACCAACCGCACTGTCAGCAAACAATCTCAAATCCCAACCATCCCTTCCGTATATGTCGCGCAAACCTCACCGTTTACCTATCCTTCTGTTCGCCGCAGCATGGCCTCTGTTCTTCGCTGTGGCCACCTTGCGCGCCCATGCCGGGGGAGGGGTGGCCACAGAAGTGTTGCCACAACAGGTCAAGGAACAATATGCCCGGCTTTCCCGTTTGGACAACAAAAGTCTGCTGGTCCAGGGAGAGCGTGCGTTAGGGGCTGACGATGAAGAACTCGCCCTCACGGCCTTCAATCTGCTCACCCGGCGCACCGCCCGAAGCCAAAATCCCGACGACCTCCATGCCTGTGCTAAGGCACTGTGTCACATTGGCGACATCTGTTATGCCCACTGTTCCTATTCCAAGGCCATGGAGTACTACCTGAACAGCCTGAAAATGTGTGAGGAATACGGTTTCGAGGATCTCTTTCCACAGGTGTACAACATGATGGGGAACGTCTACAGTTCGTTCGATGACTTTGAGCGCAGCAACCCCCTCTACCGCAAGGCACTGACCGGGGCGCGCAAACTGGGCGACCGGAGTTTCGTGAACCGTATCCTGAACAATCTCATTTGTGCCTATCCCTGTAAGGAACCACTCAGTGCCATCAAGTCTTATTACCGGGAAATGCAGCAGAACCGCGAGAACCGTCCGCGCTATACGTATAATCTCCTGATGGACAAGGGCATGATTTTGGCCTACGAACACAAGGACCGTGAGGCCATCGGCTGGTTCAGAAAATCCGCCCGTTTCGCCCAACGGGAAGGACTGGATGTGGAGTGTATCGGTTCGTCGTATGCCAGTATGGCCGAATCTTTCCAAAGGCTGCATTCCACTGACTCCGCCCTGCACTATCTGCACCTGAACGAACAGCTGGCGCGGCAGAGCGGGCACGCCAACTTGCTGGCCGGCACACTCAGAAAACTCCATGCCCTGTATGAAGGGCGCAATCTGCAACGGGCACTGCGCTACAAGGCGGAATACCTGGATCTTACAGACTCCATCTACAACATCAACGAGTTCAATCACCTGAAAAACGCACAATTCCTCTACGAGACCGACCGCAACATCAGCACCATTCACGCCCTGACACTCGAAAAGGAACACAAGGAAATGCAGCTATCCATGCAACGTCGCTGGATGGTTACCTTGGTTGTCTGCTCTTTGGCGGTGCTGGTCATGCTGGTGGTGCTGTTCATCCAAAAGCGCAGATTGAAGGAGTCCTACAACCGCCTTTATGAGCGCAACAAGGATATGCTGGCAGGCGAGAAGGCATTCCGCCAACGAATCAAGGACTTGGAGGAACAACTGCCCGGCACAGCCGACACCACGGGCGGTAGTGTTGCCACGGCTCATCCCGGTGCACAATCCATTCCTACTGAACTGCGTAAGAATATCCTGGCTTGTATCATGCACACCATGGA
>SFQP01000057.1 GCA_004562975.1 bacterium
ACGAACACGCAGCCTTTCTTGGCCAGTTCGGGCTTGATGTCGTCAATCTGCTTCATGGCCATGCGGCAGGGACCGCACCAGGTGGCCCAAAAGTCGAAGAGCACCACCTTGCCCTTGTAATTGCCAGCGATGGTCGTGAGGATGTCGGCACCCGACACGTTGGCGGGAATGCTGCGCACCACCGATTTCACCGAGTCGGCCTGCACCGGGGCGGCAGCTACGTTTTCGGTGGAATTATGTTCGGCAGTAGCAGACTTCTTGGCGCAGCCAAAGGTGAAAGTGGCGGCTGCGATGGTAATCAACAGAAGCGTTTTTTTCATAATGTCATGGTTTTGGGAATTTGGATGGGTGCAAAGTTAGTGTTTTCCGCGTTTTTTATCTTATTGTTAAAGGATATTTGTTTTTTCAGGCGGCTCCGGCGTTTCTGAACGCCGATTTGTCAGTGTAACCCTGCAAGGGTCAAGTTGTACCCTTATAGGGGGACACTGACAACTCCGCCTCCGGAAATGACAAATCGGGCGGCAGAAACGCCGCATCCAAGATAAATGCGTACTTTTGCGAGGCTGGAACCGACGTTGCGTCAGCCAAACGACAAGTCGGGCAGCACAAAATGTAGAACTCCCCAAACACAAATCACGACATGCACACTTTTCTTCATGTTTCCGACCTCGGACCGCTGGACAAAGCCTTGCAAGAGGCGGCGGAAATCAAACAGGACCGCTACCGCTACGAACACCTGGGTCGCCACCGCACCGCGTTGCTCATCTTCTTCAACAACTCGCTGCGCACCCGCCTGTCCACCCAGAAGGCCGCCCGCAACCTGGGTCTTGACGTGGTGGTGCTCGACGTGAATCAGGGCGCGTGGAAACTGGAAACGGAGCGCGGCGTGGTGATGGACGGCGACAAGAGCGAACACCTGCTGGAGGCCATCCCCGTGATGGCTTCGTACTGCGATCTCATCGGGGTGCGCACCTTTGCCGGACTGCAGGACCGCGAGGCCGACTATGCCGAAAACATTCTCTCGCAGTTTATCCGTTACAGCGGCAAACCGGTTTTCTCGATGGAGAGTGCCACGGCTCACCCGCTGCAGGCCTTTGCCGACCTCATCACCATCAACGAGCACAAGCAGAAAGCGCGCCCCAAGGTGGTGCTCACCTGGGCACCCCACCCCCGTGCGTTGCCGCAGGCCGTGCCCAACAGTTTCGCTGAGTGGATGCGCGCCGCCGACGTGGAACTGGTAGTCACACACCCCGAAGGCTACGAACTTGACCCGCTGTTTGTGGGCGATGCGCGGGTGGAATACGACCAGCTGAAAGCATTGGAGGGTGCCGACTTCGTCTATGCCAAAAACTGGAGCTGCCCCGGCGTGACGCACCCCGAGGATTACGGCAAGGTGCTCCACGCTGACCGTTCCTGGACCGTCGATGCGGCACACATGGCCGTGACAGACAACGCGCATTTCATGCACTGTCTGCCCGTGCGCCGAAACATGATCGTGACGGACGACGTGATCGAGTCGCCGCGCTCGCTCGTCATTCCCGAAGCTGCCAACCGTGAGATTTCGGCCACCGTGGTGCTGAAGCGGATGCTGGAGGCCATGGGATGACAGGCGGATTGATGGCTTTTGACAGCGTTTGATAGTAATCTATAGTTATCAATAGTTATCAATTGATTTCAATAGTCATCTATCGTTGCCCATAATATGCTGCTACGGCTTTATTCTTTCAGTGGTTTTGAACGACAAATCAGAATAAAGCACTACTTTTGCGGCAAAGTTGCGCACAAAACGGTTTTTTGCGCAATGATTTTTCTTACACCGTCTCTTCAATATTTATAATAGCAACATGACCAAACGCAAAATCCAATTCAGTTTAGTCTATCGCGACATGTTCCAGAGCAGCGGCAAGTTCCAGCCGCGCAAGGACCAGCTGGAGCGCATTGCCCCCGTCATCATCAAGATGGGTTGCTTTGCCCGCGTGGAAACCAACGGCGGTGCCTTCGAACAGGTGAACCTGCTCTATGGCGAGAACCCCAACCAAGCCGTACGTGCCTTTACCAAACCTTTCAACGAGGTGGGCATCAAGACCCACATGCTGGACCGTGGACTGAACGCGCTGCGTATGTTCCCCGTGCCCGCTGACGTGCGCCGCCTGATGTACAAGGTGAAACACGCACAGGGCGTGGACATCACCCGCATCTTTTGCGGACTGAACGACGTGCGGAACATCATTCCCTCCATCAAGTATGCCATTGAGGGCGGCATGACCCCGCAGGCCACGCTCTGCATCACCAACTCGCCCATCCATACCGCCGAATACTATGCCCACATTGCCGATCAGCTGATTGAGGCCGGCGCACCCGAAATCTGCCTCAAGGACATGGCCGGCATCGGACAACCGGCGATGCTGGGCAAACTGACCAAGATGATTAAGGACAAACATCCCGAAGTCATCATCGAATACCACGGACACTCCGGCCCCGGCCTCTCCATGGCCACTATCCTGGAGGTGTGCCGCAACGGTGCCGACGTGATAGACACCGCCATCGAGCCGCTGTCCTGGGGTAAGGTTCACCCCGACGTGATTTCGGTGCAGAGCATGCTGAAGCACGCCGGCTTCGATGTGCCCGAAATCAACATGGAGGCTTACATGGAGGCCCGCAAACTCACGCAGGAATTTATCGACGATTTCCTGGGCTACTTCATGAACCCCTCTAACAAGCTCATGAGTTCCCTGCTCCTCGGCTGCGGACTGCCCGGCGGCATGATGGGCTCGATGATGGCGGACCTCACCGGCGTGATGGGTGCCATCAACAACAACCGCAAGGCCAAGGGCGAACCTGAGTATTCCGAGGACGAGCTGCTCGTGAAGCTCTTCGATGAAGTGGCTTATGTATGGCCGCGTGTGGGTTATCCTCCCTTGGTAACGCCTTTCTCCCAATATGTCAAGAACATCGCCCTGATGAACCTCCTCACGGAGTCAATGGGCAAGCCCCGCTACTCGATGATGGACAACTCTATCTGGGGCATGATTCTCGGCAAGAGCGGACGGCTGCCCGGCGAGGTTGCCCCCGAAATCAAGGCTTTGGCCAAGGAAAAGGGCTTCGAGTTCACGGATGCCGACCCGCAGAGCTACTATCCCGACGAACTGGACCGCTTCATCAAGGAAATGGAAGAGAACGGATGGGAACGCGGCGAAGACGACGAAGAGCTCTTCGAGTTCGCCATGCACGAAACGCAGTACCGCGACTACAAGAGCGGAGCCGCCAAGAAGCGTTTCCTGGCCGACTTGCAAGCCGCCAAGGACAAGGCCGGTGCCGCCGGCATGACGCCCGAAGAGGCTGCCGCACTGAAGCACGCCAAGGCCGATGCCGTAGTGGCTCCCGAAAGCGGTACGCTGCTCTGGGAAATCGGTGGCGACGGCGAGTGCGTGAAGAGCATCGAACCCTTCATCGGTAAGGAATACAAGGAGGGCGACTTCTTCTGCTATATCGAAAACAACCACGGACAAATCATCGAAATTCCCGCCGCTCTGGGCGGAAAGCTCGTGGAAATCAACGCCAAGCAGGGTGCCCACATCAGCAAGGGCGACGTGCTGGCCTACATCGAACGCAGCTGCTAAGCGGCTTCACGGCATTACAAAGGCCGGGCTGACCTAAATGGATTTTGCCTTCGGGAAAAAGCCAATATGTTTCGCGCTTTTCCTGAAGGCAAAATCCATTTTAGGTCAGCCCGGCCTGTTTATTGTCGCGTCAGTGCCGGAGCAATGGCGAAACCATCCATTGTAATGCCACCAGTTGTGCCGAACAAGGCGGGCGATGGGCGGGCCACCTGCCGTCAGCACCACGCCGCTATGACGACCGCATAACCTGACCCCTCGTAACCTTAACAATAACCACATAACCTACCATATAAACACTTCAGGCTGGGAAATGTTGCATCATGGATGGGGAAAATAGGCAGGGACAGGCCAAACAAGCCTGCCGTGTGCCGGTATCACCGACGAAAAGAACACTTGCGGATATGTCATCCCGAAACAGGTATTTTCATGCGCCTGCCTGAAAATACTGTCCGGAACGTAGCGAACCGTACACGCCGATACGCTGCCACAACTCCCCATCTGGCCTTTTCTAATCGCCGATTTGTCAGTGTACCCTTGCAGGGAAACAGTTGTACCCTTACTGGGAAACAGTTGTACCCCTGCAGGGAAACAGTTGTACCCTTGCAGGGAAACACTGACAAGTCGGCGATTGGAGATAGCGAGAGCCTGATTTCGACTGACAAGGCCGGCACCGGCATCTCCCCCTCCCCGTGCTGTTCAGGGAGAACGGCTATCCGATAGCCTATCCTGCGCCCCGCCCATTGTAACACTTTCTTCACAACTGTGTAACACCGTCCCAACATCCGCCCCGTACTTTTGCAAGCGAGAAAAATACCTCGAAAAATCCTCTCCTCTAAAAACCACAAACTTTCAATTTATGGAATGGATGTACTTGGGAATGGTGATATTCCTCTTTCTGCTGGCCACCTTCGACCTCTGGGTGGGGGTCAGCAATGATGCCGTCAATTTCCTGAACTCGGCCATCGGCTCGCGGGCAGCCAAGTTCCGCACCTTGGTGTGCATCGCCTCGGTGGGCGTATTCTTGGGCTGCGTGCTGAGCAATGGCATGATGGACATTGCGCGCCACGGCATTTTCAGTCCGCAATACTTCACGTTTCACGAAGTGATGCTGAT
The DNA here is from genome assembly GCA_004562975.1 of bacterium. The sequence goes on from SFQP01000057.1 coordinate 4,734, forward strand.
TTATCTGGCGGTCATGGTGACGGACATCGTGCTGCTCGACGCTTTCAACACATTCGGCATGCCCACCTCGACCACGGTGTCGATGGTGTTCGAGCTGCTAGGCGCATCGTTCGCCTTCGTGATGATCAAGATGGCCTCCGACGGCCTGCCCCTCGGCATGGGTGACTACCTGAACACGTCGAAAGCCCTGGAGGTGATACTCGGCATCTTCCTGAGTGTGCCTATTGCCTTCGTGTTCGGTGCGCTGGTGCAGTACATCACGCGCATCATCTTCTCCTTCCGCATCACGGAGAACCTGCGCTGGAAAGTGGGTCTGTTCGGCGGCCTGGCCATCACGGCCATCCTCTACTTCATGCTCTTCAAGGGACTGAAGAACCTGACCTTCATGGGGGCTGACACCAAAGCCTACATCCACGACAACATCACGCTGTTGCTGGGCTGCACGTTCGTGGGGGCGGCTGTGCTGATGCAATTGCTCCACGTGCTGAAGGTGAATGTGTTCCGCGTCATCGTGCTGTGCGGCACATTTGCCCTGGCCACGGCTTTTGCAGGCAACGACCTGGTGAACTTTATCGGTGTGCCCTTGGCAGGTTTCTCTTCGTACCATGATTTCATGGCCAACGGTGCCGGAAACGGCGCGGACGGTTTCCTGATGAGTTCGTTGCAGGAATCGGCCAAGACTCCCTTCGTCTTCCTCCTGGCAGCCGGTGCCATCATGGTATTCTCACTGGCCACCTCCAAAAAAGCCCGCAAGGTGGTCGAAACGGAGGTGGGCCTGTCGCGCAAGAACGAGGGCGACGAAATGTTCGGCTCTTCCAAAGTGGCCCGCAGCCTGGTGCGCTGGGGCAACTCGGTGGGGGCTTTCGTACAGAACATCACGCCCGACCGCGTGAGCCGCTTCATCGACTCGCGTTTCCAAATGCCCCAAGAGGCACAGGACGACACGGCGGCCTACGATATGCTGCGCGCCTCGGTGAACCTGGTGATGGCCTCGCTGCTCATTGCCCTGGCCGTGAGAGCGCGGTGTTCCGCATCACGGGTGTGCTGACGGTCATCGGCGGCTGGTTCATCACAGCCGGCGTGGCATTCACGGCCTGCTTCTTCGTGGCCACGACGATGCACTTCGGCGGCTCCGTAGCTATTGTGCTGATTGTGGCAGCCGGCATCTACAGCATCATCCACAGCCAGCGCCGCTTTGCCCGCAAACAGCGCGAGGAGGTGCAGGAGGGCGATGTGCTCTTCGGACAGATGCTCCACACGCCGGACCGCTTGGCCATCGTGCCGATGCTGACGCGCCACATGAATATGAGTGTGGCGGAAATACTGGACGGCTACGCCGAGAAGCTGCGGCAGGCCACTGACGGCCTCATGACGGAACAGCTGCGTCCGCTGCGCAAGTCGCTGCGCGATTTGAATCGCCAAAAGCGCGACCTGAAGAACCTGCGCCGCCGCGAAACTATCTGCCTGCGCCGCGCCGAACCGCCCGTGGCTGGCATCAAGCTGAGCACGAGTTTCCACCGCACGCACAACGCCCTGCGGCAGTTGCTCTACGGACTGATGCGCATTGCCGAACCGGCACGCGAACACGTGGACAATAACTTCAGCCCTGTCGAACCTGTCTATGCCGAACGCTACTGCCGGCTGCGCAATATGCTGGAGGAGCTGATGCACGAAACGGCTGACAACCTGCGCAACGACTGCAACGAACAAAACCTACAGATAGCACTTCGCTGTAAGGAGGTGCAACGCGGATGCCAGCAACTGGCCGAAGGTGTCGGGGTGGACATGCAAACGAAGAACATGAACCTCAACACGACCACGCTGATGCTCCACCTGGCGCAGGAAACGGAACTCCTGGCCGTGGAACTGCGCGAATTGCTCAAGGCCGGACAGGCTTTCAAATCACTGACTGACAACGCTACCCACAACGCATGAACATTATGGCAAAGAAGACAGTTTTGAATACCATGGCCGGCTGCCTGATGTTGGCCGCCATGCCGCTGACTGCGACAGCCCAAAAGGTGGAATGGCCGGAGTGGATGCCCCACGTGAGCGGTACCATACGCGGCAAATGGGAGTGGCAGACGAAGGAAAACGAAACGCGCTTTGAGGTGCGCACGGCTCGCGTGGCCCTTGACGGCAAGATCACGCCGCGCGTGGAATACAAGGCGGAGATTGACCTCTCGGACGAAGGGCAAATCAAGATGCTCGACGCTTACGCGGGCTTGTTGCCGCTGGACCACTGGGCCTTGCGCATCGGCCAGATGCGCGTGCCCTTCAGCATCGACGCGCACCGCTCGCCCCACAAGCAGTATTTCGCCAACCGCTCGTTCATTGCCAAACAGGTGGGCAACGTGCGCGACGTGGGTTTCTACGGCAGCTACCGCTTTGCGGAGTTCCCCCTTATCGTCGAGGCGGGTGCGTTCAACGGGTCGGGACTGACCAACCAGAAGGACTACTGGACGAAGAGCCTAAACTTCTCCGCCAAGGCGCAGTACAAATTGCCCATTGGCCTGACTTTGCAGGCTTCGGTGCAGAAGATTTCACCCGAAGGAGGAGCCACGTATCTCTTCGACGGGGGCATGACGCTGCGCTGCGGCGGACTGACACTGGAAGGCGAGTACCTGCGCAAGCACTACACGAACACGACGTTCAAGGATGTCAATGCCTGGGATGCCTTTATCTGCTACGACATGCCGCTGCGCCGCACGTTCCGGAAGATGTCGTTCCTCTGCCGCTACGACTGCATGGGCGACCACTCGGACGGCTCGCTGACGGACGAAGGGGTGCTGAAACTGACCGACGCGGCACGGAGGCGCATCACGGGCGGCATCACGCTGAGCTTGGCAAAGGAGATGAACGCAGACATCCGCGTGAACTACGAGAAGTATTTCTACGACAATGCCGCACTGGCGAAACCGTCGGAACGCGACAAGGCGGTAGTGGAATTGGTGGTGCATTTTTGACCACAAATAAAGGAAACAACATGACTCCGGGCGGACCGGGGTGAGAACTTCGGGCGGACCGGAGCGACGACAATCCGGACAACAACCAACAGTTGTCCCATACCGTGAAAGTTGCCGTCACTCCGGTCCGCCGAACGGCGTTTGGCCATTTCCGCGCAACCGATTGCAAGTCGGCTTTCCAAAACCGACGTTTAGGGTACAAAGCGTTGATGATTTTCACTCAAAAACAGAGCACCTTTCTGCGTTACATATAAAATAAGGCGTAATTTTGCAGCCGCCAGACCAATATTTCTCACAAGAAACAAAAAACAAACACATATGTCTACTACAAAGAAAATCAAGACAGCTTTAGTATCTGTATTCCACAAAGACGGTTTGGATGCACTTCTGGCCAAACTGCACGAAAACGGCGTTCAATTTCTTTCAACCGGCGGCACGCAGCAGTTCATCGAGTCGTTGGGCTACCCCTGCCAGAAGGTGGAAGAGGTGACGACTTATCCCTCCATCCTGGGCGGACGCGTGAAGACGCTGCACCCGAAGGTGTTCGGCGGCATCCTGGGCCGCCGCGAACTGGCCGAAGACCGCGCGCAGATGGAACAGTACGAAATTCCGGAAATCGACCTGGTGATCGTCGACCTCTATCCCTTTGAACAGACGGTGGCAAGTGGCGCATCGCAAGCCGACATCATCGAGAAAATCGACATAGGCGGCATCTCGCTCATCCGCGCCGGAGCCAAGAACTTCAACGATGTGGTCATCGTTCCCTCCAAGGCTGAGTATCAGCTGCTGCTCGACATCGTGGAAAAGAACGGCGCACAGACTACCCTCGAAGAACGCCGCCTCTTCGCCACCCGTGCCTTCGGCGTAAGCAGCCACTACGACACGGCTATTCATAACTGGTTTGCACAGAACTAATAACAACTATCTGACTATGGGCTTTTTCTCCAAATTGTTTTCTTTTACCCAAGAACTTGCCATAGACTTGGGTACAGCAAACACCATCATCATTGCTGATGACGAGATAGCTGTCAACGAACCGTCAGTGGTGGCTCTCGACACGCACACCGAAAAGATGATTGCCGTGGGCGACAATGCCAAACTGATGTATGAAAAAACGAACAACAAGATCCGCGTTATCCGTCCGCTGCGCGACGGTGTGATTGCCGACTTCAACGCCTGCGAACAGATGATGCGCGGCCTGATCAAGAAGGTCCACTCGGGCCGCCGCCTGTTCTCACCCTCGCTGCGCATGGTCATCGGCGTGCCCAGCGGCTCGACCGAAGTGGAGCTGCGCGCCGTGCGCGACTCTGCCGAACACGCCGGCGGACGCGACGTGTTCCTGCTCTACGAACCCATGGCGGCTGCCATCGGTATCGGCATTGACGTGAACGCGCCCGAAGGCAACATGATTGTCGACATAGGCGGCGGCACCACGGAAATTGCCGTCATCTCGCTGGGCGGCATCGTGTCGAACAATTCCATCAAGATGGCCGGCGATGACTTCACCAGCGACATCCGCGAATACATGAGCCGCCAACACAACGTGCTGGTGAGCGAACGCATGGCGGAACGCATCAAAATCAACGTGGGTGCCGCGCTGACCGACTTGGCCAATCCGCCCGAAGACTACGTGGTACACGGCCCGAACCGCATCACCACGATGCCGATGGAGGTGCCGGTTTGCTATCAGGAAATCGCCCACTGCCTGGAAACGTCCATCGCCAAGATTGAACAGGCCGTGGTGAACGCGCTGGCCAACACGCCGCCCGAACTGTACGCCGACATCGTGAAAAACGGTATCTACCTCACCGGCGGCGGTGCCCTGCTCCGTGGCTTGGACAAACGCCTGAGCGACAAAATCAACATTCCTTTCCACGTGGCCGAAGACCCGCTGCTGTGCGTAGCCAAAGGTACTGGCGTGGCACTGAAGAACGTGGAGAAATTCACCTTCCTGATGCGCTGATCCAAGGCTTATGTGCTGGGTTATCAGGTTTCAGGTTATCCGGTTATAGTTTACTGCCCGCGCGGAAACGTATGCCGCCGCGAGCGTTACTCCATAACCCAATAACCTGGAACCTTGTAACCCTTATATTATGATTGTCCGATGAACAACCTGCTCGATTTTATCCGCAAATACTGCTACGTGCTGCTCTTCCTGCTGTTCGAAACGCTGAGCATGGTACTGCTGTTCCGCTTCAACAGCTACCAAGGCAGCGTGTGGTTCTGTGCGGCCAACAGTGGGGTGGCTGCGGCAGGCGGCTTGTACGAAGACGTGAAATCTTACCTGCATCTGAAGGACGTGAACCGGGAACTGACCGACCAGAACCTGGCGTTGCAACGCGAAACGGAACTGCTGCGCCAAGCACTGAAAGATGCCACCAAGGACTCCACCGTGACAGAACGACTGATGCAGGACCGGCTGAAAGGCTTTGAACTCATACCGGCCACCGTGGTGTCGAACAGCGCAGAAAGGGCGGACAACTACTTAGTCATCGACAAAGGCACGCAACACGGGGTGCGCCCGGAAATGGGCGTGGTGGGCGGCGGCGGCGTGGTAGGCATCGTCTACCTGGCCGGGCCTCACCACTCCTTGGTAATCCCCGTGACCAACCGCAAGTCGAGCATCAGCTGCCGGGTGCGCGGACAGAACTATTTCGGCTACCTGCAATGGGACGGGAAGAGTATGCTCAGCGCCTACGTTGACGATGTGCCGCGCTATGCCAAAGTACGCGTGAACCAAGCCGTCGAGACCAGCGGCTACTCGGCTGTCTTTCCGCCGGGTATCTTCGTGGGACGCATCCGGGAAATCCGCAACTCTGCCGACGGCCAGTCCTACCGGCTGGACATCACCCTGGGCACTGACTTCGCCAACCTGCGCGACGTGTCGGTGGTGGCCACGCCTTACAAGGCGGAAATCGACACCTTGCAAACCCATGCACGCCAAAGCTTTGATGAACAATTTCGTTAAGCCAAATGACCAAATAGCGTTTTCAAATCCTCCAGCAGTTCTATGTTTGAAACCTTCTTATCGCGGCTGGGCTGGTTTGTCATTCTGCTCATGCTGCAAGTGTTTGTGTTCAACCACATCCACCTCTTCGGCTATGCCACTCCCCTCCCCTACATTTATTTCCTGCTCATCCTGCCCGGCAACACCGCGCGCTGGGTCTACGTGCTGACAGGCTTCTCCCTGGGATTGCTCATCGACCTTTTCACCAACACGCCGGGCATGGCGGCTGCGGCCACCTGCCTGTCGGGTCTGTGCATCCCTTTGTTTCTCCGGGTTTTCTCCCCCACCGAAGTGGACGACGAGGTGTTCGAACCTTCCCACCGTTCGATGGAATGGGGTCCCTTCCTGCGTTACACAGTCACCGCCGTATTGTTGCAATGCACGGCTTTCTTCACCATTGAAGCCTTTTCCTTCTCCGGCTGGCAGATGCTCCTGACCAACATCGGGGGCAGCGCATTACTCACCACCCTGCTGGTGATTGCCATGGAACTTATCCGCATCAAGCAATGAGCACAGCCCACAACCAATTTGAAATCCGGAAATTCGTCATCGGCGGCGTGGCCATCGGCATCATCATTGTCTACCTCATCCGCCTCTTCACGCTCCAGCTCTGGAGCGATGACTACAAGAAGAACGCCGACTCCAACGCTTTCCGCAAAGACATACAATATCCCTCGCGCGGGCTCATCCTCGACCGCAAGGGACGCATCCTGGTGTACAACGAACCGTCGTACAACATCATGGTGGTGATGCAGGAACAAAGGGGCATCGACACGCTGGACTTCTGCCAGACCATCGGCATTACCAAGGAGGAATACATCAAACGCATGGCCGACATCAAGGACCCGAAGAAGAACCCCGGCTATTCGCGCTATACGCCCCAGCTCTTCATGGCCCAAATCCCAGCGCAGGAGTTTTCGCTCTTCCGCGAAAAACTGTTCCGGTTCAAAGGCTTCGGGATAGAGAAACGCTCCACCCGACAGTACACCAGCGGCATCGGCGCACACATCCTGGGCGACGTGGGGGAAATCAGTCCGAAGGAACTGGATGAGGACTCCGACCACTATTACAAAAGCGGCGACTTCATCGGCAAGCTGGGCGTGGAACGCTCGTACGAGAAACAGCTCCGGGGCGAAAAGGGGATGCGCATCATGCTGCGCGACGTGCGGGGCCGCACCCAAGGACATTACCAGAACGGGAAGTACGACACGCAGGCACAACCGGGCAAGAACCTTACCCTGGGGCTGGACAAAGACCTCCAGGAACTGGCCGAACGGCTGCTGACGGGCAAGCTCGGTGCCATCGTGGCCATCGAACCGAAAACGGGCGAGATTCTTTGCATGGCCTCCTCGCCCACCTACGACCCGCGCATCATGGTGGGCCGCGACCGGGGGCAGAACCACCGCCTGCTGAGCAAGGACCCGATGAAGCCGCTCCTCAACCGCGCCATCATGGGTACGTACCCGCCCGGCTCCACATTCAAAATCACGCAGGCTCTCGTCGGGCTGCAGGAGGGCATCATCGACCCCAACATCTCCTTCCCCTGCCACCACGGCTTTAACTATAAAGGTCTACACGTGGGCTGCCACGGCCACGGCTCGCCCATCAACCTCGTACCGGCCATCGGCACTTCGTGCAACTCCTACTTCTGCTGGAACCTCTTCCGTATGCTGAGCAACAAGCGCAAATATGGCTCGGTACAGGCGGCCATGACGAAATGGAAGGACTACATGGTGGCCATGGGCTACGGTTACAAGTTGGGCATCGACCTGCCCGGCGAGCGGCGCGGCATGATACCCAACGCCCCTTACTACGACAAGGCTTACAAGAAATCGTGGAACGGACTGACCGTCATCTCCATTGCCATCGGTCAGGGCGAGGTCACGGCCACCCCCTTGCAGATTGCCAACCTGGCGGCCACGGTGGCCAATCGCGGCTATTACATTGTGCCCCATGTGGCCCACGCGGTGCAGGACGGCAAGCTCGACCCCGTGTACTACGAAAAGAAATATACGGGAGTGGACCGCCGATGGTACGAGTACGCCGTGGCAGGAATGCGCAAGGCGGTGCTCGACGGTACCTGTCGCGGTGCCAACCTGCCGGGCTACGAGGTCTGCGGCAAGACGGGTACGGCGCAGAACCGTGGACACGACCACTCGGCCTTCATGGGCTTCGCTCCCATGAACGACCCGCGCATTGCCGTGGCGGTATATGTAGAAAACGGCGGCTTCGGCAATGTCTACGGCGTGCCCATCGGGGCTTTGATTATGGAACAGTACCTCAACGGCAAACTGTCGGAAGCCTCGGAAAAGAAAGCGCAGCATTTCCAGAACATGCACATCAAATATGGAAACTACGAACGGTAAAGTATTATTGACAATGAATAATGTATTCAAGTTTCGCAAGTGTAAAGGTTATGAGGAATAAGGTTATGAGGTTATAAAGTTACTGTTAGAAGTTTTCGCATATCAGAAAAGACGATACTCCGAGGGTAACTTTATAACCTCATTAGACTGGGTCATCATCCTGCTTTACGTCATCCTGCTGGCCTGCGGCTGGTTCAGCATCTGCGGAGCCACGCATGAAATAGGCGACACCAACTTCTTTGACTGGGAAGTGCGCACCGGCAAGCAGCTCGTGTGGATTGGCTGCGCCTTCACCCTGGCCTTCGTCATCCTCATGACGGACGACAAATATTACGACACGCTGGCCGACCTTCTCTACTGGGGCATGATGCTGGTGCTGCTCATCACGCCGTTCGTAGCCAAGGACATCAAAGGCTCGCGTTCATGGGTCAGTCTGGGCTTCTGCAACGTGCAGCCCGCCGAGTTCGCCAAATGCGCCACGGCACTGGCGGTGGCCAAACTCATCAACCAGTACGGATTCAGCCTGAACGATATGCGCAACTTCGCCAAGGCGGCGGGACTCATCCTCCTGCCCATGGTGCTAATAATCCTCCAGCGCGAAACGGGCTCGGCCTTGGTCTATCTGGCCTTCTTCCTCATGTTCTACCGTGAGGGAATGCCGGGCTGCATCCTGTTCACCGCCGTGGCCGCCGTGGCCTACTTCGTGGTGGGCATACGCTTCAGCGAAACGGAACTGCCTGGCACGCTCTGCTCGGTGGGCGAGTTTTCCGTGCTCCTGATGATATGGTTTTTCACCATCGGGATGGTGCAGGTCTATGCCCCACAAACGGGCTATGGCCGTCTGTTCTTGCGCATAGGCATAGCCGTGGTGGCCGTTTCGCTGGGCGTTTCGCACTGGATAGTGCCTTTCGACATCAGCTGGTGCCTACTGGGGCTGTCGCTCTTCATGGCGGGCTATCTGGCGTGGCAGTCGCTGGGCCAGCGCGTCAGCACCTGCCTGCTCATCGCCCTCTTCACCCTGGGCAGCACGGCCTTCCTCTACACCTCCGACTTCGCGCTCAACCAAATCCTGGAGCCCCACCAGCGGGAACGCATCCAAGTGTTGCTGGGCATGAACGAAGACAACCGCAATGCCGGCTACAACGTCAACCAAAGCAAAATAGCCATCGGCTCCGGCGGACTGGAGGGGAAAGGCTTCATGAACGGCACACAGACCAAACTGAAATATGTTCCGGAACAGGACACCGACTTCATATTCTGCACCGTAGGCGAAGAAGAAGGCTTCCTCGGCTCGGCAGCCGTGCTCCTGCTGTTCCTTGCCATGATACTGCGGCTCATCTACCTGAGCGAACGTCAAAGCAGCACCTTTGGCCGTGTCTACGGCTACTCCGTGTTGAGCATCCTGCTCTTCCACGTGTTCATCAACATCGGCATGGTGATGGGGCTGACTCCGGTCATCGGCATTCCCCTGCCCTTCTTCAGCTACGGAGGCTCCTCGCTGTGGGGCTTCACCCTCATGCTGTTCATCTTCCTGCGCATTGATGCCGGACGCAAACGCAGAAACTAAAAAACACCGAAAACAAATAAATCACAGAAATGAACTATAACCACTCCTCACATCCCCGCAACCGCTGGCGCGTCGTGTTGTTTATCGTTGGCTGCCTCCTGGTGGTTTGCGGCATTGTGTACATGAAAAAAACATCCACAGGACAAAAACTACTGAGCGCACCCTTGCAACCCGATACGGCCAGCCGCCACATTGCCATCCCCGACACAACGGTAGCTCCCGACCTGCTGCCCCCCACAGCGGACAGCCTGGACTTTTCCGTCCTGCCCGACACCCTGCTGGGCAAGGACAAGCGCGACCCTTACGAAGCTGGCTACGAGGACGGCTACGGTGCCGGATGCGATGACGGTGCCGCCGGAACGCACAGGGCGTCGTACGACGAAACAAGCAACTTCCACACGCAGGCCGAAAAGCAAAACTATACCCGGGGCTACCGCGAAGGCTATGCCAAGGGCTATGAAGACGGCAACAAAGGAAAACAGTTTAACATCTGAGTACACCTGAGGCAAAATGCCTCATGGCAAGACCAATGAGAGCGGGGTTGAGACCTGCTCTCTTTTTGTATGACGACGCATTCCCCTGAAAAGATAAAGATGCTGTTGCTGAAAAACAGCTGTTTCCCCAAAGGTTCACACGCTTCTCTATACGCTTTTTTATCCGTTAAAAAAGGTTCACCCCTTCACATGGAGGCTTTTTATGCTTGATTTTCACGGGATTTGAGTGTGAAGGCTTTGATTTCAAAGTATTCACCTCCGCTGTGGTGTTTTTATCGTTTATCTGCTGATTTTCGGGTGGTTTTCCGGTGTGAAGGCTTACTCTTTCCACCTTTCACAAGCGTTCACCGCCCGTGTGAATGCTTTGCGGCCCCTGTGAACACTTTGAAATCAAAGCCTTCACACTCGAAACTGTTGAA
>SFQP01000058.1 GCA_004562975.1 bacterium
GCCAGCGGGCCGCAGCAAGTGGTGGTCAACGGCATGAGCCCCTCGCTGCGCAACACGGCCTGGAGCAACTCGGGCATGGTGGTAGAAACGCGCCTTGAGGATTTGCAGGGCGATGAGCTGAAGCGGTTCATGACTGAGGCGATGGCCGACGGCGACTTTGCCGCCCGTCACACCGACTGGGACTATGCTGCCAATCCGCTCCGCATGATGTATTTCCAGGAAGCGTTGGAAAAGGCGTGCTGGCTGCAAGGCGGACGCTCCCAGACGGCGCCTGCACAGCGCATGGCCGACTTCGTAAACCATCGTCTGAGCTATGACCTCCCGGCCTCGAGCTACACCCCCGGCATCATCTCCTCCCCACTCCATTTCTGGATGCCGCGTTTCATCACCTCGCGCCTTACGGAGGGCTTCAAAGCTTTCGGGCGGCGCAGCCACGGCTTCCTGACCAACGAGGCCGTCATGATAGCCGCCGAAACCCGCACCTCGGCTCCTGTGCGCATCCTGCGCGATGCGGCCACCCTGTGCCATGTCCAGGTGAAGGGACTTTATCCCTGCGGCGAAGGTGCCGGCTATGCCGGAGGCATCGTCTCAGCCGCCATTGACGGCGAACGCTGTGCAGAGATGCTCTGTACAGCCCAAGGTGCATAAGACTATCCGGAAGCGGGCGGCAGCCACATGGAATGGCTGCCGCCCGCCGAAGGCTGTGGCTTGCTTGAAGAAATCCAAGCTGCCCCTCTCGGTTTTCTATTCCTGCGATGAAAAAACAAAACCTGATTCCGTATGCTGAATTCGTGCGTTTCCTCTATTGGGAACCGGATTCGCAAGTGTACCCTTACCGGGAAACAGTTGTACCCTTACTGAGAAACAGTTGTACCCTTGCAGGGAAACAGTTGTACCCTTGCAGGGAAACACTGACAATCGGGTGCATAGAAACGGCAAAGCCTACGACAGAAACGGCAAAGCCTTCGACAAACACGGCAAAATCGTCAACCAAACACTTTCATTCAGGGATATTTTCCTCCAGAAACTACAAACAACTCTTAAATTGCTCACCGTAATATTCAAAACACGCTATATTTGCAGCCAGAAGTTTTTCACAACAACCTTATTACAAACCTTTTATACAAGCACTATGAAAGAAAAACTCTACACCTTATTATTCCTATTGACAACCGGCTTGGGCTGGCTGTTCACAGCGTCATTCCAAACAGCCACGGCACAGGGTGCCAAGTGGGAACTCTTCTACAGTCTTCCGGCTACCTACACCTTCCATATCACACAGGAAGGAAACATGTTGGTCGCCAACTATGTCTGGGACAACACCGGAGGCATCTTCCTTTCCACCGACCAAGGAAAAACATGGAAGAAGACAGCCGTAAAGGACTACCACTACAGCGATATGCTGGAGGGCAACGGCTACGTGTTCGCTGCCGGTATGGGAGCACACATTGCGCGCTCAGCCGACGGTGGCCAGACCTGGGAAATTCTCAGTTATGCCCGCGCGCTCGAAGGACTGGTAGCTCCCGAGGACCAGGACTGGACCGTTTGCTACACCATGACCTTCCACAATGACCGCCTCTTCATTGCCGATTTCACCGGGGGAGGCGTGCTCTATTCCGACGACAACGGCGAAACATGGAACAATACCGACACGGAAAGTATGTCCATTGAGCTGGACGACGGCAAGAAAGGCGGCAAAGTGGTGGAAAACATCTACAACCTCGTATCGCTGAACGGCAAGCTGTATGCCTTCGGCGTGTACTGCGTTTACCAACTCAACGAAACGGACATGACGTGGACCAAGGTGCGCACCGACAGCAACTTCATGGCGGTTTCAGCCTTTGCCGGCGGCAAACTTTACTGCGGACGCAGCGTGATGAACCAAACGGAAAATGCCGCTTTCCCTGCTCGTGGCAGCCATGCAATCTACCGGCATTTACTGCACGAACAACGGCGGAGAGCAGTGGTTTGACATTTCGCGCGGCATGCCCGACTATGTCGATGGAGAGCCTAACGGCTACTATCTCTCGCCCCTGACGCTCGCAGCGGACAAGGATTTTCTTTATGTAGCGGTATATGACACGCCCGAGAACGCCAAACGCAATGCGAGCGGTATTTACCGGATGCGCAAAGCATTGTTGCCTACCGAAACCGGCATCGAAACGGTACAGGCTGATGAAACGGATGTCAGAATGAGCCGTGACGGACAATCACTGCTGTTGCCCGAAGGGACGACCCACGCCGTGGTCTACGACATGGCCGGCCGTACGGTACAAACTGCTGAAGGAGCGGCTCTGATATCCATGAAAAACCTGCCGAAAGGCACTTATGTTTACCAAATCAAAGCAGGCGGACGCACCTTGCAGGGCAAATTTGTCAAGGGGGCATAAACGGGCTGAGGTGCGACTGCCGCAGAACCATCCGTTTCTCTGGCAGCATGCCATTGAACCCCTGTCCCGCCCCAAGGCATAGCCTGCTTTCCACAGCGGCCTTGTCATTATCATTGGCCAACATCCCAAATAATCAACCAATGACGCTCACGAAACATTATTTCCTGCTTTACCTCAGCCTGCTCGGCCTTCTGCGTGGAGCGGCCCAAGGCAATGTGACATATTTCTCCACTGACTTTTCCAATGGGCTGCCCACCGGCTGCACCACCTACGACCAGGACAAGCAAACGCTCTACTTCTCCATGGTGCAGGCGGGATTCGACCAGGGAGACGCGTGGAAATGTCTGCGCGAGGAGGGCACAAAAAACTACTACGCTGCCAGTGCGTCCAAGTACAAAGTGCAGGCCGGCGAAGAGCTGAAGCCCTCCGACGACTGGCTGGTGCTTCCTCCTGTCAATGTGCTCGATGCGGAAGCACGCCTTTCCTGGCGCGCCAACTCCTTCAGCCAATCCTGTATCCACGGCGACCGCTACGAAGTGCGCGTTTCGACCGCAGGCAACCGTCCCGAAGATTTCACCGCCCCACCGGTGCTCACCGTGGAAGAGGAGAAACTGAACCTGTGGACCCAACACGAAATTCCGCTGGCCGAGTATGCCGGAAAACAAGTGTACATCGCTTTTGTGAACACCACACTCGATGGTGAAATACTGGCCATCGACGACATACGGGTGGAGGGTGGAACCGGCCAATACTGCCTGGTTTCAGACATTCCCTCGTACGTTTTCCAAAATGAAGGGTTCAAACCCTCCGGACGCTTCGTAGCATGCGGGGACAAAGTGATTGACAGTTTTGAAGCCGTGTTCAGCCATGATGGCAAAGAGGTGAGGCACACCTTCACGGGCTTGCAGTTACAGCCGGGCGACACCCTCAGCTTTGAACTGCCCTCCGAAATGGACATGACACCCGGCGACACGGTGAACTACAAACTGTCGGTGACGGCTCCTGACGACCTGCCGCGCGAAACAGAAGGTATGGTTGTGGGGCTGCTGTTTCCCACCACCCGGCGCACGGTCATCGAGGAAGCCACGGGCATGTGGTGTGTCTACTGTCCGCTGGGGATAGTGGCCATGAACCGGCTGCACAAGAAATACCCCGAATCGTTCATCGGGGTGGCCATCCACTACGATGACCCCATGGCCATGGACGACTATGTAAAGGAGCTGGCCTTCAACGGTTTCCCGTCAGGCTGGATAAACCGCCGCTATCTCAAAAATCCCATGGAGGAGGTGGAAACGGAACACGGACCGGAATACACCATGCTGGGTGATGGCTTTGAAACGTGGTTCCTGACCGAACAACAACGCTTGCCTGAAGCTGACCTGACGCTGGCGGTTTCACACGACAACGGCGTGAAGGCTGAAGCCACCATACGCTTTGCCTCGCCGGCACAGGCCAATCGCTACAACCTTTTTTGCGTGGCGGTGGAGGACAGCGTCAGCGATGACGCTTACTATCAGGACAACGGTTTTGCCGGCTCGACCAGCGACTTGGACGGTTTTGAAACACTGCCACACCGCATCCACCCGTTTGTTTTCCAGGAAGTGGCCCGCGCCACCAATGGCGCGTATCGCGGCACACCCATTCTGAAAGACATCGCCGTAAAGGCTGGCGAAACCCATACGGTACAAACGGCCATCACCCTGCCCGACTATGCCAACCCGCAACACGTGGCTGTTGTGGCCTTGCTGCTGGACCGTACAACGGGCGAGGTGGTCAACGCCGCACGCTGCGCACTCTATCCCGAAACAACGGAAGCGGGATGGACCGAAACGGCAGCTGGAAATGGCGTATTGTCATGGCGCAACGGTTGCTGCACGTTGCCGGGAACAGCTGCCACGACCTTCGCGCTCTATGGAGCCGACGGAAGGTTATGGGCACAACATACCACTCCGGCTGGCAGCGAAGCCCGCTTCCGCCTGCCGGCACTGCCCGGCGGTGTATATGTGGTGGAAGCACGGCGCGGCACGATGGTCTGGCGAATGCGAATGGCTGTAC
Organism: bacterium; assembly: GCA_004562975.1. The sequence continues at coordinate 4,446 of SFQP01000058.1, forward strand.
GCTGAAGGCACTGCCCACCATAGAGAACCGGATTTTTGGACTCCGGCTTATCTGTTATAATAACAACCCCTAAACACATCTGCTTATGAAATCTCATTACTACCGCTTCTTGATCCTGGCAGCCGTTGCGTTGCTGACAGGATTGTCCATGAACGCCCAGAGCGCATGGAGGCAGAACACCCCGTCGGCCAAGGCCGAAAACCCGGCAGCCCGGGCCGATGCCGCCGAGGGGACCATTTACCTCGGTCACTGCAACTACGATGATTACATCTACCCGTGGGACGGCCTCTCACTCGACTACGATGCCCGGGTAGGCGTGGCCATCAAGCTGCCCCGCGATATGTTCAAGACCTATATCGGTGGCAAGGTAACGGCCTTGCGGCTGGGATGGGACGACAGCGAACTGACCGGAACTTTCGATATGTTTATCCGTACCTCCTTCGACGGCGAGGACCTGGCCACGGGACACGGAACGGGAAAATTCGGCTGGAACGAGCTGGAACTGGACGCTCCTTTTGAAATACCCGACACGGACGAACTGGTCGTGGGTTACTACACCGACCTCACGGCCAACCACTGCTGCATCCCGAAATTTTATCCCCTCAATGTTCCCAACAGCTGCTACCTCTACGACGGACACACCGATGCCGCCGGAAAGGAAGTGTGGAATGACTACCGCGACTTCGGCACCATGGCCATCATGTTGGTCATCAAGGACGATGAGGGCAAATTCCAGAATATGCTCGAAATACAGGATATGCGCTATGAGCACATCGGCCTGAAAGATGCCGACAAAGCTTGCGTGTTCACCATCGGCAACGTGGGTTCCAACAGCGTGAGCAGCATCGAAGTCACCACCACCCAAGGCGAACTGTCGCAAAGCACGGAGGTGAAGCTCAGTTCAGGCATCACCGCATCGAAAGTGAATAGAGTGAACCTGCCCATCAACTTCCTGGGAAGCGGCAAGGCCACGGTGAGCATCACGAAGGTGAACGGCAAAGCCTGCGCCGAACCTTTCAGCAAGGAGGTGAACATCATCGCCGTGCCCGAGGAGGTGGCCGAAGCCTATACCTTCCGCCCCACCATCGAGTTCTTCGGCTCTGAAAACGCTTACCAGATTCCTATCTACTTCGATGAGTATTTAATGAGCGACTACTACCCGCTCCGCGACCGCATCACGCTGGTTTGCCAACACGTGGACGACCAGTTCATGACGGGCAACAACGAGGCTCTGGACATGATGCTGGAACTCTGCGCCGGCGACTCGATGAAGGTGTTTCTGCCCACGATGTCGGTTGACCGCACGGACTACCTCAACAACGTGGCGGCCATCAGCGGCACGCCTTTCCTCTACGGCATCCCCTACCCCGGCGAAGGGAAAAGGATGTACGAAAGCGCATTGGAACGCCCCACGTTCGCTTCAGTAACGGCCACACCGACGGTCGACGAGGAGGGCAAAATCATTTCCATCGATGTGCAAGGTGATGTGGCGCAGGGCGTGATGCCCGAAGGCGAACCGCTTTACCTCACTGTTTACCTCATGGAGAAGGAGGTGGAAAGCAACAGCCAGAAATTCTGGGACGACAAGGAGGGTGAAAAACCGGCGCAAAACTATGTCCACTACAACGTGATACGCGAAATCCTCACGCCGTTCTGGGGAAAACAACTGGAAACCGACAGCGAAGGACATTTCCAGCAATCGTTCGAAGCGGTGCTCTACTCTGACTATAACCCGGCCAACCTTTCGGTGGTGGCTCTGATCAACCGTGGCAAGGGCAACGATAACCTGAACCGCGAAATCATCAACAGCACGGAGACTGATGTGCCCCTGCCGGCCGGCATCGAAAATGTGAAGGCCGACGGCGGACTGGAACTGCACGACGGTGTGTTCTACCGCAACGGTCAACCGACCGAGATGTACACGCTTTCCGGCATCCGCGTGACTTCCGTGAAGGGCCGGCCCGGCGTTTACATCGTCAAGTCTGCCGCTTCGGACGGAACGAAAGCCGCCAAAGTGGTGGTGCGTTAATCGTTCAAAGGTTATGAGATGTTGCGCTTCGCGCAGGTCATGAGGTTATAATGTTACTGCCTGAAGGGCAGGAGGCCTGCTCAATCAGTGACTTTATAACCTTATGACCTGAAAACTAATTCCTCATAACCCGAAAAAGAACCCTACAAATTCTGTCAGCAATGAAAAAATTCTTCAGCTTACTCCTATTATATTGTACCGTACTATGCGGTGCGCAAGCGCAGGATTTCCCGCGCTACGGCTATGCGCCTGAAACGTGCGACAGCACCGACATGGTTTTCCAAGGCATCGGCGAAAATGGTTTCGTGTCGGCCTACATCTGTCTGGACCCGGGACTCGACCCGGCCATGGCACGGCTCAAGGGACACCAAATACTCGGCGTGCGCTGCTTCATGAGCAATGAGTATAAACAAACCCGACAAAAGCGTTCGCTCATCCAGTGCGCCAAAGGTAGCGTGGAGGCTGAGCCGGTGCAGAAAGTGTGCGACTTTGAAAAGGGCTGGAACAACCTTTACTTTGACGAGCCTGTGACCATCGGCGACGAACCGCTCTACGTGGGACTACAGGTTTTTGAAACGCTCGGTGCCGGCTATCCCATCGGTGCCTACGATGCGGTGAGCGTGGCCGGCGGCTGCTGGTTCAACCTGCAAAGTCAGGGCTGGAAGGAGTACACGGACCGGGGCGTGCTCATGATTTCGGCCATTCTCGACAACGAGGCCGCTCCCCTGCTGGAACGCAGCGTGTTCGCACAGACCTCCCACGCTCCCTTGGTCATCGCGCCGGCCTCGCACTTTGCCGGGAAGGTGTCCTTCCTTAACTGCTCGGACAAGCCCGTGAGCAGCGTGGTGCTCCACACGCAGGGGCAGGGCGATGCGGAACCTGAAGCTAACGAAATCCACTTTGACACGCCTTTGCAGCCGCACGAAGCCCGCGTGCTGCCCATGAGCATCCGCAGCGGTGCAGAAACGGGCATTAACCAATGGCTGCGGCTCACCGTGCCGACGGTCGACGGCGAGGAGGCACAGACTGTGATGCCGGGCACAACGTGGCACTATGTCACTTCAGACGCCTTCGTCCGCGTGCCGCTGGTCGAGGAGTTCACGAGCCAGACCTGTACGGCATGCCCATTCATGGCTTACTTCCTTGACATAGCCATGGAGGAACACACGCTCTCCGACCTGGTTTACGTGACGCACCACAGCGGCTACCAGAAGGATTCCTTCACGCAGCCGGTGGACGATGAACTGCTCTTCCTCTTCGGCCCTGGACAGGCCACGTTCAACCCGGCGGTGATGTACGACCGCGTGGTGCCCGTGGGCGAGGAAGTTCCCGTCGTTTCAGCCAAGGTAGCTGAAACCGAACCTTATGCCTCGGCGCTGGCACAGGCTGCCGTGCGCCCCGCCATGGCGAGCGTGAACCTCAGCTTGCAGGAAACGGAGAAGGGCATCGGCTGCCACATCTCCGGCCGCCTAAACAGCGACATGGCCGCCTCGGGACTACCCATCTATATCTCAGCCTACCTTGTGGAGGACAGTATCTCGCTGGAGAAATATCCGCAGAAAGGGCTCGACGGCGACGGTGCTCCGGCTGACCTCCTCGACCGTTTCAAGCACAACGGTGTCATCCGCCACAACTATTGCGCCACCGCTACGGGCGACCAGCTTGTGTTGGACGCTGACAACAACTATTCCGTTGACTTCGCGCCAGTCGCCCTCGGAGCGGACTGGAACCGGAAGAACTGCCGCGTAGCTGCCTTCGTACACCTGCTCGACCGCCAGAAGATGCGCTACAACGAAGTGCTCAACGCCGCACAAGTTCGGCTCAATGCCGAGACTTCAGCCATCGGTCACGTAGAAGCGTCCGAAACGCTCCGCGTCTTTGTCGGGAATGACGGCCAGCTCCACACCTCCGCCCCCGTCCGCAGCCTGCAGACCTTTGATGCCGCCGGCAACCTCCTGCCTGCCGGCTCGCGCTTGCAGCCCGGTGTCTACATCGTGCGCCTCACGCCGCGCCACGCCGGTGCCGCCGTTACGCAAAAGGTGGTGGTGAGATAAACGCTTTGGTTTCTATAGTTTGCTATAGAAATCTATAGCCTTCAATAGTTATCTATAGCTTTCTATAGTAACCAATAGCTTTCTATAGTAATCAATAGCTATCTATAGTTTTCTACAACTTTCAAGCAAAAAAACAGCTGCCGGTTCCTTAGCTCAGACTAAAGAACCGGCAGCAATCTTTTAGTTACGCCTTAGGCTTAGAACATCTTTTCGGGATAAACGCCGTCGTCGGCCAGCTTCTGGAACTTCTCCACTACGCCCGGACGATCCTCGGGATAAGTCACGCCGAACCACTTGGAAGTAGTGTCAAGCACTTCGCAGGTAGCTACGCCGTCCTTGATGAGTTTGTCCACCATCAAGGGAATGAAGAACTCGCTCTTGAGGTTGCTCATGTTGGCGGGGTCGGAAAGGAATGTCTTGAAGAACTCCTCGCTGTGGGCGAAATAGTCGGGAGTGAAGCCCCAGAAGTTCATCGAAACGGGGGTTGTGTCGGGAATAGCCACCCATTCGTCGTTCTCGTCCAGATACTTCACCACGCCGTCGAAGCGTTGGATTTTCGTGCGCTCCACAACGGAAGTCAGGTGGTGCTGGTCGTCGTTTTCGCAAACGCCACGGCTCACCGTACCGCTGTCGCTCAACGTGTTGCCCACACGGAAGCCCACCATGGCATACTTGCCCGTAGAGCCTTCGGGAAGGTCGCTCAGCCATTTGCCCATTACGCGGAAAGCATCGCGATCGTAGAAGTCGTCGCAGTTGAGCACGGCAAACGG
>SFQP01000059.1 GCA_004562975.1 bacterium
AATCGGGTAGGTCGGAAAACGTAGTAAGTTTTCTGACCTACTTTCGTTTTCCTTCCTCCCACACCACCGTACGTGCCGTTCGGCATACGGCGGTTTCGTGCTTGTCTTGTCCCTTTTGGACTCCGCATATTGGACATCGTCACTTCTTCTCTATTGTCGGGATACGCCCTATCGTCTTGAAAAGAGAGTTCCTCTTCGGACATCTGACTACTACAGTTTCCAAATACACAGATTGTCTTGTAAGACAATGCACGATTCGGCCCTTCGCCTTGACCGTCACGCGGTCGGCTACTTCGGCCTCTGCTGACTCCTCGACATTCGTTGTTACTATCCTTGCGGACTGCCGAGGCCTCGCGGGATAAGCCATACATCTTTCCTCGTTTACCTGCATGGTTTACGCATCAAGGTTACGGTTGCCTTTAGGAGCTTCACTGTCTTTGGCCAGCTTGTCCGCTTGATGCGCCTTAGTACCATGTTTCTGTTCGTCAGGCCACGATTTCGCTATTGCTTCTTTACCAAAAGGGCGGGCCACGCATCCACACCGCGCGGCCCGCCCTTTATATATTGATTTGGAATTACTGCCAGTAACCCGTCCCTTCGTCTCCGTCGTCTCCATAATCCATCTCCACCGACAGTACGACGGCATCGGGGTCGGCATCGTTACTGCCCAGGTTGATGGCAATTCTGTTCTCAGGAAACAAATCAATCACTTCCGCTTGGGGATTCTTATAACTTTTCTTCATGGCTTAATCCACTATTATTTTTTTACCTTCTTTGATATACACTCCTTTCATGGCCGGTTTACCGACCCGCTTGCCCTGCAAGTCATAGCATCCCTGCGCCGGCGCCTTGTCAGCTTGCAGTCCGCCCACACCCGTCAGCTCACCGCCGATACGGATAGCCCTGAGTGCCTGCGGATAAGTCAGATAGCAACGGAAAGCCGGAACCGTTATGGGCTTTTCGGCGTTCACGGGATAGAAAGCCAGCTCGTCCTGCTGCTGCAGCACGTAACCCTGCGTTATTTCCGTGCGCTCCATCACGCCGGTCAACAATCCGTCGGTAAAACTTGCCTGCTGCGGCACAGCCTCACCCGTAAAGGTGAACCGTCCCGGGGCTCCCGCCAACAGCACCGGCGTGTTGGCCGGAATGCAGTTCAACTCCTCCGTCACGATGCAATCGTCTTGCATACCGATGCAGCGAAACGCCTCCACGCCCTCGGGCAATGCAGCCTCAAAGGGCAATATCAGCGTGCCATAGCCCGCTTCCGTCAGCGCATAGTTCACCACCGTTCCCTGCACGCCGCCTTCCACCGTCAGCTTCATCCGCGGCTCCTCGGCAGGCACCGAACCACCGCCACCGGCCAGCGCAAATTTGCTGTTTACTATCCGAGCCTCGTATTCGCCATTTACCATTGTCGGGTCGGCAGTAAGTCCGATGGTAAACAGTTCCTCCACCGGATTGTGTTCAATATCGTCCGGAAACAGATTCTGATTAGTGGAAGAAGAAATCACTACGTTGATGATGGTTTCACTGGCTTGGTAACACGTGATAGCGTGCGTAGAAGTGGCGCGGTCAGGGTTGAGCTGGATGTCATTGACATATTCCCGCCCGGAGCGCACTTGCGCCACCTTCACTCCTTTGGGCACCACGAGCGAAAGCGTAACCGCCGTGTAGTCCACTACGTCTTTTTCGTAAATTGTGAGTTTGGAAATGGTAGAACCGTCCGCCGTCAGCGTCAGGTCGCTACCCCACACTTGCAATGTGCCCGTGTCGGCCTGGACGTGTGCAGTGCAACACGCCCAGAGCCATAAAATCAGTTTAAAAGCATTTTTCATTTTTGTATTTCGCTTAATCGTTGTCTTCTTTGTGCTACGCGGGCGGCACTGACCTTGCTCAAGCAGATATTGGTCAGGGCCACAATGTCTTCGGCGTCGATTACGCTGTCGTGGTTCAGGTCAGAAGCTGTGAAGTGCAGCGTTACGGCGTTGCCTAAGCAGTAGTTGATAAGCAAGACGATGTCCTCGGCATCCACCTCGCCGTCGGCGTTGGCATCGCCCGGCAGATAATCGGCAAAGTTCACCTCCCGCTGCGGCTCCTTCTGCTGAACATTGCCTGCTCGGTCCACCGCCACAGCGTAGAAGCCATATTCTTTGTCGGACTCATAAGCCAATACGGCTGCTGTAGTATCTGCCACTTCGGCAAACAGCTTCCATTCGGCATCAGCCGCCTCCTGTGCATACAGTTGAAACTTCCATACACCCGAACCTTCGTCTGTTCCTTCAAACTCGAAGTTGGCCGTACCCTTGCCCGTGGGCATTACCGCCTTGAGGCGGCCTTCGGGCTGCAGCAGGTCGAGCGTATTGGTCCACACCGGTGTGTCAATGGCGTCTTCGTTGTCAAACACAATCGTAGCCTGGTTGTCAATCTGCGTGGAGTGCGCCAATTCCGGCTTCAGGTCGATTTCGTACGCCAGTTCGCCCTCACCTTCGCCGTTCGAGTTCACCGGCAGCACACCGTCCATGGCGTAAACCGTCGGCTCCATGGTCAAGGGGTCGAGCGCCTCCAGTTGCCACGTGGCCAATCCCGTGGTGGCACTGTACTCCAGCGTCAGTTGGGCCACTACGTTGAGGCGTGGCCTCAGATCGATGGTCTTGACAAAATTCTTCGAGCCGTCCAGTTCCGTCACCACGTCGCCAATCTTCACATGTACGGGGCGGAAGGAAGAAAGGTCGAATTTTTCGGCATCCAGCCGGTTGGTTACCACAATGTGGTGAGCTGCTGCCGTGGCAATGGCGGGATCGTTCTCAAAGCGTATGGTGTAAGGCACGCGCTCCACGCCCTGCTTAATGTGCGTGCTGCCCGATTCAGCGGTATAGCCAATCAAGTCGTTCGGGTCGCCGGGTGTCAGCACCTCCACGGGATGTCCGTCCGGGTTGGGGCAGGGGTCGCCGTTCATAGCACTTTGGAAATTGTTGTAGCGGCCGATAAATTCGCCCAGTCGGCCGGGCAGGTGGAACAGGCAGTGGCTCATCCACAAGCGTGCTATCTCTGCCGGGCTGAGCAGGCGGAGCGTGGGAAACATACCTGGCTCGTAGAAGTCGCCCATTTGCGCTCGCATGGCCAAGTGGTGGCGATTGATGAGCGCACCGTAGATACCGGCAAACGTATTGGCCAATCCCATCATCGTGGCGCAGCCACATTCTGAGAACCAATCACCTGCTATGCCCACATAAGCACAAGGGTCGGGCATACAAACGTCAATCGGTGGTTCGAAACTGCCTCCTGAGCCGCTGCCTCCGCCCGAACCGCCGTCAATGATTACTCCGCCGCCGGAACCGCCAGAAGAAGAACCGTCGCCCGAGGAAGAACCACCACCAGAACCGCCGGAGGAGGAGCCATCGCCTGAAGAGCCGCTACCGGAACCGCCAGACGAAGAACCGCCGCCGGAACCCGTGCTGATTTCACCGTCGCCCCGGTTGTTCCACTCAAAGTTGAAACCGTTTTCACCCAGGAACTGTTGCGTTTCGCCCACGTAGAAAATCCAGGGCATACCCGTCCAGCAATACAACTTGAAGCGCTGGTGCCCACCGCTCTTGAAGGTGACGGTATACACCTGCGTCTCGCCCGCACGGATAACGGGTATCAGCGTGGGCACGGTGCGTGCTTTCATCATCTTCTCCTTGAAGTTGTCGCTCACGAAGTCAAACTCCACGCCCTCGGCGGCTATGTCCTCACTTGTCTCCAGCGTGAAGTTGCCGAATCCCATGCCTGCGATATTGTCCACGTTGTCGTAAGCAAAGTTGAAGGGCACGTGCATGTAAGTCAGGTTGCTGGGATTGGTCAGCTTGATGTGAACGGGGTAGGGGCTGGCCAGAATGCGCGGAGCCTCCACCTCGATTTGTATGGAGGCCAACTTGGGAGCTGCCAAGGCCACGGCGTTCTTCACCTTCAGGCTTTCGGCTTCGCCCTCTTCTTCAAATTGCAGCACGAGGTCGTAGTTACCATACGCCTCGTCGCCTTTGAGGGTCAGCATGAGTTCTGTGTCTGTCTTGCCATTGGTGTAGATGGAGTCAATGGGTATCTGCACACCGTTTTGCTCCAAGTAGGCAGACTGAAGTCTGTCGTAGCCGTTGCCATCCAGGGTGATAAGGTGAACGCAGGGCATGACGCCCAGCTCTTTGGGCGCGCATTCCAGCACAGCGTAGCGGTCAATGTGGCTATAGTCGATGGCGATATGTGGTCCCGTCGTGCCCTTCACATCGTGCAAGGCCACGTAGTAAGTGCCGCTCTCCGACACGTGGCAACCGCCGAACTTCACGGCAGCCGCACCCTCGGCGGCGTACATTTCGCGGCCTTTGGCATCAAACACCTGCAAGCTGGCGGCCTGGTCCAAGCGGAAAGCCAGACTGTCGCCGCGTTCGGCATCAACGGTGTACCAAATCACCTCGTTTTCTCCGGGCTTGGTCTTATACACCCTTACGCCGCTCTCTAACGGGGTAAGCTCCGTCACGGTCTGGGCCACGTTGTAATCCACATACTGCCGTCCCGTTTCGGCCTTACGTCCGGAAGGGTCGAAGAACTGAAAGTGTATGTCGTTTTTGGCATACATGGTGGGAGTGCCCTCGGCGTTGCATTCAAAGTGGAAGCACTCGCTGCGGATGGGCATTCCGTCCACGGGCAGCAAGTCGATGAGTGCAAAGGGCGAAACGCGCTCCGACAGCTTCACATCCGTAGCGGTTTCCTCGTCCTGATTGAGCCAATAGCGGTACTCGGTGATGCCCTGTCCGCCCAGCGGGGTCTTGTAGAAGAAGGCCATGTTGGCTTTCGTCGTGGAGCCGGTTTTTCCCGTCAGCAAGTAGGTGATGCGATGCAGTCCGTCAGGCAGGTCGGCCACGTCGAGGTTGAAGTGGTAGTCGCCCGTGGTGCTGGCACCCTTGGCCAGCCTGAAAGGGCCGTTGTCGATGTTGTAGAGGCACGACAGGTTAGACAGCTCCTCTGCCTGCGGACTGCGGAAGAAGAAACCGTCGCGCACGGCCGACGCTGCGCCGCTCGGGGTGAGCACCTGCACCTGCAGGCGGTGAAGTCCCTGCGAGAGGTCGGACACGTCGAGCGTCCACTCCACCACGCCGCCGCTGGAGGCCACTTTTTCCTGACGGTAGAGCTTGCCGTCGACGCTGCAAACGCAGGTCAGGAAGTCCACGCCCTCCGTTTGGGGAATTTTGATGAACATCGAGGTGTGCGGGGCCGACTGTCCGCCGGTGCCCTCGGCCTGGAGGAAGAGGATGTGGAAACCGTCGGTCAGTCCGCTCACATCCACCAAGGCCGTTTTCTCTCCGGGTGCTTTCTGCACCAAGGTTCGCTCCTCTTCCTGTCCGTCCACCCAGACATAGTAGCGCATTTCGGCTTCTACGGGCATCTTCAGGAAGTAGCGCGTTTGCGGTGCGCTCCACTGTCCGTTTCCGTCCATCACCTGCAGGTGCAGCGCGTGCAACGTGTTGCCCAGTCCGTTGAGGTCGGTGTCCAAGTGCCAGATGTTCTGTGACGAAGTGCCCGTCTGCTGGTGTCCAGTATCGAGGTCGAACCAGTAACGGTAATGCACGGCCTCGCCGGCCTGGGGTGCGAGTTGCTTCAGGAAGAAGCGGGTGTGGGGTGCGCTCCACGCGCCCTTGGCATCCTTCACCTGCAGGTGCAAGGTGTGCAGGCTGTGGTCCAGCCCCGTCAGGTCGGCATCGAAGTGCCAGCTTTCGGTGTCAGAGCTGCCGGTGTACTGCTTCGTGTCGTCGTAGTCGAACCAGTATCGGTAGTCGTAGCCCGACTGTCCCCTTGCTGCCCAGTGCAGACAAAGGAACAGGATGAACAATATATACTTTTGCATAGTGTCAGCGTGTTAGTTGTGTGTCTGCTTACTCGGCAGCCTTCACTTCAATGTCGACGCTGAGCTTACCGTCGGCTGTCGATTTGGCGGCCACGTTGCATTTCGTTATCTGGGGGTTGCTGGGCGTTTCGTCGAAGGGCAGGCTGCCGCCATAGATGCCCACCTGTGTGCCGTCGGTGCCGAGGAATTTTGTCTGCGCCGCTTCTTTCAGCTCAAAAGTTTCCGAGTCGAGCTGCCCCAAACCGCCTCCGGCATAGGTAGTAAAGAGTTCGTCGTAGGAGGAGTAGGAGTTGGTGCTATTCGTCATGTTGCCGAATAGGGGATAACCGCTCATACTACGTGCTGCCACACAGTTGTAGGCTACGCAATTAGAGGGAATTTTATTGCTGAAAGAACTAGAATTCGGCTTTGCGCTAATGATGCAGTTCTTATAGGAAGAATAGGTTACATAATCAGTATAGAGATCATTATACGTTATCACGCAATTCACAAACTCGAAGAGACCGGTGTTCTCAGAAGCAGATGGGTCTTCCACCGCGCAATTGATCAAGGAAGCAGAGCAGTTGGAGCCCAAATAAAAATACTCTGAAATACGACAATGGATGAAAGAGCAGTTGGACAAGACGTTGGCAGAGTTATTATAACATGTTATTTGCTTAAACCTGCTCTTCAAGAACATGGCGTTGGAACAGTTCTTATAACTTATATCGAAATTGCAATAAATTCCCTCTATCGTCAGCCTATTCGTACTGTCTTTGGGCACATCAATGGAAAAGTTGCCCGAAATGACGGTCGGTTCCAATCCCTGAGAGACATCAACACACGTGCCTGCACCTCGCAGGGTGATGTTCTTGGTGATGTCTACGGGAATAAAGTTGCCGGATGAAAGGGTGATGATGTCGCCGGAAGCGGCAGCGGCATGGGCCTGACGCAAAGCCGAAGAGCCGTAGAAAGTGGAGATGGTGCCGTCATGGCTCAGCGTGGCCAAAAGAGAACCTTGGGCATGGACGTGAAGGGTGAAGCAGAACAGGGCTGCCAACACGGAAAAGAATGAATACCTCATGATGTTTATAAGTTGGTGTGCCTATAAACTCCTCTAATTCGGCAAAGTGGTTGATGAAGTTCTGGTTTCGTCAGTATACAAAAAAGGCGCGGGAGTCTGTTTCTCGGTTTATTCCCCAGTAGCACAGGCCTTCGCAATGCCCACCAACCAAAAGAATAAACTCCGCAGTTAGCCCACGCCGGTACGTATGATGTAATCGCCCCGACTGCAGGCAGCTGCGCCACGGCACCGGCATAAGTCCCCCACAAAAGGGGATATGCCAAATGCCTGCGCTTTAGCCCACGGGGAAATCCAAACGCACTACGTAGGCGTTCTCCGGTCGTTATCTCTGGTTGGTAATGAAGTTGCGAAGTTCGTGCCACTTAGAGAACAACGTCTTGAAAACGCCTTTCTTATATAAGAGCCGCCCGCTGACCCTCAGGGGGCTAACTTGCGACGCGGCAAAAATACATTTTTATCAGAGAATGTCAAACTTTCTCATCACAATAATATTTTTCGGATTTACTGAGCGGAGGTGTTATACCTCTATAATAAAGGTGAAAAACTGCATTTCCACGCGCCTGCCATTGAGTTCAGCAACATGCCCCTTTATCGTTGAAAAAAAGTCCCAGACTATTTTTTTCTAATCGCCGAGTAGGAAAAAATAGTCCGGGAGTTGTAGAACACAAGTCCGGGAGTTGTAAAAAAGAACTGCGGCACCTATGAAACAAAAGCGGCGATGCTGCAAGAAGATAGGCGGCAGCTCGACATGAAGCAAAGAAAATCCTGCGGCTTTTCTTTTCTTTGCTCTCGCCTTGCACAACTTTGCTTCGCCAAGATAGGCGGCGGCTCGGCAAAGAAAAGAAACGAAAATCCTGCGGCTTTTCTTTTCTTTGCTCTCGCCTTGCACAACTTTGCTTCGCCAAGATAGGCGGCGGCTCGGCAAAGAAACGAAAATCCCGCGGCTTTTCTTTTCTTTGCTCTCGCCTTGCACTATCTTTGCCCCCATTATGAGCATCACTCCTATCATTCGCCCCTTCTTCAAAGGACGTGTCCGCGCCATCGAACGCTATGCCGCACACGCTGAAGACATTCAGCGCGGGGTGTTGCACAGACTGCTGCAGCAGGCGGCGGACACGCAGTGGGGACATCGCTACCAATATGCCTCGATACACAGCTACGAGGAGTTTGCGGCCAAAGTGCCGCTCAATTCTTACGAGGAACTGAAGGGCTACATTGACCAAATGCGCCACGGTGAACCCAACGTGCTCTGGCCCGGAAAGGTCAAGTGGTACGCCAAATCGTCGGGCACCACGGCGGACAAAAGCAAGTTCATCCCCGTCAGTCCGCAGGGACTGAAGGACACGCACTACGCCGGCGGAACGGATGCCGTTGCCTTGTATCTGCATAATAACCCGCAAAGCCGCATCTTCGATGGACGCGCACTCATACTCGGCGGCTCGCACGCCCCGAACTATAACCTGCCGGGCTCGCTCGTGGGCGACCTCAGCGCCATCCTGATTGAAAATATCAATCCGCTGGTGAACGTGGTGCGCACACCGCCCAAACAGGTGGCACTGCTGGCTGACTTCGAGGAGAAGCGCGACCGCATTGCACACATCGCCATGAAGCAAAAGGTAACGAACCTCTCGGGCGTACCGTCGTGGATGATGGCGGTGCTGACCCGCGTGCTGGAGCTCTCAGGCAAGGAGAGCATCGACCAGGTGTGGCCCCACTTGGAGGTGTTCTTCCACGGCGGGGTGGCATTCACGCCTTACCGCGAACAGTACCGCCGCCTGATACGCCACGGGGGGATGCACTACATGGAAACGTACAATGCTTCGGAGGGTTTCTTCGGACTGCAAAACGACCCGGCGGACCCGGCAATGCTGCTCATGCTGGACTACGGCGTGTTCTACGAGTTCATTCCCTTGGAGGAGTTAGACAAGCCCGAACCCTCGCTGCTCCCGCTATGGGAGGTAGAAACAGGACGCAATTATGCCATGGTCATCTCCACTTCCTGCGGACTTTGGCGGTACATGATAGGCGACACGGTGCGCTTCACCTCGGTCCGGCCTTACAAGTTCATCATCAGCGGACGCACGAAGAGCTTTATCAATGCTTTTGGCGAAGAGCTGATTGTGGACAATGCGGAAAAAGGACTGCAGGCGGCCTGCCGCGAAACGGGTGCCGTGGTCAACGAGTACACCGCCGCCCCGGTGTTCATGGACGGCGAGGGTAAATGCCGCCACCAGTGGGTCATTGAGTTTGAAAAGGCTCCCGCCGACCTCGCGCGCTTTACCGAACTGCTTGACAAGGCTCTCCAAACAGTGAACTCGGACTATGAGGCAAAACGCTACAAGGACATCACGTTGCAGATGCCGGAAGTGATTGCGACACGCAAGGGACTGTTCCACGACTGGCTGAAGAGCCGGGGAAAACTGGGCGGACAGCACAAAGTGCCGCGCCTCTGCAACAACCGCGAGGTGATGGAAGAGGTGCTGAAGTTCCTCTGAGAGGATGAAGTGAATGTTTATAGTTGAAAGTTGAGAGTTTAAAGCTTATAAGGATAGTCATTGAGCGGATGATTATGCGCTTCATAGCAACCGTATCAACTCTTCCACTACAAACCTTCCACTCATTTCTTATCAGCTTTAGACTCTCCACCACAAACTTTTCTTATCAACTTTTCAACTATAAACTTTTAAACTCTAAACTATATTGCAGATTCCTGTGAAATATAACCCCATCCTCCTACTTTGCCTTGTGCTGGCGTCGCTCGTTTCGTGCGCCAACCCGGGAAGCGGACCCGACGGCGGGCCCTACGACGAAACACCCCCGAAAATCGTTTCCATGCAGCCGGCCATGGGGGCGCGGCAGCAGCAGGTAAAGAAGGTGACCATCACCTTCGACGAGCTGATTAAGGTGGAGAATGCGCAGGAAAAGGTGACCATCTCGCCGCCGCAAATCGAAATGCCGGAAATCAAGACCTCGGGCCGACACATCTCCATCGAACTGCTCGACTCGCTGAAGGAGAACACGACGTATACCATCGACTTCAGCGATGCCATCGTGGACAACAACGAGGGCAACCCCTTAGGCAATTTCACTTACTACTTCTCCACGGGACAAGAGGCCGACACGATGGAAGTATCGGGCTACGTATTGGCGGCGGAGAACTTGGAACCGGTGAAAGGCGTCTTAGTGGGGCTCCACGCCAACCTGGCGGACTCGGCTTTCACGGCCGTGCCCTTCGACCGCGTGGCACGGACCGACGGTTCGGGCCACTTTGTGGTGAAAGGGGTGGCAAGGGGGAAATACCGCATTTACGCGCTGAAGGAGGATTGATACCATCAAGACCGTGCCTTTCACGCATTACCTGCCCGACGACGTGGTGCTGCTGGCTTTCACAGAGAAGAACATGACACGCCAGCTGCTGAAAACACAGCGCGAACCGGAGTGGTTCAAACTTTTCTTCACTGCACCCTCCACCCAGCTGCCCACGGTGCGCGGACTGAACTTCGACAGCAACGATGCTTTCCTCATGGAACACAACGCCAGTTGCGACACGCTAACTTACTGGCTGCGCGACTCGCTCCTTATCGAACAGGACACGCTGCGGTTGGAACTGACTTACGATGCCACGAACGACTCAGTGAGCGTTCCTTACCTGCAAACGGACACGCTGGAACTCATTCCGCGACTGAACGCGGAGAAACGGAAAAAACTACGCGAGGAGGAGCTGGAAAAATGGCAAAAGAAACTGGAAAAACGTCACAAGCGAGGCGACTTCACTCAGGAAACGCCCCCGGCCACGCCGCTGAAGGTGGACTTTGACCGGACCACAACGCTGGCACCGGACCGGAACATCCATTTCCGCCTGACGGAGCCGGCTTTGCGTCTGGACACGACAGCCTTCCACCTGTTCCTGCAAGTGGACAGCACATACAAGGAGGTGGCCTGCCGCGTGGAGCGCGACACGCTCTCGCTGCTGAACTACACGCTGCGCGGGGCATGGAGGCCCGGGCAGCACTATGTGCTCAACGTGGACTCGGCCTGCATCACGAGCCTGTCGGGCATGGTGAACAATCCCTACGACACGAAATTCAGCATTTCCGGCCCGGAGAACTACGGCTCGCTCTTCCTCATCATCCCCGATGCCGACTCCACCGCCGTGGTACAGCTCATCTCTACGGGCGACAAGGTGAAGCGGCAACTGGCGGCTCCGAACGGACGGGCGGACTTCTTCTACCTTGACCCGGGTGAGGTGTATGTGCGCCTGTTCAACGACCGCAACGGTAACGGCCGCTGGGACGAAGGATGCTACGCCGAGGACCGGCAGGCAGAGGAGGTGTACTATTTTCCGCAGAAGCTGACCATCCGCGCCAACTGGGACATCGAACAGACATGGCGGATCGGCGACACACCACGCTTCCGGCAGAAACCGCAGGAACTGGTGAAGCAGAAGGCCGACACGAAGAAAACACCCAAGAACCGCAACGCGGAACGCGAAAGGCAGAAACGGGGGTAAACGCTCCCCCTGACAACAGCCACTCCTCACTCCACCCACAAAATACTTTTCTAATCAACACGCTATAACCTGTCACAAGATGAAAACACTGAAAACCCTCGTTCTCCTCTGCTTCCTTCTCCTTGGCGGAGCGGAAGCCCAAGCCCAATGCTCTTCCAAAAACACTGCGTTCAAAAGCGGCGAAACGCTGATTTACGACCTTTACTTCAACTGGAAATTTGTTTGGATTAAAGTTGGCACCGCCTCGATGAACACCACGCAGACTACCTATGGCGGCGAGCCGGCCTTCCGCTCGTATCTTATCACGCGCGGCTCAAAGAAGGCGGACCGCATCTTCGTCATGCGTGACACACTGATGGCTTACACGGGGCTCGACCTCGTACCGAAATATTTCGTAAAAAAGGCTTTCGAGGGCGAAACGTACCGCAAAAACGAGGTGTGGTATTCTTACCCCTCGGGCAAATGTGCCGTGAAGATGCGTTACCAACGGAACAACAATGAGCCAAAATTCAGCAGCCACAGCAGCAAGTACTGCGCCTTCGACATGATCAGCATGCTCATGCGGGCACGCTCTTTCTCGGCCGAGGGAATGAAGGTGGGCCACCGCATCAACTTCCTCATGGCCGATGGACGCGACTGCGAGTGGAAAGCCATCATCTACCGGGGCAAGAAGAATTTCAAAATGGAAAACTCCAACACCACCTACCGCTGCCTCGTGTTTTCCTTTGTTGAGAAGGATAAAGAGAGAAAGGAGAAGGAAATCGTTACGTTCTACATCACGGACGACAAGAACCACCTGCCCGTGCGCCTGGACATGAACCTGAACTTCGGCACGGCGAAAGCATTCCTCACCGGAGCACGGGGACTGCGCAACCCGCAGGATGCGAAATTGAGATGATAGGATGAGTGAAAGGCTTATAGTAGTTTAAAGCTTATTAGAAATGAGTTGAAAGTTTATAGTTTAAAATTCATGAGGATAGTCACTGAGCGAGTGAATTTGCGCTGCATGGTGACCGTATAAACTCTCAACTATAAACTATAAACTTTCAACTATAAACTCCTTTACATGCACCTGCTGATTGACTCCAAAATACCGTATATGCGCGGCCTCGCTGAAGAGCTGGGCACCGTAACATACAGGGACGGCGCAGCCATCGGACCCGATGATGTGCACGGGGTCGACGCGCTGATTGTGCGCACACGCACCCACTGCAACCGCGAACTCCTGGAGGGTTCGCGCGTTCGGTTTATAGCCACCGCAACGATAGGCTTCGACCACTTGGACACGGACTATTTGGCGGCAAAGGGCATAGACTGGGCCAACTGCCCGGGATGCAATGCCGGAAGCGTGGCGCAGTATGTGGAATGTGCCCTGCTGCTGCTCAGCGCACACGGTTGCTGGAATGGAGAAAAGTTCACGCGAGCTGAAGAGGCAGCTGGCGAACCAGACAAGGCGGTGTTCAACCGTCTGACGCTGGGCATCGTGGGCGCAGGCCATGTGGGCACTGCCGTGGAACGGATGGCACGCCGTCTGGGCTTCGGGCGCATCCTGCGTTGCGACCCGCCGCGTGCCGAAAAGGAGCCGCACGAAGCCTTTCTCCCCTTGGAAGAAATGGCTCCCCAATGCGACATCATCAGTTTCCACACGCCGC
This sequence comes from bacterium, assembly GCA_004562975.1. Next base: position 13,101 of record SFQP01000059.1, read on the forward strand.
TGACACAAGCACCGATGCCATACCCCACGTACCACCTGGCCGATGCTCACCTCCTGTCGCTGCTGAAACCGGGGGCAGTGCTCTTCAACACGAGCCGGGGCGAGGTGGCCGACACGCAGGCCCTGAAAGCCGCCCTCAGCGAGGGAAGGCTGTACACGGCGGTCATCGACACGTGGGAGAACGAGCCGGACATTGACCGCGAACTGCTCGGCCTCGTGTTCCTCGGCACGCCGCACATTGCGGGCTACAGTGCCGATGGCAAGGCAGCTGGCACACGCATGGCCTTAGAGCACATCGTGCGCCACTTCGGACTCGACAGCCGTTGCTACGAACGGGTGACTCCTCCCGCCCTGCCGGCAGGTTACCGCTACTATCCCGAAGGTTCTGCGGCAAATACGAACTGTGAGGCTCTGCACCGATACGACCCCACACGCGACTTCCTCGCTCTGAAAGCACATCCTGAACTCTTTGAAAAACTGCGCGGCAACTATCCGCTGCGCAGAGAGAAATGAATAATTTATAATGTATAATTTACAATTTATAATTAGGTCTACGACTGACATACAGGACGAAGTAGAACCACTGGTACCAAGGCCGAAAACCTAATTATAAAATGATGAACGGCGTAGCCACAATTATCAATTGTAAATTATAAATTTTATCCCCCCTACATACAGCCATGACCACCGAAAGCAACCATAAAAAGTCAAAACTCGAAGGCCGAGTAACGCTGGCCGGCTCACTCATCATCGTAGTGGCGTTGCTCGTCTACTTCCTGCCGCGCGAAACAAAGTTCGGGTACGAATACGAACAGGGCCGCCCGTGGCGTTACAACTCGCTCATCGCCACCTTCGACTTTCCCATCTACAAGACCCGCGCCGAAGTGGAGGAAGAGCGCGATAGTGCGCTGCGCCAGTTCATGCCCTTCTTCACGGAGAACAAAACGACGGGACAACGGCAAATCAATGCCTTCCGCTCCGACTTCATGCACGGCGCGTTCAAGGAGGTGCCGTCCCGTTACCTGCACCACATCGAGCAGCAGCTCGCCGAGGTCTACCGCGCCGGTATCGTGGGGGCGGAACAGCTGTCGAAAATGGCTCAGGAGCTTACCCCAGGCATCCGCCTCGTGCAGGGCACGGAAGCCATCAGCCGTCCACTCGGCGAACTCTACTCCACACGCTCTGCCTACGAGCAAATCATGCACGCCGACACGGTGCAGTTTCCGCGCGAGGTGATGGCACGCTGCAACCTCAACAAATACCTCGAGCCGAACCTGCTCGTTGACAGCATGAAGACCACGGCGGCCCGCGAGGACGTGCTCGCCTCGGTATCGCCCGCCTCGGGCATGGTGCAGAGCGGCCAGCGCATCATCGACCGGGGTGAAATAATTTCGGCAGAACAGTACCAAATTCTCAAATCCTTTGAACACGAAACCCTGCGCCGCAACGACCCCTCAGAAGGTTTCTGGTGGATCATGGCCGGGCAGATAATCTTCGTTTCGTGCGTACTGGCGGCCTTCGCCCTCTACCTCCGGCTCTTCCGCCGCGACTACCTGCGCTCACCCCACAGCATCCTGCTTCTCACCACCCTCATCGCCATCTTCCCCATCATCACCTACCTGATGGTGGACCACAAGTTCTTCAACGTCTACATGGTGCCCTACGCCATGGTGCCCATCTTCATCCGCATCTTCATGGACTCCCGCACGGCCTTCATGGCCATGGTATGCTCCACGATACTCTCATCGTTCGCTCTGCACAGCAACTACGAGTTTCTCGTGGTAGAGTTCGTGGCGGGCATGACGGCCATCAGCGCGCTCAAGGACCTGACGGAACGGTCACAACTGCTGCGCGTGGTGCTGGAAATTTCGCTGGCCGGCATGGTGGTGATGCTGGGCTACGACCTGGCGCAGGGCATTGATCTGGAACACCTGGATCGCTCCTTATATATATATATAGGCGTGAACGGCGTGCTCCTGCTCTTTGCCTACCCGCTGATGTACATGATTGAGAAACTGTTCGGCTTCACCAGCAGCGTGACCCTCGTGGAGCTGTCGAACACAAACAACACCATCCTCCGGCGAATGTCGAAGGTGGCCCAGGGCACGTTTGTCCACTCCTTGCAGGTGGCCAATCTGGCGGCGGAAGTGGCGGACAAGATCGGCGCGAAACCGCAGCTCGTCAGGACGGGCGCACTCTACCACGACATCGGAAAGATGCTCAACCCGGCCTTCTTCACGGAGAACCAGACGGGCGTGAACCCGCACGACGAGCTCACGGAGGAGCGGTCGGCGGAAATCATCATCAGCCACGTGCGCGAAGGCTTGCGTCTGGCCGAGAAATACCATTTGCCGAAGGTGATACGCGACTTCATCTCCACACACCACGGCACATCGATGGCCAAGTATTTCTACATCCAATGGAAAAACAAGCATGAGGGACAGGAACCCGACAGCGCACTCTTCACCTACCCAGGGCCCAACCCCTTCACCCGCGAACAGGCCATCCTGATGATGTGCGACGCGGTGGAGGCCAGCTCACGCTCGCTCAAGGAAGTGACGGAAGAAAGCCTGAAAGAACTGGTGGACCGCATCGTCAACGGACAGGTGCAGGCAGGCTATTTCCGCGAATGTCCCATCACCTTCCGCGACATTGCCGAGGCCAAACGTGTGCTCGTGGAAAGCCTCAAAACCATCTACCACACGCGCATCGCCTATCCCGAACTCAACCCGAAACCCGCCGAACCAGAACCGTTTTCGCGGCGCGGCTACTTTTTCGGGAGGAAAAGCAGCCTGCACTGAACCGCCACCCCCAGCGGAGTGAAATACTAAAAAGTGGAAAAGAAAAAGCGGAAAGTCACCCATAAACCAGTGGGAAGCCACTTTTTTTCGCCAATAAACATTAGCAAAAGCAAATAAATTCTTCTACTTTTGCAGGGACAAAGCCCTTTTCCTCATTTATGGGGAAAAACGGCCACCTAACCTATCTTATACACACCTATCTTATACACTTCTAACAATCTACAATATCAACTTAATTCAAAATCAACTTTATGTGGTTAACTAATTCATCCATCGGACGGAAGGTAATCATGTCGGTAACCGGCATTGCGCTCATTCTGTTCCTCACGTTTCATGGTTGCATGAACCTGGTGGCTCTCTTCTCCGAAGAAGGTTACAACATGGTGTGCGAAATGCTCGGTGCCAACTGGTATGCTGTGGCTGCTACGGGCGGCTTGGCTGTGCTGGTTGCCCTGCACTTCATCTATGCCATCATCCTTACGCTGCAAAACCGTAAGGCGCGCGGCAACAACCGCTATGCTGTTACCAACAAGCCTGAAAAGGT
>SFQP01000060.1 GCA_004562975.1 bacterium
GTATTGCGCCAGCTCGAAAGGCTCGCTGCCGTGGAATACCAAAAACAGGATGCCGCCTACGAAGGCCACGAGGCAAGCGATGCTGACTCCCCAGCGAAGGGTGCGCGAGATGAGTAACTGTATGTCCATGGAATGAATTGTTTTCGGTGAGATGAAAATCAATAGGCTCCGCTAAAGCCCTGCCAAATCATGTTCAGCGCCACCAAGGTGATGGCTACGCAGAAAATCTGCCGCAACACGCGGACGTTCATCCGTTTCAGCAGCCGTGCCCCGGTGAGTGCCCCAAAGAGCACTCCGATCATCACGGGGCAGGCTATGCCCGGCGCGATGATGCCCCGCTGCACGTACACCACAGCCGAGGCGCAGGCCGTTACGCCCATCATGAAGTTCGACATGCCGAGAATGCCCGACAGCACCCCAGCCACGTACATCACGCCAAAGCCGCCGCCCACGTTCTTCAGCTCATACACCTTGAGCGACCCGTCCTTTTGCGGCCACGTGCCGAAGAGCTTCAGCCGGCGTGCCGTTTCGCTGCCCACCACGCCTTCGTGGTCGCTCTTGCGCCGTTGCTGCATGGCGGCGGTCAGGAGGAGCACACAGCCGTAGATGATGGCAATGATGTTGTTGTTGAGCCACACGGCCACCGCTGCGCCGCACACGGCACCGATGGTGGTAGCTATTTCGAGGAACATGCCGAGCCGCACGTTGGTGATGCCTTCTTTGACATAGGCCGAGCCTGAACCGCTCGATGTGGCGATGGAAGCCACCAGAGCTGCACCGATGGCATAGTGGAAGTCAACACCAAAGCCCAGCGTCAGCACGGGGATGACCACCACGCCGCCGCCCAGACCGGTGAGCGAGCCTAACAGACCTGCGCTGTAGGCCGCCAAGAGGAGGATGAGAGTAAATGCAAGAACTGTCATGGGATGAGAAAGGTTGTTTTCGGGAAAGTCCTTGGCCGTTTACACAAAAAAGTTGAAGAGTCTGCGAGCCGGAAACAAGCCTTTTGCTTGTTTGGGTTACCCCTTACGGCCCGATGTGCCGTTTCAGCTCATAAACTCTTCAACCATTCTGTCAACGCACCTTTTGGCCGTAGCCTTAGGGTGGGTGGGGCCGCTGTCCCTTTATATAATGAATTTGTGTTGGTTTATTCTTGGCTTGCCTTCTGCGAATGCGCTGTCAGCTTCGTGTCGAGGATGCGGTAGCGCGGCTGGTTCTGCTGTTGCAGCTTGGCCAGGTGTTCTTGGCGTGCTTTCTCGCCGCGTGTTCTTGTCCGGTCCTTTGATCATGTTGCGGTTCTTCACGTGGCCCACGGTCTTAACTTCCACGGGAGCCACTCCCATCGAAACCATGCCCAACTCCTTGGCCGCAGCCATGGAGAGGTCTACCACTCTGCCGCGAACGAACGGGCCCCGGTCGGTAACGCGCACCACTACCTCTTTGCCGTTTTTCTTATTGGTTACTTTGAGCAAGGTTCCGAAGGGGAGCGTGCGGTGAGCGCAGGTCAGACTGTCCTTGTGGTAGCGCGAGCCGTCGCTGGTGATGCGTCCGTGGAAACCGTTGCCGTAGAAAGATGCCTTGCCATGCGTTTGTGCCAGGCAAGTGTTGCTCCATGCGATAGTGATCAGTGTTGCTAAGAAAAAGATTGCTTTTTTAATCGTCATTTGTTTTGTTTTGCCACGAGGACTGCGGGAAGTCTTATTGCGTAGGTGTCGTTTCTCACGCACAGCCTTAGCAGGGGCTGCGTGGCACCTATATGTGTGCGCAATATATCAAGATGTGCAGTGTGCGTACAAGCCTTGGCTCACGCTTCACCGGGGACAGCGGGCAACGGCGGGCAATCCGGCCGTTTGGCATCCACTTCCGAGGCAGTGGGTTGAGCATGTTTCCGCTTCGTGCAGGACTTGCAGCCGTGGGGTCGGGAAGCACTGTCCGATGACCCGCCGACAGCCTGTGGAAGTTGGTAAACGGCTCTCCTCGTGAGGTTTACTGAGGCAAAGGTACGGCTTTGTAACAGCGGAAGAAAACCTTTTTGCGTTGAAAATCAATACTTTTAACTTTTTCAACCCACCTTTTCGGGAAAATGAAAAGTGCAGTTTGAATTTTCAGGGGCTAAATCAATGTGCCAGACGCACAAAGTGGGCGGGATGGCAGCGAATGTAGCGGATTTTAATCAGAAACCATAGATGGCGGGCAGTGCCACCAGCATAACCAGTCCCATAACCACTTGCAGCGGAAGTCCCACACGCAGATAATCCGCAGGCTTGTAACCGCCGGCCGACATGACCAGCGCGTTGGGCGGCGTGGAAAACGGCGAGGCAAAGCACATGCTTGCCGCCACCGTAACGGCCATGAGCATCGGTACGGCACTCACGCCCAGCGAATGGGCAGCCTGCAGCGCGATGGGAGCCATCAGCACCGCCGTCACCGTGTTCGAGATGAAGAACGTGAGGAGCGAGGTGGCCAAGTACACCGCTGCCAGCAAGGCATAAGGTCCGTAGGGCCCCACCATGTCGACCAGTCCGCCGGAGATGAAGCCCGAAGCTCCCGTCTTCTCCAATGCGGTGGACATGGGCAGCATGGCACCGAACAGTACGATGCTCTCCCAGTTGATTGTCTTGTAGGCGGCTTCCACTCCGCGCACACAGCCCGTGAAAATCATGGCTATGGCGGCCAATATGACGGCTGTGACGGGTGCAATGGGTATGGCATCAATCGCCATCACCAGTACCATGGCAATCATGATGAGTGCGGCCAATGGAGCCTTGTAGTCCAGCGTCACCCGCTCCGCCTGTTCCTGCGGACGGCCCATCACCACCCATTCCGTGTTGTTCGGCTTGTCCAACCGCGCGATGTTGTCCCACGGCCCTTGCACCAGCAGGATGTCAGCGGCGTGGAAGTGGCGGTGTTTCAGGTCGTCCAGCAAATAAGCGTCGTGGCGGCGAATGCCCAATATGTTCAGCCCGTAGGAAGCGCGGAAGTCCGCTTCCGCCACGGTGTGTCCCACCAAGGACGAGGTGGGCAGGAGCAGCACCTCCGCCATGCCCACGTCGTAGAAGTCCAGCCGTGCCTCGTTCTTCCGTGTCGGGAGCGATGCCAGTTCGTTCTCGCTCACCAACAGCCGGATTTGTTCCGGCGCTCCCGTGAGGTACAGCACGTCGCCCGGCATCAGTTCCACGTTGGCCAGGGCAAACTGCTCCACCCTTCGGAGCGTGCCGCCGCCTTGCGTGGCCGTGCGGCGAATTTCCACCACGTTCACCCCGTAGCGTCCGTGAATGTCCAGCTGTTTCAGCGTGCCGCCCACCATGGGCGAGGTTTCGCTGACCTTGGCCCGCGTCAGTCCCTGTGCCACCTTGTACTCGTTGGCCAACTGTTCCAGCGATTTTCCGCTGCGTGTAGTCTTTTTCCCGTCGCGCTCCTTCAGGAAACGGCGGGTGAGGGGAATGAGCGTCAGAATGCCCACCGCGATGCAGAGGATGCCCACCGGGGTGAAGGAAAAGAAACGGAGCGGTTCGTAACCTGCATTTACCAGTGCGTCGCGCACAATCAAGTTGGGCGGTGTACCGATGAGTGTGAGCATACCGCCCATGCTTCCCGCGAAAGCCAGTGGCATGAGCAGCCGGGCCGGGGAAATGTTTGCGCCACGTGCAAGGCTGACCACGATGGGCAGCATGAGTGCCACTGTACCCGTGTTGCTGACAAATGCACCGACAAAGGCGGTGGTCAGCATGAGCAGTACGAACAGCCGGGTTTCGTTGCGGCCTGCCAGACCAAGGATGCCTGTGCCGAGTTTCTTGGCCAGCCCGGTGCTGAAGATGCCTCCGCCCACGACAAACAGGCCCGCCATCATGGCTACAATGGGGTTGGCAAAGCCGGCCAGGGCCTCTTCGGGCGTGAGTACACCGGCAAGAATCAATGTCAGCGTGGCGCACACAGCCACCAGGTCAGAACGGATGCGGCCGCTGACAAACAAAAGGGCCGCAGCCACCAAAACAATCAGGGTAACGGTCATATTATAGGGGTGTTCAATAAATTAGGCCGAGCTGGATGCTGGATTTTTAGAGATGACCTTTTGTAAGTGGAGGAAGGAGCATAGCGGGCTATGCGACTGACGTGACTTGCAAAAGGTCGCTCTAAAAAACAGCAGACGGCCGGAATAAGAAAAATCACTCATGGGGTATTCTTTAAAACCTAATTTATAGAACACCCCTATATATAAATAAGGAGTGGGAAATGAAGACGGAGCAAAGATAGGGCTTTTCAGGTTGACGGGCCGACAAGTTTTGGGTTTATGGTTGCAGGTCGGTATGTAAAGTTTGTAGTAATAAGTTTATGATTTGAAAAAAACGGCGTGAAGAGGAGTTTTTTTTAAGTTTAAAAATCTTATAGTGAGGAGTAGGGGATAAGTTTGCTCATGCCGTCCAAACAGTATCCGTTAAACTTTTCCACTTCCAACTCCTTAACATTTCAGCAGTTCCCCCCCCCCACCGCTTTCCGGATTTAACATAAGTGGAAAATCTTCGATGAATACGAGGATTTTTGGCGTTCAGTTCCCAATGAGTGACAAAGGACTTTGAAAATTTAGTAAGCATAGTGGGGAAATGTGGGGAATAATCTCTACTTTTGCAAGCATCACCAAATTATACCAATGCGATTTACCGGTAGCATAGAAGCCAAATTGGATGCGAAGGGCCGCGTGTTCTTCCCCTCCGACTTTCGCCGCAAGCTGGCGGAGCCGGACACCACCTTGGTGCTCAAGCGCGACATCTACCAGCCGTGTTTGGTGATTTATCCGTACAGCGTGTGGGAAGCCGAAGTGGAGACCCTGCGCCAGCGGCTCAACCGCTGGGATGCCCGTCAGGCCATGCTGTTCCGGCAGTTTCTGGCCGATGTGGAAGTGTTCACGTTAGACACTTCGGGCCGCTTTCTGGTGCCACGCCGTCTGTTGCAGGCTTGCAGCATCGACCACACCGTGCGCTTTATCGGTGTTGACGACCGCGTGGAACTTTGGGGCGCGGAACAGGCCGCACAAGCCTTCCTCCAGCCCGACGACTTCGCTGCTGCCATGGAGCAGCTCATGGGACAGACTTTCTAATCCCTCTCAATATTCACCCCTCTGTGCGCTATGTACCACATACCCGTACTTTTGCAGCCCAGCGTCGACGGGCTTGACGTGAAGCCCGACGGCACCTACGTCGACGTTACCTTCGGCGGCGGCGGACACAGCCGCGAGATTCTCCGACACCTCGGACCCGACGGCCATCTCTATAGTTTTGACCAGGATGCCGATGCCGAGAGCAACATTCCGCAGGGCGATGAACGCTTCACTTTCGTTCGCAGCAACTTCCGTTATCTTACCAACTGGATGCGCTACTACGGGGTGGAGCACGTGGACGGGCTGATAGCCGACCTCGGGGTGTCGAGCCATCATTTCGATGCCGAAGAGCGCGGCTTTTCCTTCCGCTTTGACGCTCCGCTCGATATGCGCATGAACGGAAGGGCAGGGATGACGGCAGCCGACTTGGTGAACAACTACGCTGAAGACCGGCTGGCGGATGTGCTTTTCCTCTACGGCGAATTCAAGAACAGCCGTCGCCTCGCTGCGGCCATCGCCAAGGCCCGGAACGCCAGAAAGCTCGAATCCATCGAAGATTTGCTTCAGGTGGTGAAGCCCCTCATGCCCCGCGATAGGGAGAAAAAAGACTTGGCCCGCGTGTTTCAGGCATTGCGTATCGAAGTGAACCACGAGATGGACGCACTTCAAGAAATGCTCCAAGCCACGCTGCGCGTGATACGTCCCGGTGGGCGGCTCGTGGTGCTGACCTACCATTCGCTCGAAGACCGCATGGTGAAGAACTTCATCCGCGCCGGAAGGGTGGACGGAAAGGTGGAACAGGATTTCTATGGCCGCAGACTCACACCCTGGCGCGCCGTGAACAACAAGGTAATCCTGCCTTCCGAAAAAGAACAGGCGGAGAACCCTCGCAGCCGTTCGGCCAAGCTCCGCATTGCCGAGAAGCTACCCCAAGCAGAATAGCAACCATCAAACGACCATCTCCTGCCGGTTATATTTCCTATACCTATTATATATCATTAGCACCAAGAGAAGCATATCTTCATGGCACATCAGGAAACAGACGACGCGGAACTCCGCCAACAAAACGAAGCACTGAATAATGATACGCCCACCCCTTCACCTGAGGCCGAAGAAGCCGGCGAAACTGGGGATGGGCGGAAAAACGCCCTTCAGGCATTGCGCGAAATCACTTCAGAAGACGATGAACGGGTGGATACCCACTCCAAGGTGACCCTTTCCTCCATCCTCGGCGGTGACATGCTGGGTGGACATTGGTTCCGCCAGCAGTTTTGGTTCATTGTGATGGTGGTGGGCATGATAATCGTTTACGTCAGCAACCGATACTCGTGCCAGCAGGAAATGATCGAGACCAAGGTGCTCAGCGACACACTGCTCGACCGACGCTATAAGGCACTCACTCGCTCCAGCCAACTGAAAGAAAAGATGCGCCGCAGCTATATTGAAGAAACATTGGTCGACACCAACCTGCAGACCTCCAATACCCCTTTGTTTTATCTAAAGGTAGATGAATGACCATCCAGCCTGCCAGCCCTGAGGTCGCGCAGCCACAGCGCAACAAAATGTGGGGAAGGCTTCTCGGGGCAGGCAAACGCTTAAACAGAAACTGAGCATGAATTTTCCAGCAAAACAAGTGACCAAACGATACGCCTTCGTGGCCTCGATCCTGGTGCTCGCCGGCCTGGCCGTTCTCGGCAAGGCCTTCTACACCATGACCGTGAAGAAGGATTTCTGGATGGCGGTGAGCGACCGCTTTGTCAAGGAAAACGACATCGTGTCGCCCACACGCGGCAATATCCTGGCCGACAACGGGGAAGTGTTGGCCTCTTCCCTGCCCGAATACAAAATCTACATGGATTATATGTCATGGGAGAAGGACAGCGTCCGCCGCGCCAAGGAGCAGCACAAGCGCGACAGCATCCTCCTGGCCGATGCCAGTGCCATCAGCGGCGGCATGCACCGCATCTTTCCCGACATCGATTCGGCACAGTTCAGGGAACACCTGCTGAAAGGACGCGAAAAGAAAAGCCACCACTGGCAGCTCTACAACAAACGCATCACCTATATCCAGTACCGGCAATGTAAAACGCTGCCCATTTTCAACAAGTCGGCCAACACGGGAGGATTTCACACCGAGGAATTCAAAACACGCAAGAACCCCTATGGCCGGCTGGCCATACGCACCATCGGCGACCTGTATAAAGGGAAAGACTCTGCCCGTACAGGACTGGAACTCAGTTTCGACTCCGTGCTGCGCGGCAAGCCGGGCATTGCTCACCGCCAAAAGGTGCTGAGCCGTTACCTGACCATCATCGACAAACCCGCCGAGGACGGTTACGACATCATGACAACCCTCAATGTCGGTATGCAGGACATCTGTGAAAAGGCACTATCGGACAAGCTCAAAGAGATAGAGGCCGAATCCGGCGTTTGCATATTGATGGAAGTCAGCACCGGCGACATCAAGGCCATGACCAGCCTGCAGCGCATGAGCGACGGCTCCTACCAGGAAGTCAACGCCGATGCCGTGAAGAACCTCTACGAACCCGGCTCCGTGTTCAAGCCCATGTCCTTCCTCGTCGGTATGGACGACGGCTTTATCAAGATGACCGATGTGGTGGACGTTGGCTGCGGCATCAAGGAAATGTATGGTCGGAAAATGCGCGATGCCAACTGGCGTTCGGGCGGCAGCGGCGTGGTGACAGTGCCTCAAATCCTGCAAAAGTCGCTCAATGTGGGCGTCAGCACCCTGATTGACCGCTACTACCATAAAGACCCGCGCAAATTTGTCGAAGGCATTTACCGCATTGGGGTGGCCGAAGATCTCAAAATCCCCATTCCCGGTTATGCCAAGCCTCGCATCCGTATGCCCAAGGAGGACGGCTCCAACTGGTCCAAGACCGCGCTGCCCTGGATGAGCATCGGCTATGAAACGCAGATACCGCCCATCACCACCGTAACCTTCTACAACGGCATAGCCAACAACGGAAAACTGGTAAGGCCGCGACTGGTGAAAGCAGTTCTCAAGGGTGGAGAAGTGGTGAAGGAGTTCCCCGTGGTGGTGCTGCGAGAGCAGATGGCCAAGCCTGAAGCGGTGAAGAACATCCAGGACTGCCTCGAGTCGGTGGTCAGTGTGGGATTGGGCAAGAAAGCCGGTTCCAAATATTTCCATACCTCCGGCAAGACCGGAACGGCACAAATATGGACCAAGAACGGCTTCTGCTCGCAGTATCTCGTCTCCTTTGCCGGCTACTTCCCCTCCGAAGAACCCCTCTACTCCTGCATCGTCTGCATCAAGAAGGGTGCGCCCGCCTCGGGCGGCGGTATGTGCGCCCCGCGCCCCGGTGTTCCGGCGGGTGGCCGAAACCGTCATGGCACAGCGCAAGACGAGCGACTACGGCTCGGCACGCGACACGGTGAACAGCCCCATGCCTATGGTGTGTGCCGGAAGCCTGAATGCCGCAGCCACCGTGGCCGAACAGTTGGACATACCCACCGAAGGCAATGTGCAGCCCGATGCTTCCACCATCACTTGGGGGCGGTGTGAGACATCCTCGGCAGGATTGAAATTCCAGCCCAATGAGGACGATCATGCCAAGGTGGTTCCCGATGTGATAGGCTACGGCCTCCGCGACGCACTCTTCAAACTCGAAAAGGCAGGGCTGAAGGTGAAAACCATTGGCTTGGGACGCGTCAGCCGGCAAAGTCTGCCGCCCGGAAAAGCCCTTGAGCCGGGGCAGGAAATCGAACTCGTCTTGGGAAATCCCGAAGTCGTGCCCAAGGCGGAACGACCGGACAGCGTGAAGGCCGACACCACGAAGGCCGAAAAGCCCAGACAAGAACCGGAGGACTCCGAACTGACACCGACACTCCACGAGGAGAAAAAACTCAAGCAGCAGGAGCAGGCGCAGCAGGCAGAAAAAAAACAACCGGCTGCGCCCAAGCAAAAGGCAAAGAAGGATGCGCAGGTGACAACCAAGCCTGAAACCCAAAAGAAAAAGGAACAGGAAAAGAAAAGTTCCAAAAAGTCAGCCCACAACCAGGCCAATCTGACCCAAAAACGGCGAACGGCATAGGCCGGATGGCCTTGGGACGGACTGATACCGATATTCAGAAAACCAATTCACTACGACAATGAGATTGTCAGATATTCTAAGGAAAATCAGCGTGACGGAGTCGCTCGGCGACATGCAGCGCGAAATATCAGGCGTGAACATGGATTCGCGCCAAGTGGAACACGGCGACCTTTTCGTGGCCGTGAAAGGAACACAAACCGACGGGCACGCCTACATCGCCAAGGCCATTGCCCAAGGAGCCAAGGCCATACTCCAGTCCGAACCCCTTCCCGACGACCCTGTGCCGGGCGTTACCTACGTCCGTGTGGCCGACACGGAAGACGCTGTAGGCAAAGCGGCTACCCAGTTCTACAATGACCCGACGGGAAGGTTGAAACTCGTTGGCGTGACCGGTACCAACGGAAAGACGACCATCGCCACCGTGCTCTACAATATGTTCCGCTCGATGGGCTACAAGTGCGGCCTGTGCTCCACCGTCTGCAATTTCATCGACGGACGCGCCATCGAGGCCGACCACACCACGCCCGACCCCATCACGCTGAACAAGCTCTTGGCCCAGATGGCCGATGAAGGCTGCGAATACGCTTTCATGGAATGCTCCTCGCACGCCATCCATCAGAAGCGCATCGGCGGTCTCCGCTTCGTGGGCGGCATCTTCACCAACCTGACGCGCGACCACCTGGACTACCACAAGACTTTCGACAACTACCGCGATGCCAAGAAGGCTTTCTTCGATATGTTGCCCCGTGGCGCATTCGCCATCACCAATGCCGACGACCGCAACGGCATGGTCATGGTGCAGAACACACAGGCCACCGTCCGCACCTACTCCACCCGCACGGCAGCCGACTACAAAGGGCGCATACTGGAGGAGAGCATCGAAGGAATGCTGCTTGACATCGACGGACGCGAGGTGAGCGTGCGCTTTGTGGGTCGCTTCAACGTGTCGAATCTGCTGGCGGTGTACGGAGCCGCCCAGATGCTCGGCCAGAAGCCCGAGGACGTGTTGCGCGTGCTCTCTTCGCTCCATCCCGTCAATGGCCGCTTCGAGGCCATCCGCTCGCCCAAGGGATTCAGTGCCGTGGTCGATTACGCCCATACCCCCGACGCGCTCGAGAACGTGCTCGTGGCCATCAATGAGATAGTGAAGGGCAAAGGCAAGGTCATCACCGTGTGCGGAGCCGGCGGCAACCGCGACAAGGGCAAGCGACCCCTCATGGCACAGGAGGCGGCCAAGCGTTCCGACCGCGTCATCATCACCAGCGACAACCCCCGCTTTGAGGAACCCCAGGACATCATCAACGATATGCTGGCCGGGCTTGACGAGGAGCAGATGCGCAAGACCATCAGCATCTGCGACCGCCGCGAAGCCATCCGCACGGCAGCCATGATGGCCGAACCGGGCGATGTCATCCTTGTGGCCGGCAAGGGACATGAGCCATATCAGGACGTGAAAGGCGTGAAGCACCACTTCGACGACCATGAGGAAATCAAGAAAGCCTTTGGCTTGTAAGCAAACCCTTCATCAACACCGACTATTATGCTTTACTACCTGTTTCGTTTCCTGGAGCAGTTCGGCGTGCCCGGTTCGGCCATGTGGTCGTTCATATCCTTCCGCTCCCTGCTGGCCCTCATCTTCGCGTTGGTCATCTCCGCGTGGTTCGGCGAGTATTTCATCAAATGGATGAAGCGTCACGACATCAGCGAAACGCAGCGCGATGCCAAGATTGACCCCTTCGGTGTGCAGAAACTCCATGTGCCCTCCATGGGCGGTATCATCATCATCGTGGCCATCCTGGTCCCCTGCCTGTTGCTGGGGCGTTTGCGCAACATCTACATGATTTTGATGCTTGTCACCACCCTGTGGCTCG
>SFQP01000061.1 GCA_004562975.1 bacterium
CCTCGAAACTTGTCAAACGATGAACGGTATGTGGGGCTACAAAATCAAGGACCAAAACTATAAACCGGCACGGGAACTGGTGCGCCTGCTGGTGCGCACAGCAGCGAAAGGGGCTAATCTACTGCTGAACATAGGCCCGATGCCGGACGGCTCACTGCCCGAAACGGCACTGGAAAGGTTGGAGGAAATGGGACGTTTCCTCCACGGACCCGCAGGTGAGAGTATATACGCCACAACGGCGGGCGACATCGCCCTGGGCGACTCGGTGGTGAGCACCCAAAGCCGCAAGGACGGCACGCTGTATGTCCACCTGCTGACGGAACAGCCGATGAAACAGCTGACGCTGCCGCTGCAAGCAAAGGTACGCAAGGCTACGGCGCTGACCACGGGTGAAACGCTCCAAACGAAACGAAACGCGAAAGAGGGGACAACGACGTTTTTCCTCCCCGATTATCCCGCCGGCGAGGCTGACTTTGTACTCAAAATCCTAACGAAATGAACAGATTGTGCGCATGGCTCTTGCTGTGGACAGCCTTCTTCTCCGCAACCTGCAACGGATGGAGCCAACCGGGCTGCACGCCTTTCTTAGCATCACATATCCACACGTTCCGCATGACGGTGGACGGCGATGCTGAACGCTACCCAGTGATTGCATTGAACGGCAACGAACGCTTGGACATCTCGTTCGACGACATGACGCATGAGTACCGACGTTACACTTACCGGCTGGAACACGTGGGCTATGACGGAAAGCCCTCTGACGAACTGTTCGAGAGTGATTACCTCTACTCTACTGCCGACGAGGGTATCATCGAGGACTATGCGCCGAGCCAAAACACGTCGGTGCAATACACGCATTACTCTTTCTGCATTCCCAACGCGCAGATGAAGCCCAAACTGTCGGGAAACTACAAACTGACCATTAGCACGGAGGATGACAACGATGAAACGGTGCCCGTGGCGGTGGCGTACTTCGGCGTGGTGGACACGCAGGTGGGACTGCTGCCGACTTGTTCCACCAACACGGAGGTGGATTGGAATGTGGCACACCAACAGGTGTCGCTCCGCATGGATTGCAGCAGGCTGACGCTGCGCGATGCGGAATCAGAAGTGAAACTCTTGGTGATGCAGAACCGCCGGCCGGACACGGCGGTGCGCTGGCCGGCTCCCACGGCGCAGAACGGCACGACGCTGATTTGGGAACACGACCGCCGACTGATTTTCAAAGCGGGAAACGAATACCGCAAGATGGAAATTCTCTCTACCCGTTACCCAGGGATGCACGGTGACCACGTGGCGTGGTTCGACCCGCTCTATCACTACACGCTGCTGACGGACGAGCCGCGCAAACATTATCTTTACGACGAGGACCGCAACGGGGCGGGGCTGGTGCGCTGCGAGGACTGCACCGATGCCGACACGGAGGCGGACTACGTGGTGACGCACTTCGCGCTCCAGATGTTGCCGCGAACAGGACGTGAGGTGTATGTTTCGGGACGCTGGACGGAGTCGGTACAAAAGGAGGAATGCCGGATGCGCTACAACGAACTGACGGGGTGCTACGAGGCTGACATACTGCTGAAACTGGGTTATTATAACTATATGTACCTGTGCCGCGAAGAGGGCACGGGCTCTGCTTGGCAAACGGCCACGGCGGAAGGCGACTTTTACCAAACGGAGAACGAATATGAAATCCTGGCGTATTACCGTCCCACGGGCAGCCGCTATTGGCAGTTGGTGGGCTGCGTCACGCCGAATTTCCGCCCCTGACTTATCTGCATTCAATCTAACTACATACAAATGAAAATCGTATTTTTGGATGGCTATACCATCAACCCCGGCGACTTGACTTGGGAACCGCTTGAAGCATTGGGAGGACTGACGGTATATGACCGCACGGAACCGGCCGAAGTGGTGGAACGCGCCGCAGAAGCTGAAGTGCTCATTGTGAACAAAACGTGTCTGACAGCCGAACACTTTGCCGTGCTGCCCCGCCTGAAACTGATTTGCGTGGCGGCCACGGGCTTTGACCGCGTGGACGGTGCGGCGGCACGACAACGGGGTATCACGGTGTGCAACTGCGCCGGTTATTCCACCTTCGCGGTGGCTCAGATGGCCATATCACTCCTGCTCGAAGCGGCTGACAGCGTGGGACACTACACGCATCAGAACCAACAGGGGGAGTGGAGCCGTTGCCCTGATTTCTGCTACACGACGAAGCCGCGACTTGAACTGTGGGGCAAACGCCTCGCTATCGTGGGCTTCGGCCACATCGGGGGCGCACTGGCTGATGTGGCTCGCGCTCTGGGCATGGAAATATTTGCTGTGAGCCGCAAGGCGCAGGAGGATTTGCCGGCGGATGTGCGCAAACTGACGATAGAGGAGGCGGTGGCTACGTGCGAAGTGGTGAGTCTGAACTGTCCGCTGACGGAACGTAACCGGCAGATGGTGAACGCAGCACTGTTGGCGAAGGCACGCCCTGACCTCATCCTGCTCAACACGGCACGCGGTGCGCTGGTGAATGAAGCGGATGTGGCCGACGCGCTGCACGAAGGACGATTGGGAGCGTATTGCACGGATGTGCTGACGCAGGAGCCGCCCTCGCCCGACTGTCCGTTGCTCGACGCTCCGCGCTGCTACATCACGCCGCACATCGGCTGGGACACGCCGGAAGCCCGTCAACGCATCCTCACACTTCTGGTCAGCCATATCAGAGCGTACTACGCCGGAAAACCTGAAAGCGTGGTGAATGATGCCATTTAGAAAGGCTATAGAGTTTTTTTGAGTTCGATAGATTTCGATAGTTTTCTATAGATCTCTATAGTTTTCTATAGATTTCGATAGATCTCTATAGTGTTCTATAGCTTCAGCATAAACCCTCTTAACCCCACAATTCATTAGCTGTGTTTACTTTTGTCCAAGCTCTTGATTTTATCGGCACGCTTGCTTTTGCCATTTCCGGCATTCGTCTGGCCTCTGCCAAGCAATTTGACCTGTTCGGCGCATACGTGGTCGGCGTAACAACGGCCATTGGCGGCGGTACGATGCGCGATTTGCTGCTCAGCCAGCCGCCGTTCTGGATGACCAACCCTTTCTATCTCATCTGCTCCGCTATTGCATTGCTTTGGGTCATCGTGTTCCGCCGCTTTTTGGTGCGCCAGAACAACACGTGGTTTCTTTTCGACTCCATCGGTCTGGCCCTGTTCACCGTGACGGGCATTGAAAAGACCATCGCGGCGGGCTTCCCCTTCTGGACCGCCATCATCATGGGTACTCTCACCGGTGCAGGAGGCGGTGTGTTCCGCGATGTGTTCATCAACGAAGTGCCGCTCATCTTCCGCAAGGAAATCTATGCCTTGGCTTGCGTCATTGGCGGCTTTTTCTACTTTTTCTGCTACAAGATGGGTATGGACAACATCCAAACCGGTCTTATCTGCGGTGCCACGGTGATGCTGACCCGTTTCTTGGCCGTGAAATACAAGCTCCACTTACCTGTATTGAAACGGGAAGACTGACCTTTACTTATCCGCTCCTCCTGCCCTGCTCTACCCCGACCTCATGCTCTACCTACACATCCCTTTTTGCCAAAGCCGCTGCATCTACTGCGATTTCTTCTCCACCGCCTCACCGGGCGGTGCGGACAGTCGTTACGTGAAAGCCTTGTGCCACGAGCTGGCTTTCCGGCAGCACTACCTGCCGGCTCCGAGCGGTGAAGCGGCCACGCTCCACACCATCTACTTCGGGGGTGGCACGCCGTCACTGTTGCCCGATGCGGCATTAGAGGAGGTGATGCGCACCATCCGCCGGCTGTTCCGCGTGGCGGACGATGCGGAGGTTACCTTGGAGTGCAATCCAGATGATGTGTACCCCGAACGGGTGGCACAGTGGCGCAGGATGGGAGTGAACCGGGTGAGCCTGGGAATACAGACGTTTTCTGACTCCCTGCTGCGCCTTCTGCGACGCAGGCACACGGCGGAAGAGGCGGAACTGGCGGTCAAGACACTGGCCGCAGGCGGAATGGAGAACCTCAGCATCGACCTCATCTATGGCCTGCCCCAGCAGAGCGCGGCGGATTTCCGGGAGGACTTGCAACGCGCCTTTGACTTGCCGGTAAAGCATCTGTCATCGTATGCGCTGAGCGTAGAGGAGGGGACGGTGCTGGGACAAAAGGTGAAAAGCGGGGAACTGGTGCCGGCGGATGAGGACACGTGTGTGGAGGAATACAACGACTTGCTCGCAGCGGCGGAGGAGGCGGGATTTGAACATTACGAAATCTCCAACTTCGCCCTGCCCGGCTTCCACTCACGCCACAATTCGGGCTATTGGAACGGCACGCCTTACCTCGGTGTGGGCCCCGGGGCGCACTCTTTCGACGGGAAGTGCCGGCGGCATAACCTGCCGCTGCTGGCAAAGTATATGGAATGTGAAGAAGGGGATGTGCCGCACACGATAGAGCGGTTAGGAAGGACAGAACTTATCAACGAGATGCTTTTCACGTCACTGCGTACGCGACAGGGGCTGGACATGGAGCAGCTGGCCGAACACTTCGGCCAAGAGGTAAAAGAAGAAACGCTCCGCTTGGCCCACCCCCACTTGGCGGCAGGAAGGCTGGAATTTCAGGAAGGAAGACTGCGGTTGACAAAACGGGGGATATTGATAAGCGACGATATCATGAGCGACCTCATGCAGCTGGCGTAAGGCTGAATTTTGAGATTGCTATAGATAACAATAGATTTCTATAGATTGCTATAGATTACTATAGACCCAATAGATAGTTATAGCTGGGTATTAGCATTTCTTGTTTGAAGAGCGCGCAAGAAATTGGAGCGATAGTCGGGATTGAGCCGCTCCATTTCCTGTAACACGTTTTCGATGTGGGTGCGGTTGGTTTCGCGGTCGTGGGGACAGACCTTGCGCACCGGCTGATAGTGCTGTAATTCAGCCCAGAGGCGGAGGTCACTTTCAGGTATCAGGGCTAAGGGGCGGATGATGGTAAGGGGCATTTTGCAGTAAGGTTGCTTCACGGCCATCGTGCTGAACGTGCCATTGAACGTCAAGTTCATCATGGCCGTGTGCAACAAGTCGTCCAAGTGATGCCCCAAGGCGATTTTGTTGCAATGCAGCAGCTGAGCCTGTTCAAAGAGCTGCTTGCGCCGGTGCCAGGAACAGAGGAAACAAGGCGTGCGCTTTTCGTTGCGGTCCGGCTCAAACCCCGTTTCCACCACGTGGAGAGGAATACGGTAGCGAGCCGCCATCTGTTCGAGATAGGCCGCGTCGGTCTCATAATCCACGCCGCGCATCCGCACATGGAGTGCCTCCACCTCGAAGTAACCGCCGCTACGTGTCATCCGCTCGCCCAACAAGTCAAGCAGGGCGAGCGAGTCTTTGCCGCCGGAAAGTCCGATGAGGATGCGGTCGCCGCGTTCAATGAGGCCGAATGTGCCGAGTGCCTCCCCCACCTTCCGTTGCAGGCGTTTTTTCAAGTTGGAAACCTTGTCTTTCATCTCCTATTTCAAAAACACAAAGTACACCGCCGCCACAAGACACAGGAATGCCACGATATGGTTCCAATGAAAAGTTTCGCCCTTGAACATGACGGTCACTATGACGGTGAACACCATCAATGACACCACCTCCTGAATTACTTTGAGCTGGATGAGGTTAAACGGCCCACCATTGTCGACGATGCCGAGGCGGTTGGCCGGTACCTGACACATATACTCAAACAGGGCGATGCCCCAAGAAAAAAGGATGACCGCTATCAGGGGCCAATCCTTGCTCACGCCCGTCTGCTGCAACTTGAGATGCCCGTACCAGGCAAAGGTCATGAATATGTTGGAACAGATGAGCAATAAAACGGCGTATAATCCTTGCACGTTGGGAAATGATTTTTGATGAAAGTGTTCGGAGATTATCTCTCATAACCTCCGAACACCTAAATATTTTTTTACGATTAAGTTACTACTTGGCACGCAGCGCGGCATCCATTTCGCGTGCGGCACGTTTGCCATCGCCCATGGCGAGGATAACGGTCGCACCGCCTCGCACGATGTCGCCGCCGGCATACAGTGTGGGGATGGACGACTGCATCTGCTCATTCACGGCAATGGTGCCCTTACGACCCAGCTCCAGCCCCTCGACAGACTGCGGCAGGATGGGATTGGGCGAAACGCCTATGCTGACTATCACCAAGTCGGCCTCCATCGTGACTTCCGCACCGGGAATGGGCACGGGGCGGCGACGGCCTGAAGCGTCGGGCTCGCCCAGTTCCATCTGCTGGAGCACAACGGCACGGACATGACCCTGTTCGTCAGTTTCATAGCGTAAGGGGTTGTGGAGCGTGAGGAAACGCACGCCTTCCTGTTTGGCATGGTGAACCTCCTCCACACGTGCCGGCATCTCCTCCTCCGAACGGCGATAGATGATGGTAGCGGTTTCGGCACCCAAGCGCAAGGCGGTGCGTACAGCATCCATGGCGGTATTGCCGCCGCCCACCACGGCCACATGTTTGCCCATGGGCACAGGGGTGTCGCTCTGCGGATTGGAAGCGTCCATGAGATTGACGCGGGTCAGGTATTCATTGCTTGACAGCACGCCGGTGGCATTCTCACCGGGAATGCCCATGAAGTTGGGCAAACCGGCACCCGAAGCCACGAACACGCCGACAAATCCTTGCTTGGCCAGCAAATCCTCCACGCGCTCCGTCTTGCCGATGATGCAGTCCTTGACAAACTCCACGCCGCTGCGGCGCAGGTTGTTTATCTCAAAGTCCACAATCTCGTTGGGCAAGCGGAACTCGGGGATGCCATACTTCAGCACACCGCCGATTTCGTGTAATGCCTCGAAGACGGTCACGGCATAGCCGCGCTTCACCATTTCTCCGGCGAAGGAGAGACCTGCCGGGCCACTGCCCACCACGGCCACCTTCGGTGCATCGGCATCAGGTTTCGTGGCTTCCGATTCGGCAAGTCCCTGTTGCAGACAGGCGTTACGTTCATAATCAGCTGCGAAGCGTTCGAGGTAGCCGATGGCCACGGGCTGGGAGTTCATCTTGTGGTGGATGCAACGGCTCTCGCACTGCTTCTCCTGCGGACAAACACGGCCACAGACGGCAGGAAGCGCACTGGTTTCTTTCAGGG
>SFQP01000062.1 GCA_004562975.1 bacterium
ATGTCAGACATCATACATTTGCTGCCCGACTCCGTGGCCAACCAAATAGCAGCCGGCGAAGTGATACAACGGCCCGCCTCCATCATCAAGGAACTGGTGGAAAACTCGCTCGATGCCGGAGCCACCCTCATACGCGTGGTGGTGGAAGACGCCGGCAAGTCGCTCGTTCAGGTCATTGACAACGGAAGCGGCATGAGTGCCACAGATGCCCGGTTGGCCTTTGAACGCCACGCCACCTCGAAAATCCAACAGGCTACGGACCTCTTCGCCCTGCGCACCATGGGCTTCAGAGGCGAGGCACTGGCCTCCATCGCTGCGGTAGCACAGGTGGAACTGCGCACCCGGAAACCCCAGGACGAGCTGGGCACCTGCATACGCATCGAAGGATCGAAAGTCATGGAACAGGAAGCCGCGAGCTGCCCCGCAGGAGCCAACTTCGCCGTGCGGAACCTCTTTTTCAACATCCCGGCACGACGCAAATTCCTCAAATCCAACCAAACGGAACTGACCAATATCCTGACCGAACTGGAACGGGTGGCACTGGCCCACCCCGAAGTGGCTTTCACCCTCCATCAGGCCAACAACCTGATGCTCGACTTGCCCGCCGGAAACTTACGTCAACGCATCGTGGGCATCTTCGGCAAGCGCACCGACAACCAGCTCATCCCCGTGGAAGTTGAGACCACACTGGTGAAAATCAGCGGCTACGTGGGCATGCCCACTGCGGCCAAACGCAAAAACGCCCACCAGTACCTCTTTGCCAACGGACGCTTCATGCGCCACCCTTACTTCGCCAAAGCCATCCTCACTGCCTACGAGCGGCTGATACCCGAAGGACAGCAAGTGCCTTTCTTCCTCCACTTCCAAGTGGACCCCGCACGACTGGATGTAAACATCCATCCCACCAAAACGGAAATCAAGTTTGAAGACGACAACGCCATTTTCCAGATTCTCCTGGCCGCCGTGCGCGAGGCGTTAGGGAAATACGGAGCCGTGCCTACCATCGACTTCGACGTGGAAGGGAAGCCGGAAATCCCCACCTTCGGAGAGGCGTGGCACGATACCGCCGCACAGACCGCACCGCCGCAAATCCACATCAATCCTTCATACAATCCCTTCACCTCACACGCTTCCAAGGAACGGGAGCAACGGCCACACGACACAAACGCATGGGGCGGCACCTCCTCCCGCAGCAACCAGCCAGAACAAAGGCACTGGCAGGAACTCTACGAACAGGCCAGACAGAGCCAACTGCTGGACAGCGAGACCAACAAACCCTTGCCCGACGAGGACCGCGACACGACCGACAGCAACGCCCTCTACCAGCACCTGCCCGAAGCACAACAGCAGGAATGGGAAACCGGCACACAGCATAAGGACTTCCTGCAATTCCAAGGGAGGTTCATCGTCACGCCACTCAACTCCGGACTGGCCCTCATTGACCAGCACAAAGCGCACATCCGCATCCTTTACGAGCAATACCTGGCGCAACAGGAGGGGAAACAGGCTCCTTCCCAACGACTGCTGTTCCCGGAAATGCTGAATGTTTCACCCTCCGAAAACAGCGTGCTCGAGAACCTGCTGCCACAACTCCACAGCGTGGGTTTCGACATATCGCCGCTGGGCACCGGAAGTTTCTCCATCCTGGCCACTCCCGCCGGCACCGAGGGTATAGCTCCCTCCTCACTGGTGGAAACCATCCTGCACGATGCCATCACGGGACAGGCTGATGCCGCAGGCACCATCGGCCACATCGTGGCCTTCGCACTGGCCCGCAAGGTGGCCATGCCCATAGGCCAGGCACTGGACACGGAGGAAATGGCCCGGCTCGTGGAACAGCTCTTCACCTGCGCCACGCCCAACCTCACGCCCGACGGCATGCCCACGCTCATCGTCATCAAACCGGAAAAGATGTTCTGACACCACAGTCAGTCATTCCTATATACGCTTTTTTATCCGCAAAAAAACATTCACACGTTCACATGAAGGTTCTTTCCTTCTGATTTTCAAGCGTTTCGAGTGTGAAGGATTGGATTTTCAAACATTCACACCATGAGACATCGTTCATACCGCTTACGTCCTGATTTCGAGGCGGTTTTACGGTGAAAGGCTTGCTCTTTCCGCCCTTCACAAGCGTTCACCGTCCGTGTGAATGCTTTGAAATCCAAACCTTCAAACCAAGAATCACTGAAAACCAGACGGAAATACGCATCCTGTGAAGGAATGAACGATTTTTTGAGGGAACAAAAACAGTATATAAAAACGCGCGCGTAAAGCGCATTGCCCAGACCGATGGCAGCTTTTTCAGCATGACCTGTCCGCCCCGTTGCCCATGCCGGGCACTGCGTGAAGTCCTCTTCACCACTCGCTGACTTCTTCGCACAACTCGGCGAGTTGGTAAAACAACTCCTGGACTTGTACGAACAAAGCCCGGACTTGTGTGAACAAAGCCCGGACTTATGGGAAGGTCATTCCATAACCTCCAAACCCAGAAAGTGAAGCGACCAAAATCTTATACCCCCAACTTCCCACATCCAAAAATTCTATAATTTTTCGTTGGCAAATGCGAAGCAGGCTGGGGTACCGGCAGTATCGCGCATGGCGGAAAATCTGTTTCCGGCATTCAACCTCACTCCCCCACTCCCTCCCATCCATTGTGCGCAGCCCCTACTGGCAGTCGAAAAATGCCCATCCGGCTGCAACAATAAACTGCAGAAACGCACATGGACATGACATTATTGTGTTTGTACCGAAAAAACAAAACTATTTAACGGTTTTTCTCCTTGAAAAAGTTGCACATTCCAAGCTATAATCTTTATCTTTGCCCCGTATTTTGGCCAGCGGTAGATACATACAAAACCAAAATCCACCAACAAGGCGCACGATACAACCACAAAAAGTACATAATCAATATTAATAGTTTAAATCATTCATTATGAAAAAAATCTTGTTCGTACTTGCCCTTGCAGGTCTTGGCACCTCTTCGGCAATGGCTCAGGAAGCAGAAATTCCTACCAGCAAGTACTCTGTAGTGACCAACTCCTTCTGGGACAACTGGTTTGCAGGTGGCGGTCTCAGCCTCGAAGCAGCCTACACTTCTCAGGAATCAGGTGTCAGCAAGATGCCCTTCAGCGACAAGCGCGGTACCATCGGTCTGAACGCTTTCGTTGGTAAGTGGGCTACCCCCAATGTCGGTTTCCGTGCCAAATTTGAAGGCATCTGGAGCCGTCAGACCAACACCGAAAAGAGCCACCCGCTCTACAACACGCTCAACAGCCACGTTGACGTATTGATCAACGCATCCAACCTCGTTTGCGGCTACAACGAAAACCGCGTATGGAACCTCATTCCTTATGTTGGTATCGGTGAAATCCACAACTTCGACAACGGCAATGACAACCTTTCTCTTCAGGCTGGTTTGCTCAACAACTTCCGCATCAACGACCGCCTGCAGTTCTTCGCCGACCTCAAAGTGATGGGTACCGACGGTGACTTCGACGGCGCTGCCAACGACAAATGGGTTTCTTACGGACAGACTCAGTTCCACCACTGGGACAAGAAGTTAGGCGTTGACCTCGGCTTGACCTACAACTTCAGCTGGCGCAAGGGTGGCAAGACCACCTGGGAGAAGGCTCCGGACGTAGAAGCCCTGATGGCCCTGAACAAGGAACAGATGGACGCTCTCAACCAGTCGCTCAAGGAACAGCAGGACGAAAACGCACAGCTCCGCAAGCTGTTGGCTTCCAAGACCGACACGAAGGCTACCGTTGTTGAGAACTCGAAGGAATTCGTCGGCACCGCTGCCAGCGTATTCTTCAACATCAACTCTGCCAAGGTGGCCAGCCGCAAGGATCTCGTTAACGTGAAGGAACTCGCTGAATACGCCAAGGCTAACAACACCAAGATCGTTGTTACGGGTTATGCCGACAGCAAGACTGGTTCTGCCGAATACAACCAGCAGCTCTCTCAGAAGCGTGCAGAAACCGTTGCCAACGAACTCGTTAAGATGGGCGTTAACCGCGACAACATCATCACCGAAGCTATGGGCGGTGTAGACAACCTCTCTCCATTCTCTTACAACCGTCGCGCTACGGTCAAGATTCAGTAATCCGCTGACTCACAACCACAGCAAATATGCAAGGAGCCAATCGTCTGCGATTGGCTCCTTTTTTCGTGCCCTTCCGCCCACTTTGTCCGCCCCAACCCGGCGAAAAAGCGAAAAAAGTGGTGAAAATCAACGCCCGAACGCAGCATATCCCAAGTAAATAATTACCTTTGCGCCCGAGTTTTGAACAAGAACGCCCAAACACGTACGAGCAACCTCTCCAACCGGGCCGAGTTGCCCACCCCGCTCCACGATGCAAGGACGCTCAAAGTCAAAGCCACTATTTATTCACTTTATTACTAACTCATTAAATGGAGAATTTAAAAAACATTGCACCGCTTGCGGATTTTGACTGGAACGCATTCGAAAACGGCACTGCTGATTCCGCTCAGAGCCACGAAGAACAAGAACAGGCTTATGACAACACCCTGGGCCGCGTCAACGAAAACGAAGTGGTTGAAGGTACTGTCATCTCGATCGGCAAACGCGAAGTAGTCGTTAACATCGGCTACAAGAGCGACGGCATCATCCCCGTTAGCGAATTCCGTTACAATCCCGAACTGAAAGTCGGCGATACCGTTGAGGTGTACATCGAAAATCAGGAAGACAAGCGTGGCCAGCTTGTACTCTCACACAAGAAGGCTCGTGCAAGCAAGTCCTGGGAGCGTGTCAACGCTGCTCTCGAAAACAAGGAAGTCATCAAGGGTTACATCAAGTGCCGCACGAAGGGTGGTATGATTGTCGACATCTTCGGCATCGAAGCCTTCCTTCCCGGTTCGCAAATCGATGTCAAACCCATCCGCGACTACGACGTATTCGTTGGCAAAACGATGGAATTCCAAGTTGTCAAGATTAACCAGGAATACAAAAATGTTGTCGTATCTCACAAGGCACTCATCGAGGCTGAACTCGAAGCCCAGAAGCAGGAAATCATCTCCAAGCTCGAAAAGGGACAGGTTCTCGAAGGTACTGTCAAGAACATCACTTCTTACGGTGTGTTCATCGACCTCGGTGGCGTAGACGGTTTGATCCATATCACCGACCTCTCTTGGGGCCGCGTAAACGATCCCCACGAAATCGTACAGCTCGACCAAAAGCTCAATGTCGTTATCCTCGACTTCGATGAAGAGAAGAAGCGCATCGCCCTCGGTCTGAAGCAGCTCACCGCTCATCCCTGGGATGCTCTCGACGAGAACCTCAAGGTTGGCGACAAAGTGAAAGGCAAAGTAGTCGTTATGGCCGACTACGGCGCATTCGTTGAAATCGCCCCCGGCGTGGAAGGTCTTATCCACGTGAGCGAAATGAGCTGGAGCCAGCACCTGCGCTCTGCCCAGGACTTCCTCAAGGTAGGCGACGAAGTGGAAGCCGTTATCCTTACCCTCGACCGTCAGGAACGCAAGATGTCGCTCGGCATCAAGCAGCTCAAGGACGATCCCTGGAAGGACATCGAAGTGAAATACCCCGTTGGTTCTCGCCACCACGCCAAGGTTCGCAACTTCACCAACTTCGGTGTATTCGTTGAACTTGAAGAAGGCGTTGACGGACTCATCCACATCTCTGACCTCTCCTGGACGAAGAAGGTGAAGCATCCCTCTGAATTCACGCAGATCGGTGCTGACATCGAAGTTGTCGTGCTCGAAATCGACAAGGACAACCGCCGCCTCTCCCTTGGCCACAAGCAACTCGAAGAAAATCCCTGGGATGTATTCGAAGGCGTGTTCACCGAAGGCAGCGTTCACGAAGGTACTATCGTGGAACTCATGGACAAGGGTGCCGTTGTTCAGCTCGAATATGGGGTTGAAGGCTTCGCTACGCCCAAGCACCTCCAGAAGGAGGACGGCTCGCACGCTAAGGAAGGCGAGAAGCTGGCTTTCAAGGTTATCGAGTTCAACAAGGACAGCAAGCGCATCATCCTCTCGCACAGCCGCACCTTCGAGGATGCACAACGTGCCGAGGCCCGCGCGGAACGTGCCAAGAACCGTCCCGCCAAGAACGCTAACCGCGCCAACAACGACGTTCCCACCATCCAGAACCAGGCCGCTACGACCTCGCTCGGTGAGAACGATGCCCTGGCAGCTCTCAAGGCCAAGATGGAAAAGGGTGAATAATCTCCCCTCACTCTAACCGCTCTCATACACAAATCCCCCGAAAGGTGGCTTCGCGCTTCCTTTCGGGGGATTTTCTATTATTTACGGGCACGCTGATTTTGACTCTCTCAGCAAAAAGGAATTAGGTTAGCGCAACGAAAACCAATTACGCGGTAGGTGGTCAAGTTCAGGATTTCATCACGCGTGAGCTGCTGGTCGGGGTGAAGGCGCAAATACTTTCTGCAGACAGCGTGCAGCTCTTTGAATGGACGACCAACCATCAAAGCGGCATTCAGGACATGAAACGGGTGTACATCCTGCTGATACCAGAAGCAGGCGACTACTTGCTGCGCTTCAGCAAGGAAGGATATGTAGAAAAGACGGTTCCGTACAAGGTGAATAAGCTGAGAAAAAGTGAGAAGACAATGAAACATTCGCCTGTGCTACTCCGGGGCAAGCAGAAGGAAAGGACGCTCGGCGAACGTCCGGCTCGGACTGTCATATAAAAGGCTCAGAGAACGAAGAAAAACAGGCAAAACCGCACAATGGCATTGACAGAGCCAATATGACAAAAACCATCCGCGCATCAGAGAAGAGAAGAAGCAAACACGACTGGAATAAAAAAAGCCAAAGGCTGAAAGAAGCAAAGTCATCCCTTACTGTATCTGGGGTAAGCAGGAGCATTGCGCAGTAAAAAAAGAAAGTTTAGCAGTGAACAGTGCGCTGGAATGAAATTCCTCAAAAAAACAAGATTACCCCAAAAGCAAATCCCTCCCCCGGGACTGCCCCGGAGAAGGGAATGCGACTTGGTTTGAAAAAAGGGGCGGCGACCTACTCTCCCGCTTGCGCAGTACCATCGGCGCGGTTGGGCTTAACTTCTCTGTTCGGAATGGGAAGAGGTGGGACACCAACGCTGTAG
>SFQP01000063.1 GCA_004562975.1 bacterium
ATGAACATCCGTGCCTTGGCCGTTTCCATATAGTTCTGGTAAAGGATGAGGCTGTCCTTTTCGAGCGGATAGTTCACCGCCATCACGTTGCCCAGTGCCTGGTTCTCCTTTATCTCCCCCTCTTCAAAATAGGTGCGCATTTGCTGGGCTGCCACTTGGTTGAAGTGGGCGGAGTCGAGCTGTTCCACCAACAATGCCTGACGGTCAACATAGACCGAGTCGATGGTGGAATCGTTCAGGTAGACATTGATTTCCTCGCCCACGATTTGCCGGTTGTCGCTCCACACGATAGGGTCGCGGTAGAGGGTCACTTGGTTGGTGAGTGTGGTGAACACCAGCGAGTCAGCCACGGCCTGCATATCCGTGCGGTAGGCGCGGGCGTGGAGGTAACCGTGCAGTTTGCGGTACACCGAGTCGGTCTCTATATTATAGGTGTACATTCGCAAGGTGTCGGCGTGGACATAGAGTGTGTCGGTGCCTTGGGAAAAATCGCGTGCCAGTGCCTTGTCAGTGGCCAGGGCTTCGCCGGTCAGTTCGTTGTACCAGGCATATTCCCCCGTCAGGATGTTTTTGTTCTTTTCGTCCAGGCACGACACGTTGCCGAAAGCCTCCATGATGCCCGTCTTCTTGTCGTAGTACACCGTGTCGCCCTGCATCACGCGGTCTTTGCCGTAGGCTTTCGACTTGTCGAACAGTTTGACCTGTTCCGTTTCGGAATTGTAGAAGCCATGTTCCGTGTAGATGCGGTCGGCTCCCGAGTAGATGTTCGATGCGCCCACCACTTCGGCCCATTTGGTGCGCGTGTCGTAGTGCATGGTGTCCGTGAGGAGGCGGAATTTGGCGTTGACAAGCTCCACGTTGTAGTTGAATTGTGCCTGCCGTGTGTCGGTATGGTATTCGCCCCAGTCGGAGTTGAGTTTGTTGTCCCCGTCAAGCAGTTCGCCTCCTTCAAAATAGTAGCCTACGTTGTAGAGCCGGTCGTAGTTCAGGCTGTCTGTTTTCAGCACTTGCTGCCGGTGCGTCATCACCACGTTGTGCCTCATCTCGGCAATCATCGTTTCGCCGTCGTAATGCAGCTTGTCTCCTTTCAGCGTGAGCGTGTCGCCCTGTACGATGCGCACTTTCCCGAAGGCATCGAATGTTTGCGACAGGTCGTAGAGCACGGCACTGTCGCAGTACATCACCATGCCGGCATGGGCCAGCACCACGTTTCCGCTCAGGCGTTGTGCCCCCGCCATTTCCCTTTCGTCGAAGCGCAGGTCGTCAGCGTGTTTCAGCACGATGCGTTCGTTCTGGGGTGAAGGCTGCCGTTGCCGGTCGTGCATTCCGGGCAAGGCCCAGGAGCAGCAGGCCAGGGCTGTCAACAGTATATAAAGGAGTGATTTTTTCATAAGCCAAAGGTTACGGACGTACAATAATGCGGTTTACCAAAGACAGGACCCTTGATAAACCGCTTTGAGCAGAATGCTTGATATCGCATTCCTGATGTGCAGGGTCGGCGCGGGCCCTTTATTTCACCCATCCTTCGTACCTGAAGTCGCAGTTGCGCCATTCGGGACTGATGCGGATATAAGTCTGGCTGATTTTCTTTTTCAGCCATTCCTCAATCTTCTCTTCCCGCCGTTTGTCCACCACGTTGTTGCGCAGTGTCTGGAAGTCCTCCGTAAGGCCGGCGCGGTGGCCGTCGATACGGTTTTTCAGACGCACTACTGCACAGACGGTCTGGCTCTTGTCGTTGATCATGGTGAAAGCCTTGGAGATTTGTCCCACCTGCAGCGTGTCGACCACCTTGGCCACGTCGGCGGGCAGGTCCTTCATCTCGAAGCGTGAGGTGATGGAGCGGTTGGCGTGGTTGGCCATCAGGCCGTAGTTGTTGCGCGTGTCCTTATCGTCCGACAGGGCTTGTGCGGCAGCTTCAAAAGTAAACTTCCCGGCGCGGATGTCGTCGGCTATGGAGTCGAGGCGTGCCGTGCCATGTATCAGTTCTTCGGTGTCGATTTCCGGTTTGAGGAGGATGTGGCGCACGTTCACCTTGTCACCGCGTTTGTCGATGAGCTGCAGGATGTGGAAGCCGAACTCGGTGCGCACGATTTTGGACACCTTTTTCGGGTCGTTGAGGCTGAAGGCCACGTTGGCGAATTCCGGCACCCATTGGTTACGCCCGGCGTAACCAAGCTCGCCGCCGTTGCGTGCCGAACCGTCCTGAGAGTAGAACTTGGCGAGGGTGGCAAATTCCGTTTCGCCGCTGTTGACGCGTTGGGCAAAATCGCGGAGCCGGGCTTCGATACGTTCCACTTCGGCACGCGCCACTTGGGGCGTGTAGGTGATGATTTGCACCTCTACCTGCGTGGGGATGTAGGGCAGGCTGTCTTCGGGCATTCCTTTATAATACTCGCGCACCTGTGCCGGAGTTACTTTCACATCGCCGGCGATGGACTGCTTCACCTGGTTGATCATTTCGCTTTCGCGGGCTTGCTTCTTCCACATCTCGCGGAGTTGCGACAGCTTCACGTGCATGATTTGCTCCACGG
Source organism: bacterium (assembly GCA_004562975.1). The sequence continues at coordinate 2,532 of SFQP01000063.1, forward strand.
CCTCGCGTGAGCCGTAGGTCTGGATATACTCGCTGATTTGTTCGTCCACCATTTGTATCACGTCAGCCTCGCTCACCTCCACGCTGTCGAGTTGTGCCTGATGGAGGAACAGCTTGTTGATGGCCAACATCTCGGGGATGGTGCAGTAAGGGTTGTCAACGGGTGAACCTTGCTGTTCGGCGGTGATGCGGGCCTCTTCCACATCGGAGAGCAGGATAGGCTCCTCGCCTACCACCCAGATGATTTCGTCGACCATGTTCCTTTGCGCGAAGGAGGCAAAAGGGAGCAATGCCAACAGGGCGAAATAGATTTTTCTATACATGAGGTGAAAGTAAGAGTTAGAGAGTAGGGGAGAAGGAGGACAGGCGGACAAGTGCGGGAGCCACACTGGGGCGGCGGTTGGTGGAGAATCACGCCGGAAGGCTGAAGATCGGGCTGAGCCGGCTTTGGAGCACCGGTTCGCTTGCCGGTTCAGATGTTTGCTTTCAGCCTTCCGGCAGATTGTCCCCTCCGCCTTCCCCCGAGGTTCAGGGTTTTACGGTTTTCAGCACGGCTTCGTCAACCGAAAAGCTGAATTCCTTGCGCAGTGCTTCCACCCATTCCTTTTCCATCTGGCTTTGGTAGTCGTTGGTCACCTGCGCTTTCACGTCGAGATACGATTTCGGTTGCTTCATCACTTTGCCATACACGTCGCTTACGGCATAGCCTTTCAGCGGTTCTGCCTTTTTGCCATTCTTGAAGGCCAGCGCGTCGACGTAGCGGTTTTCGCCCTTCATGCAGAGGTAGGGGCCGCTGATGCTCACCGTAACCGAGTCTTTGTTAAACTGCTGCTTCAGCTGCTTGCGCCAGTCGCTTTCGGCGTGTTGCTTGAGCATTTTCTTTACCAGCTTGGCCTGTTTCGCATCTTTGCAGTGCATCACGAACCCCTTGAAGCGCGGTTGTTCCCAGGCGTATTGCTTCTTGTGAGCCTTGTACCATTTTTCAAGTCCCACGGAGTCGGCAGCCGCCACATCCCACACTTGGCGTTTGCTTACTTCATAGAGCAGGAGTCCGTCGTGGTATTCCTGGATGAGGTAACGCAGCTCGGCGTTTTCGCCAATGTGTGCGTTCATCACGCTGTCGAGCACGGCTTCGCGTGTAAGTCTTCCGTTCGAGGCATCCACTAATTGCTTGATGCGGTGCTGGCTCGAAGCCTCTTCGATGTTCTGCCGTTTCAGCATGGTCATGATTTCAGGCTTCACCTTCTCAAACGGGTCAAGTGGTTTGCGGTCCGTCATTTTGATGATGTGGTAGCCGAAGGGTGAGAGCACCGGTGCTGACATCTCCCCCTTGTTCAGGGCATAGGCCGCTTCTTCATACTCCTTGACAAAGGCTCCCGGGCCTGCCAAGGGGAGCTGTCCGCCTTTGGCTGCACTGCCGGGGTCGCCTGAGTGCTGCTTGGCCATTTCGGCAAAGTCGGCTCCTGCCAGAATGGCCTGGTAAACGGAGTCGGCCTTGGCTTTCGCTGCGGCCTTTTGGGCATCGGTGGCCTTTTGGTCAAGGCGGATGAGGATGTGGGCCGTTTCAATCAAGTCTTTGCCGTCGAGCTTCTTTACCGTGTTGTCGTAGACCATCTGCGCAATGGAGTCAATGAAATGCTGGTCCACTAAATACGGCGTGAGCTGCATGTCGCGGTAAGTGTGAAACTCCTTCTTGAAACTCGTCAGCGTGTCAAGCCCGGCCTTTTCGGCAGCGGCCACTTTCAGCTTGTAGTTGATGAACATCGGCACGTATTCTTCCACCGTTTTCTTCTCGACGGCTCCTTCCACATTGCCGTTTTTGTGGAAGGAATATTCAAACTCGGCTTTCGTTACCGGCTTGCCGTTGATGGTCATGAGCACCGGGTCGGTAGCCGATTGCGCCCCGGCACTCAGGGCCAGGGCGAAAAAGGATGAAAGGAAAAATGATGTTTTCATTGGTTCGTAATGTCTGGAAAAGTCCAAATCCTTGCAAGGCTGTCATCTGCCGGGTTTGGTACGCCGGGGGCACAGGTATGAAAAATCATGCTGCCGCACAATGGCCTTGCGAGGTTGGCAATCGAAACCGCCGGGATGGCAAAATCAGTCGTTATTCACCGCGACGGCTGTAGTTGGGAGCTTCGCTGGTGATGGTAATATCGTGCGGGTGGCTTTCGAGAACACCGGCTCCAGTGATGCGGGTGAACTTGGCGTTGTGCAGCTGTTCGATGGTCGGAGCACCGCAGTAGCCCATGCCCGAGCGCAGACCGCCCACCATCTGGTAAATCACTTCCTGCACGGAGCCTTTGTAAGGAACGCGTCCGGCAATACCCTCGGGCACCAGTTTCTTCACGTCGCTCACGCCGCCTTGGAAGTAGCGGTCCTTGGAACCGTTCTCCATGGCTTCCAGAGAGCCCATGCCACGGTAAGTCTTGAACTTACGTCCGTTGAAGATGATGGTTTCGCCCGGGCTTTCTTCCGTTCCGGCCACCAGCGAACCAATCATGACGCTGTAGCCACCGGCGGCCAAAGCCTTTACCACATCGCCGGAATAGCGCAGTCCGCCATCGGCAATGAGAGGTATGCCTGTGCCCTTGAGTGCCTGTGCCACATCATATACGGCAGACAACTGCGGTACGCCCACACCGGCCACTACACGCGTGGTGCAGATAGAACCCGGACCGATGCCCACTTTCACAGCATCGGCACCGGCATCGGCCAGCATACGTGCGGCATCGCCCGTGGCCACGTTGCCCACCACGATGTCCACACCGGTGAAATTGGCCTTGGCCTCTTTCAATTTTTCGATGACCGATTTGGAATGACCGTGGGCGGTGTCAATCACGATGGCATCAGCACCGGCCTGGATGAGTGCCTCCATGCGCTGCATGGTGTCGGCCGTTACGCCCACTCCGGCTGCCACGCGCAAACGGCCTTTGGCATCCTTGCAGGCCATGGGTTTGTCCTTGGCCTTGGTGATATCTTTATAGGTGATGAGGCCCACAAGATGACCTTGGGTGTCCACCACGGGAAGTTTCTCAATCTTGTTTTCCTGCAGGATTTGTGCCGCCGCATCCAGGTCGGTCTTCGTGGTGGTGGTCACGAGGTTCTCCTTTGTCATCACCTCATCGATGCGTTTGTCCGGATGGCGTTCGAAGCGCAGGTCGCGGTTCGTGACTATTCCCACGAGCCGTCCCTCATCGTCCACCACGGGAATACCACCGATATGGTACTCGTGCATCAGTTCCAGGGCATCGCGCACCGTCTTGTAACGCTTGATGGTAATGGGGTCGTAAATCATGCCGTTTTCGGCACGTTTCACGATAGCCACTTGGCGCGCTTGCTCCTCGATGCTCATGTTCTTGTGGATAACACCGATACCCCCCTCACGGGCAATGGCGATGGCCATTTGCGACTCCGTGACCGTGTCCATGGCAGCGGTGACAAACGGAATCTGCAGGTCGATGTTGCGCGAGAACTTGGTGGCGAGTGAAACCTCGCGCGGCAGTACTTCTGAATAAGCGGGAACCAAAAGGACGTCGTCGTACGTAAGACCGTCCATTACAATCTTGTCGGCAATAAAATCAGCAGTCATACAATGTGGATTATGTTTTTATTGCGCGCAAAAGTAATGTTTTTTTGGGAGTAGTCGGTTTCTTTTTCCTTGAAAAGTGATTTGTCTTTTCTTTTTGTGGTTTAGGTGTTTTCTTTCCGCCGGTATTCCGGTGTGCCTTTTCTTTCCTTCAGGAAAATCCTCCAGAGGCTAATCAGTATGACAGGCCACCTCCTCGCAGGCCACCATCTCCACGCCCTTGTACACCACGTAGACCTTGTGGAGCCGGGTCTGTCCGATGTGTGCGCCCACGTTCACCGTGTCGGCATAGCGGCACACCTGCTCGCTTGCCTGCTGTACGGCTTTCGCCACCTGTTCGTCTGTGGCCTGGCTCTTGAGGTATTTCAGCTCGACGATGTAGGAGTGTTCCATGTCGGTGAAGATTTCGTGGAGCGGGCGGAGGAAGATGTCGGCATAGCCTCCCTGGTTGTCCAGTTCGGAGATGGGGCGGTAGTAATGGCACTGGCTGGTCAGTGCCAGCGTGTAGCCATGCACGAAGGCTTCGCCCTTCTGCTGGTCGCGCTGCGAGGCGAAGGTATGGATGCTGTCGGCGATGTAGCGGAAGAACGGTTTGAAGTCGCCGTCGTATGCCATGTTCTCCTCCAGCAGACCGAGACTGTAAGTGTCGGCATCGAGATGATTGTCGTGGTAGTTGTCAAGCAAGTACTTGTAGATTTGCTCGCGCACCACCTCGTTGGGGATGACAAACTTTGGCTTTCCCCGGTGTATTCCCCCGATGGTGACGAGCCCGAAATAGTAGAGCAGGCTGACGAAGTTGTCGTTGTCGGCAATGTTCTCCGCCGGAAATCCTTCCTTCAGTTCTCCCGTCACGAAGCCCTTCGAGACGAGCGTCTGGATGACGGAAGCGTCGTGGGCGAACTCCTTGTCCTTGCGGATGAGCATACGCAGCTTGTTGTAGTCCACGCGGATGTTCTCGTCGAGC
>SFQP01000064.1 GCA_004562975.1 bacterium
GCTGTCGAGCACGTCGAGCAGGGGCTTGTCATACTCGTCAATCAGCACCACGACCCGGCGCCCCGTGGCGCGATGTGCCGCCTGGAGCACCGAGCGGAAGCGTTGGCCGAGCGTCTTGGCCTCCGAGCGTCCGTACCGCCTCTCGCCCTCTGCCACATAGTCCTCCAGCATCTGGTCGAGCACATGGGGCTGTGTAAAGTTTTCACTGCCGAACGAGAGGTGGAACACGGGATGCTCGTACCACTTCTTTTCCAACGCTTCAATGGCCAAGCCCCGGAACAGTTCCTTGTGGCCCAGAAAATAGTGTTTCAGCGTGGAGAGAAGGAGGCTCTTGCCGAAGCGGCGCGGACGGCTCAGGAAATAGACAGTGCCGTTGGACGCGAGGTCGTAAACCAACGCCGTCTTGTCCACGTACACGTAGCCGTCCTCACGCAGCCTGTCGAAGCTCTGTATGCCGATGGGGTATTTCATGATGCTGCCAATCAATTAGAAAGTGAAGAACCCGTTGAAAAAACAGGAAGTTTTTTGAGTAACAGAGAATTAAGCTGAAGGAACTATTATAGGGTGGCAGGCTGTCTGCCACCCCTTCGTTCAGCACGCGCGCTTCACCAGCTCGCGGAAGATTTCGGCCATGAGCGGCTGCACGGCATCGGCGGCGCGCTGCACTTCTTCGTGGCTCACTTCCACTATCTTGCCCTCCACGCCGAGGTCGGTGATGATACTGATACCGAACACGCGGATGCCGCAATGGTGGGCCACGATGACTTCGGGCACGGTGGACATGCCCACGGCATCGGCTCCGAATATGTGGTACATCTTGTATTCTGCCGGGGTCTCGAAGGTAGGACCCTGTGTGGCAAGGTAAACGCCTTCGACCACACGTATGCCTTTTTCGCGTGCTATCTGCCGGGCCAGTTCCAGGAACTCATGGTCGTAAGCCTCGTGCATATCGGGAAAGCGCGGACCGGTGGGGAAGTTGGGACCGTGAAGCGGATGTTCGGGCATGAAGTTGATGTGGTCGTTGATGAGCATGAGGTCGCCGATTTCAAAGTCGGGGTTCATACCGCCTGCCGCATTGCTCACAAAGAGGTTCTTGATGCCCAGTTCGTACATCACCCTGACGGGGAAGGTTACCTGCTTCATGTCGTAGCCTTCATAATAATGGAAACGTCCCTGCAAGGCCATCACCTCCTTTCCGCCGAGGCGGCCAAAGATAAGCTTGCCTGAATGGCCTTCTACTGTCGAAACGGGGAAGTTGGGGATATCCTGATACGGAAAGGCTTCTTCTATTTCGATTTCCTGAGCCAGACGGCCCAGTCCGGTGCCCAGCACGATGGCTGTGAGGGGGCGCATGGTGGTGTGCTGCTTAATCCACGCAGCGGTTTCTTGTATGGCTGTCAACATATTGCAAAATGGTTTGGTTGAAATCTGATGGTGTTTCCGGTGCGGCTTCCACCCGGACGGTGATGGGCTGCACCAGAAGGTGATTGATAAGTCCAGGGCTGAGCCACTTCTGGATGGCTTGCAACCGGGTGGCATCTTTCTGGGTGGTCAGTACACAGGTGGCGGCACCCTCTGCGTAACGGCTGTTGATTCGTTCGGCATCGCGACGGGTGAAGGCATGGTGGTCGGGGAAGGAAAGCGCGTCGACTGCCGCCGCCCCGCACGCTTCCACGTGGCGGATGAGCGGTTCGGGATGGGCAATGCCTGTGACGAGCAACACCTTCTGTCCGGCAAATGATGGGGTCGAAGCAGCCGAGGCAACGTCCTGAGGTGCTGCCGGCTGTGCGTTCCATGGCCGGGGTGTGCCGTAGTGGATGCAGCTGTAGAAGAGTTTCTGTCCGGGCAACACCTTGAGTGCCGGGCGGCTGTCAGCCGGACATTTGGTGACGACAATGGCCTGAGCCCTGCGTGCCGCCCCTGCCGGTTCGCGTAGCCGTCCCCATGGCAACAGGTGGTCGTCGGTGTAGAGGCGTGAGGCTGCCGTGAGCAACACGTTGAAGCCGGCACGCACATACCGGTGCTGGTAAGCATCATCGAGCACCACGACCTGCGGCGCGGGTGTCAATTGCAACAACCGTTCGATGCCTTCTACGCGCCGTTCGCACACGGCCACGGTGGCAAAGGGGCAGTTACGGCGTATCTGCAAAGGTTCATCGCCGATGTCCTCCGCCGTATGATTGTCGCCAGCAAGGACGTAGCCCTTGGTCTTCCTGCCATAGCCGCGTGAGAGCATCGCCACGCGGTAACCATGGGCGTGGAGCAGCCTGAGAATGTATTCCACATGAGGCGTTTTCCCCGTTCCTCCCACAGCGAGGTTGCCCACGCAGATAACCGGAAGGGGGAAGCTGCGCGAAGGCAGACATCCCCAATCGAACAGTTTGCCGCGCAGCCAAACGATGAGGCCCCAAAGGAGGGAGAGGGGGGATAACAGGACTGACATGGAGAATTTATTGTATAATGAGGTCTACGACCGACATACAGGACGATGCAGTACCGCCGCCACCATTGGCGTAGCCTCATTATAAATTATAAATTGATGAATCACTTCACAAAGTTCGGTTCAAACATTATCCGTGCCTGGATCATGTCGCGCTTGTTGCGGAGCGAGCGGATGAAGCGGAGGGGAGCGTAGTACTCGCCAAGGGAAACCTGCAACTTCTGCTCCAGATAATCATCGCCCTGCATTTGCTGCATCAGGTTATCCATCCACGAAGCCTGTGCGGGGTAGGATGCCACGGCGTAATCCTTCACCTTGGCGCGGCGTGCAGCCTCGGCCACGGCATCGTCCAGCGTGCCGAGCTTGTCGACCAATTTGATTTTCAAAGCCTGGTTACCCGTCCAGACACGTCCTTGGGCAATGCGGTCCACCTCCTCTGTTTTCATTTTGCGCCCGGCGGCCACACGGCTGAGGAAGAGCGCGTAACCACGGTTCACGTAGCCCTGCATGGCAGCGGCCTCAGCCGGCGAGAACGGACGGCCCGATGCTCCAAAGTCGGCAGCCTCGTTGGTTTTCACTACATCGAAATGGAGGCCCAGCTTGTCAACAAGCAAGCCCGAGGCGTCGGGCACCATGCCGAAGATGCCGATGCTGCCCGTCAGCGTGGTGGGTTCGGCCACGATGTAGTCAGCACCGCACGACATATAGTAACCTCCCGAGGCCGCCATGCCGCTCATGGACACCACCACGGGTTTCTTCTTCTTCAGCAACTGCACGGCACGCCACATCTGTTCCGAAGCGTAGGCACTGCCGCCTCCGGAGTTGATGCGCAGCACCACAGCTTTCACGTTGTCGTCATCGGCCAGCTTGTCCAAGTCGGCCACGACCTGCTGCCCCACAATTTGCGGAGTATTAGAACTCCAAACGCCACCGGCAGCCTCGTCCACAATGTCGCCTTCGGCATAGTAAACGGCCACCTCGTTGTCCGAATTTGCCGGTTTGTAGAGCTTGGCCACATCTTGCACTTCCACCAGCTTCACCTCGTCCTGCGCGGACAGGGAGCGGAGTTTGGCGCGCACGCCGTCGATATACGTGAGCGAGTCTACCAAGTTCATTTTCACATAGTCTTTGGCAGCGGCAAAGGTGATGTAGTGGTCGGCGTAAGCGTTCAGACTGTCAGCCTTCACCCGGCGCGAAGCGGCCACATCCTTCACCATCTGCTGCCAGATGTCGCCTACAAAGGAAGAAACCTGTTCGCGGTTGGCATCGCTCATCTGCGTCAAGATGTAAGGTTCCACGGCACTCTTGTACGTGCCCACCTTGAACACCTGCATCTTCACGCCGATTTTTTCCAGCAGTTCGGTAAAGAATATGGGTTGCGAGGCAATGCCGCGCCAGTCCACCATGCCGCTCGGGTTGAGCCAAACCTTGTCGGCGGTCGAGGCTATGTAATAGGCACCTTGCAAATAATTGTCGGAGTAAGCCACCACGAATTTCTTGCTCTTCTTGAAGTCGAGCAGCGCGGCACGCAGTTCCTGCAACGAAGCGAAGTCAGCCGAGAAGATGCCGCCTTCTATATAGATACCCTTGATTTTGTCGTTATCCTTGGCCACGCGGATGGCCTTGATCATGTCGTCCAGTCCCTGCGACTCCAAGGCTTCATTGCCCATGAAGGAAGAGAACGGATCGTCTACCGCCCGTTCGCTCAGCGAACCGCTCAACGACAGGCGCAACACACTGCCGTCTTCCACGACGGGTTCCGATGAACTTGACAACGCGATGCTGCCCAGCGTGGCCAGCCCCATCAGGAACAGCAACACGGCCACACACAGCATACCGACGATGGTGGCCAATACGTATTTGAAAAACTGTTTCATAATAATAGAGTAAGTGATTTAATGACGGAAATGAAGTTTTTGTAATGATAAGACGAAACAGACGGGCCGGCTGCTACATATTTTCTTGGGGAAAGTCGATGACCACCTCTACAGGGCAATGGTCTGAACCGTAGACTTCGTTGTGAATGCGTGCTTGCTGCAAGGCCGGTTGCAGACGGTTCGAGACCAGGAAGTAGTCGATGCGCCACCCGGCATTCTTCTCCCTTGCCTTGAAGCGGTAGGACCACCAGGAATAGGCTCCTTCCAGGGTGGGATTGAAAAAGCGGAAGGTGTCCGTCAGGCCGATGCCGAGCAGTTCCGAGAACTTACCGCGTTCCTCATCGGTAAAACCTGCATTCTTTCGGTTTGTCTTCGGGTTCTTCAGGTCGATTTCCTGATGCGCCACGTTGAGGTCGCCGCAGATTACCACCGGCTTCTGTTCGTCAAGCCGGCGGATATATGCCCTGAAAGCATCGTCCCACGTCATGCGATAGTCCAGCCGCTTCAAACCGTCCTGCGCATTGGGAGTATATACTGTCACGAGGAAGAACTGCGGCATCTCCAGCGTGATGACGCGCCCTTCGTGGTCGTGCTCCTCCAGTCCCAGCCCATAAGTGACGGCGAGCGGTTCGTGGCGTGTGTAGATGGCCGTACCGGAATAGCCTTTCTTTTCGGCATAGTTCCAATAACTGTGGTAGCCATCAAAAACCAAGTCAAGTTGTCCGTCCTGCATTTTGGTTTCTTGCAGGCAGAAAAAATCTGCATTGAGTGCATTGAAGGCTTCGGCAAAGCCTTTGCCACAGCAGGCCCGCAGGCCGTTCACGTTCCACGAAATGAATTTCATGATATCAAGGGATGATTGGGTAAGATAGGAAAATATTCGATCCGTCAGCCTGCGCCGTTATGGCAATGGATAATGATTCATTAACAACTGCCGTCGCAGTTCCTGACTATGGGAGCAAAAATAGTTATTTTTACTTACACCCCCTACTTGTACCGCCTTTTTCGTGAATACACCGTGCTGAAACATTGCGCGAAACATTGGGTGCCCCTACCCCGTCCTGCAAGATGCCGAGCTTTATAGGCTGCGGCTCGGCAATGAAAAGAAAAATGGCTTTTTCTTTTGCATTGCACTCGCCTTGCACTAATTTTGCCACTTGAATCAGTCTTCCAATCCATGAAACAACTCATAACACTCCTTTTTGCACTCCTTATTTCTACACTTCATAGCACATTGTCCGCACAGCCGCTCCTGTCGTTCGACCAGAACACGCAGGAACTGGGCACACTGCTATGGCACACGCCACGCACGGCCATCTTCAAGTTCACCAACAAAGGAACTACCGACCTGCGGATTACCGAAGTGCGCACTGACTGCGGATGTACCGCCGTGGATTGGACGCGCACGCCAGTTGGCCCTGGCAGCACAGGCACCGTCCAAGCCACCTACGACGCTGAAATGCTGGGACATTTCCAAAAAGGGATTGCCGTATATACCGATTTGGACAGCCGCCCCGTGTACCTCACGCTCATGGGACAGGTGTCGATGACGCAGACGGAGGCTTCAATGGAGTTCCCCTACAAAATCGGCGACTACTACCTCAGCACGGACAACATTGAGTTCGACGACGTGAACCGGGGCGACACGCCAGCCTTTGCCCTGAGCATTTTCAATGCCGGCAAAAAATCGTACACGCCAGAGCTGATGCACCTGCCGAAATACCTGACCGTGGAGGCCGACCCCGAAATCATCCGCCCGGGACGCACGGGGCACTTGCTCATCACGCTCAACAGCTCCGGACTGAACACAATGGGACTGACGCAGACCAGCATTTACTTGAGCCGCTTCCCCGGCGACCGTGTCTGCAAGGAAACGGAAATCAATGTTTCGGCCACGTTGCTGCCAGACTTCATCGACACGCCTGTGCAACACGCTATGGCTCCGGTGGCCGTCATCGACAGCACGCACATCTCGCTCGGCCCCTTGGGCAAGAAGAAAAAGGTTACGGGCGAACTGGTATTGCGCAACACGGGGCGCACGCCACTCGTCATCAGTGCGCTGCAGGTGTACAACCCCGGCATCAGCGTGAGCATCGGCAAACGCCGCATCGCACCGGGCAGCTCAGAGAAACTCAAAATCAGCGTGAATGCCAACAACACGTTCTTCAAAGGCCGCCGCCGCGTGCTCCTCATCACCAACGACCCTGACCATTCCAAAATGGTGATTGACGTGGAAGTGAAGAAATAATGCGGACAATGTTTGGCTGTTTGAAAAAAACGCCCTATTTTTGCACCGCAATCGGAAAGTAGCGCAGTTGGTAGCGCACTACGTTCGGGACGTAGGGGTCGGGCGTTCGAGTCGCCTCTTTCCGACATACCGAGGTCTACAGCAGGCCTCGGTTTTTTTTGTGCGCTGGAGGTGAGGCGAATGCGCCACGATGGTGGGGTACACAGAACATACAGCATCACGTACGGCACAACATGGGGATGTGTTGTGCAAATATTGAAATCTTTACTTTGCATCGTTAATTAAAAAAACTACTTTTGCCGCATCTAAATCAGAGAACAACTAATCTTTAATCATATCTTCACACAATGAGTTTGAAAATAGTAGTACTTGCCAAGCAAGTGCCCGACACCCGCAATGTCGGTAAGGATGCCATGACCCCGGAAGGCACGGTGAACCGTGCTGCCCTGCCGGCCATTTTCAATCCCGAAGACCTCAATGCGCTCGAACAGGCCCT
>SFQP01000065.1 GCA_004562975.1 bacterium
AGGTTGTTCTGGCGGATGGCGAAGAGGTTGGCCACGGTGATGGAGGCCACGATAATCCAGTACATGCCGGTGTTCCAGCTGTAGAACAGGTCGCTCTGGGCAAAGGCTTTCATCAGGATGGTGAGCAGCACGAAGGCGGCGGAGCCTTTGGAGATGACGCTGAGGAAACCGGTCACCACGGTGGGCGCACCTTCGTAGGTGTCAGCGGTCCAGAGGTGGAAGGGTACGAGCGAAATCTTGAAGCCCATGCCGGTGATGAAGAGCACGAGGCCGAAGATGCTGAGCAACGAGCCGTCGAGCAGGGCACCGATCTCGTCAAAGTAGAGCGTACCCGTGGCACCGTAGATGAGGGAGATGCCGTAGAGCAGGAGTGCGCTGGAGAAGAGGGCCAGAAGGATGAACTTCGCGCCGGCTTCGGCACTCTCCACGCGGCGTTTGTCGAAGGCCACCAATGCTGTCATGGGCACGGAAGCCAGTTCGAGGCCGATGAAGAACATCAGGAAGTGGCCGCTCGAAATCATGAAGTACATACCCAGCAGGGTGAAGAGCACGAGCATGTAGAACTCGCCCTGCTTCACTAAGTTCTCCTCGCGGCTCAGCCATTTGTGGGCCATGAGGCAGACAATCAGGGTGCCGACATTGAGCACACTCTTCATGATGGTCATCATGGGGGTGTACTGGTACATGCCACCGAATGCCTCACAGCTCTCCGCACTGCAGCAGGGCAGAAGGTTGAGCGCGGTGTGGACGGTGAGCAGGACGACAGGCAGGCAGGTATTGTAAACTCCTTTCCCGCTCTTCTTGTCGGGACACATGAAGAGGTCTGCTATGAACAGGATCAGGATCACTGCCAGCAGCGACAACTCTTCGTGCATATAGAGAAATTGTGAATAATCCATATTGAGACTTGAGAGTTGGGGAGTTGTTAGTTAAAAGGATTGCACGTTGAAACGACGTGTCCCGTGGCATGGATGTGGTCCACGATGGGAGCTACGCCGGTGGTAATCATGTCGCTCACCCAGAGCGGAGCCATACCGAGGGCGGCAACGGCCAGGATGAGGCAGATAACGGAGAAGCGTTCGTCCCACGTGGCATCGGTCAGCTGGAGGTGATGCTCGTTGGTGCAGGTGCCGTAGAGTATCTTTCCGACTACACGCAGAATGTAGACGGCGGTGATGACGATACTGCTGCACGCGGCGATGGTGAGCACGCGGTGGAAGGTATCGGCATTCTGGAAGGAACCTACGAAGATGGTCATCTCAGCAATGAAACCCGAGAAACCGGGCAGACCGAGGTTGGCCAGACCGGCCAGGATGTAGCCCACGGAGAGGAAGGGCATGATGCGCATCAGGCCGTTCAGCTCGCGGATGTCGCGGGTGTGGGTACGTCCATAAATCATACCGATCAGGGCAAAGAAGAGGGCCGTCATGAGACCGTGGCTCAGCATCTGCAGCACGGCACCTGTGCAGGAAGTCTGGTTGAGCATCAGGATGGCGAACAGCACGAGGCCGCAGTGCGACACGGAGCTGTAGGCGTTGATGTACTTGAGGTCGGTCTGCACGCAGGCAGAGAAGGCACCGTAAACCACAGAGATACCGGTGAGGATAAGGAATATCCAGCCCAGCTCGTGGGTGGCTTCGGGCATGAGGTACATGGCAATGCGGAAGCAGCCGTAACCTCCCAGCTTCATGAGCACACCGGCGTGGAGCATGGAAACGGCGGTAGGCGCGGAGGCGTGACCGTCGGGGCTCCAGGTGTGGAAGGGGAAGAGGGCACCGAGCACACCGAAACCGATGAAGGTCAAGGGGAACCAGATGCACTGCTGGCCGAAGTCGATGGCATGGGCTCCGCCCGTGTGGTTGGCTATCTCGACGATGTTCATCGTCTGGCCGCCGGCACCGTAGAAGATGCCGAAGATGCCGCACATGAGGAAGGCGGAACCGCCCATGAGCATCAGGGTGAGCTTCATGGCGGCGTATTCCTTCTTGCCGCTGCCCCACACGCCGATGAGGAGGTACATGGGGATGAGGGCGATTTCGTAGAACATGAACATGGCGAACATGTCCACAGAAATGAAGAAGCCGAACACACCGAGGCTGAGCAGGGTGAACCAAAGGAAGTATTCCTTGGTGAGGGGCTTGAGCTGCCATGAGGCAAAGGTGCCGGTGAACACGATGACGGCGGAGAGCAGCAGCATGGCCACACTGATGCCGTCGACACCTACCGAATACTTGATGTGAAGCGGTTCGAACCAGTTGAACGAGGCGGTGTAGAGCATCTCATCGGTAGCTCCTGCCGCACGGTCGCCCAGGAAGGTAATGGTCAGATACCCGGCCAGCACGAGCAAGGCGGTACTGCCGGCTACCATCACCGCACGCACGCTCTTCACATCGCGGGCCAGCCACAATCCAAGCAGCATGACCAGGGGTATGAGAACAAATAATGATAGAAAATTCATGGTGATGATGGGAATTAAATTGTGATGGGGATTGAGCGTCGTTATTGTCGGAGCAATTGGGCTATGATGGTTTTGATGATGACTTTTTGGAGGGCTGGGTATGGCCCACTCAAATAGAAACTTTATAACCTCATGGCCTTATCTCCTATAACCTTATCCCCAAAATCCTATGCCAATGCCATAATGGCCAGCAGGGCCAGTGTGCCAAGCAGGAACACGAAAGCGTACTTCTGTACCGAACCGCTCTGGAATCCACGTATCTGGAAGCTGAGGGCGTTGGTGCCCCAGGCCAGGAAGTTGAAGAAACCGTCTACCACGTGGCGGTCGAACCAGGCAATGGGCTTCGACACGTGGGCGAAGATGATGCGGTGGGTGATGTACTGGTAAACCTCGTCAAGATAGAAGCGCTTGTATGCCCACTGGTGGAGCTTGCTGAACTTCTCGGCCATGGCATCGGCCTTGGGCTGACGCTCACCGATGTACATATAGGTGGCCAGGAAGATGGAGGCTACGGCAATGATGATGGACGTGCCGGCCACGTTCCAGTCGAGGTGGATGTCGTAGGCCACACCGTCGGCACTTACAAAGTGGCCGAAGGGGATGAAACCGGCCACACACGTAACCACTGCCAGGAACATCAGGGGGAAGGTCATGGTGAGCGGTGCCTCGTGCGGCGTGTGGTGGGCGTGCAGCTCCTTGTTCTCCGTGCCCCAGAAGATGCCGAAGTACAGACGGAACATGTAGAATGCCGTCATGGCGGCGATGGCCGTCATAATCCAGCCCATGGCGGGCATGTAGGCAAAGGCTGCCGTCAGGATTTCGTCCTTCGAGAAGAAGCCCGAGAAGGGAGGTATGCCGCTGATGGCCAAGCAGGCAATGAGGAAGGTGATGTGCGTGATGGGCATGTACTTGCGCAGTCCGCCCATGGCCGACATCTCGTTGCTGTGTACGGCATGGATAATGCAGCCGGCTCCGAGGAAGAGCAACGCCTTGAACATGGCGTGGGTGAAGAGGTGGAACATGGAGGCCATGTAACCCAGCGAACCCACGTGCTCGTGGCCGGTGGTGTATTCGGTGCAGACACCGAGCGATACCATCATGAAGGCAATCTGCGAGATGGTGGAGAAGGCCAGCACACGCTTGATGTCGCTCTGGCAGCAGGCCACGGCGGCAGCGTAGAAGGCGGTGAAGGCTCCCACCCAGGCCACTACGTGAAGGGCTCCGGGAGCATACTCAATCCACAAGGGGAAGAGACGGGCAATCTGGAACACACCGGCCACTACCATCGTGGCGGCATGGATAAGGGCAGACACGGGGGTCGGGCCTTCCATGGCGTCGGGCAGCCAGATGTGGAGGGGGAACATGGCACTCTTACCGGCACCGCCGATGAACATGAGGAACAGGGCGGTGGGCAGCATCATGGCTCCCTGGGCAAAACCTTCCTGGCAGAACTCAAAGCCGAATGAGCGGCAGTAGTAACCGTAGATGAGGATACCGATAAGGAAGAACATATCGGCAAAGCGGGTTACGATGAATGCCTTCTTCGAAGCGGCGATGGCTGCGGGGGAGGTGTAGTAGAAACCGATGAGCAGGTAGGAGGAAACGCCCACCAACTCCCAGAACATGTACATCTGGAAGATGTTGGTGGCCACCACAAGTCCGAGCATGGACATGGTGAAGAGGCTCAGGAAAGCGTAGTAACGCTGGAAGCCGCGTTCGCCGTGCATATAGCCGAATGAGTAGATATGCACCATGAGCGACACCGTGGAGATGACGATGAGCATCATCACGGAGATGGGGTCGAGCATGATACCCATGTCAAAGCTCAGCCCTTCCACAAAGAAGGGAAGCCACTGGATGTTGTAGGGCACCAGCGTGGGCAGCACTCCTTCGGCCGTCCGGGCGGTCTCGAAGAAGTAGGTGTATGCCGTGGAGTACGACAGGGCCGCAACTGCCAGCAATACTGCCGTTCCCACCAAGCCGGCGGCTTTGTGGCTGAACCATTTCCCGAACACTCCCAGGAGGACGAACGAGAAGAATGGCAGCAGAAGAATTAGAATTGTTGATTCCATTGCGATTTGTTAGTCTTGTATTTCGGGGAAGAAGCAATTTCGTGGGGTTATCGAATGACGAGCTTTCAGGTTGTCATATCACTGCCTAAAGTCAGGATTTCGGCCCGCTCTATCAGTTGCTTCATAACCTATGACCTTATCTCTGATAACCTCGGCCATCGCCAAGTATCCCCAAAATGTTACCACTTCATCTTCTCCAACTCATCCACCTGAATGTTCTTGATCATCCGGTAGATGTTAATCATGATGGCTATGGCAATGGCACTTTCGGCTGCCGAGATGGCAATGGAGAAGAGTGCGAAGAAATAGCCTTCATAACCGTCGGGATAAAGCATACGGTTAAACACTGCGAAGTTAAGGTCGGTGGCATTGAGCATGAGTTCCACCGAGAGGAGTATGGCCAATGTGCTGCGGCGCGTCAGGAAACCGAAAACGCCGGCAAACATCATGACAGCCGATACGATGAGGAGATATTCAATCTGTATCATACTGAATGGTCTGTTTTCTGAGAGTATTCCGGTTTATCGTTTGCGCGCAATCAGCAAGGCACCCACGATGCAGGCAAGCAGCAACACACTGACAGCCTCGAAGGGCAACAGGTAGCCGCCCTCGCCGGTGGAGAGCATGTTGGCACCGATGGAGTTGATGGATGTAACGGCACTGGCGGTTTCGCTGGGTGCTTCGAGCACATACGACTTGAACTGATGGGTGAGCACCACGCCTGCAAAGGCCAGGAAACCGACCAGGCTGAGCAAGAAGCCCCAAGAGGCATCTTTGGCCTTGCGCTTGAAGGTTTCGTCCTTTGCACCTTCCGTCAGCAGGATGGAGAACACGTACAGCACGATGATGCCGCCGGCGTAGACCATCACCTGGACCGAGCCGAGGAACGTGTAGCCCATCAGGAAGTACATACCCGCTGTGCCCAACAGCACGAAGAGCAGGTATGTGGCCGCACGCACAATGCTCTTCGTCATCACTGTGGCCAGCGATGAGAGCATGATGAGTACCGCCAATACGACGAACATGATATTTTGAGAATTCATTACGTTTGGTTTTATTTCGTTGGATACGTGAGAAGCCGTCTTGCGGACTTTCCCACATGGTCAACGCTGAACTGAATTTTTATTCCTTCACGCATTTGCTGCCCTCGTGGTTGAGCACCTTCTTGAGTTTCGAGCGGTCGAATACGGCGTTCTCGTAGCTCTGGTCGAAGGTGATGGCACCGTGTGGACAGGCGCGGGTGCAGAGTTGGCAGAACATGCAGGAGCCGAGGTCATACTCGTACTTCACGAGGCGTTTCTTCTTCTTGCCGTCGGCAGTTTCGTAGAACTCGCTCGTCACCTTGATGGTATCGTTGGGGCAGGCCATCTGGCACAGACCGCAACCGACGCACTGGTGCTGGTTCTGCTCGTTGTGGGGCATCGTGAGGGAACCGCGAAAGCGGTCGAACATGACGTTCGTGTCGCGGTTTTCGGGATATTGTTCGGTAATCTTCGGGGTGAAGAACTCGCGCATCGTGGTCTTCAAACCTGTGGTGAGGCTCTTCAGTCCGTCGGCAATACCGCCTAAATAACTTTTTTCTTCCATGAGTCTTTACCGATTAAAAGTGCCAACCCATTGCCACGCAAAGGGCCATGAGCACAAGGTTTACCATGCTGAAAGGTACCAGATACTTCCATTCGAGCGAAAGGATCTGGTCGATACGCAGACGCGGGAAGGTCCAGCGCAACCACATCAGCAAGAACACGACAAAGAAAGTCTTACCCAGGAACCAAACCGCACCGGGGATGAGGTCCATCACACCGTTGAAGCCGTCGAGGCCGCAGATGTGGAGGGGAGCCCAACCGCCTAGGAAGATGGTCGAAGCCATACCGGCACAGATGAAGAGGTTGAGGTATTCGGCCAGGTAGTAGTAGCCGAAGTGCATACCCGAATACTCTGTGTGGTAACCGGCTGTCAGCTCGCTTTCGCACTCGGGCAAGTCGAACGGGCCACGGTTACACTCGGCATTGCCTGCCACCAAGTAGATGAGGAAGGCGATGACGGCGGGCACATGGCCGCGCACGATGTTCCAGCCGTTGACGTACTGGTCCTGGCAGATTTCGCTGAACGACATGGTGCCTGTGAGGCAAATCATGGCGAGCATGGTCAGGCCGATGCTGAGCTCGTAGCTGATAATCTGCGCACCGCTACGCATGGCACCGATGAGCGAATACTTGTTGTTACTGCTCCATCCAGCCAGCAGGATACCTACCACGCCGATGGAAGAAATGGCCAGGAAGAAGAACACGCCGACATTGAAGTCGATGATGTGCGCACCCTTGTTCCAGGGCAAGCAGCTGAAGGTAACCATCGATGCTGTCACAACGAGGAAGGGGGCCAGGTTGTGCAGGAAGAGGTCGCTCTGCCGCATACTGATAATCTCCTTGGTCAGCATCTTGAACACGTCGCTGAACACCTGGAGAAGTCCCCACTTACCCACACGCATCGGGCCAAGGCGGCACTGGAAGAATGCACAGACCT
>SFQP01000066.1 GCA_004562975.1 bacterium
CTGGGCACGCTCACACGCTCCATGAAGGGGCTATGCGTGGCGGGCACGCACGGCAAAACCACCACCACCTCGATGTGCGCTCACCTGCTCCACGAAAGCCACGTGGGATGCAACGCTTTCCTCGGCGGCATCACGAAGAATTACGGCACGAACTACCTGCTCAGCAAGGACAGCCCGTACGTGGTCATCGAAGCGGACGAGTTTGACCGCTCCTTCCACCACCTGCGGCCCTATGCCACGGTGATCACGGCCACGGATGCCGACCACCTGGACATCTACGGCACGGAGGAGGCTTATCTGGAGAGCTTTCGCCACTACACCTCGCTGGTGCAGCCCGGAGGCGCGCTGATTGTCCACCGGGGACTGCAAATGCAGGAGAACCTGCAACCGGGGGTCAGACGCTACGACTACAGCCGCACGGAAGGCGACTTCCACGCTGAAAACATACGCATCGGCGGCGGACACATCGTGTTTGACTTCGTCTCGCCCTTGGGCAACATCGCCGATGTGGAACTGGGCGTGCCGGTGAGCATCAACATCGACAACGGTATCGCCGCCATGGCACTGGCTCAGCTGGCCGGTGCCACGGAAACGGAAATCCGGCAGGCCATGGCTTCATTCGCCGGGGTGGACCGCCGCTTTGACTTCACCCTGAAAACGGACCGCCACGTGCTGCTATCCGACTATGCCCACCATCCGGAAGAGATACGCCAAAGTATCCTCTCCGTGCGCGAGGTGTTCACGGGACGGAAAATCACCGGCGTGTTCCAGCCTCATCTCTTCACGCGCACGCGCGATTTTTATAAGGAGTTCGCTGACAGCCTCTCGCTGCTCGACGAGGTGATACTGACAGAAATCTACCCGGCACGCGAAAAGCCTATCGAAGGGGTGAGCAGCCGGCTCATCTTCGACAACCTGAGAAGCGGTATGCCGAAACAGCTGATTGAAAAGAAGGACCTGCCCGAACTGGCCCGGCAACGGGACTTCGACGTGCTGATAGTGCTGGGTGCAGGCGACGTGGTGGACTTCATGCCGCAACTGAAGGCTGCCATGGAAAGCAAATGACAACGCTTCTTTCAACCTACAACGCCCCACGGACATGAAGACGTTTCTCAAACTCGTGCTGCTCGTCGGTCTCATCGTCTACCTGGTCTTTGCCTTCGGCAGCTTTACCAACCATACCGACAATACCGTTTGCCAACAGGTGAACTATACCATCGCGGACAGCTCGCACGCCGGATTTATCACAGCCGACGAGGCGGACCGCCTGCTGCAGGCCTCGGGAAGCTACCCCGTGGGACGACAGGTGAAGGACATCGACGTGACTGCCATCGAAAGGACGCTGAAAAAGAACAACTTCATTGACTCGGTGTCGTGCTACAAATCGCCCAACGGCACCGTGAACGTGCTCATCGCACAACGCCTGCCGCTCATGCGCATCAAAGCGGAAAACGGCGATGACTACTACATCGACAGCCGGGGGAACATGATGAACCCGCTGAACTATGCCGCCGACCTCGTGGTGGCCACCGGAAACATCGACCGGAAATTCGCACGGCAGGAACTGGTGAAAATCGGACGCTTCCTGCACGACGACCCTTTCTGGAACGCTCAAATAGAACAAATACACGTGATGCCCAACCAACACCTGAAAATGGTGCCGCGCGTGGGCGCACACATCATTGACTTCGGAACGCCCGACAGCATCTCACAAAAGTTCCGCAACCTGTACATGTTCTACGAAAAAGTAATGCCCCAGGCGGGATGGAACAAGTACAAGGAAATCTCCGTGGAACACGTCACGCAAATCGTGGGACGGAAAGGATGAAAAACCGACCCGCAACCGGACGGTAAGGGCAAAACGAAACCATCAACCTATCTTCCCTAAGAAACAACAAACGAACAAAATAATGGCAACAGAAGACAAATTTATCGTAGCTATCGAGCTGGGGTCCTCTAAGGTGACCGGCATTGCAGGCCGCAAACAGCCCGACGGCGCCACCCAAATCCTTGCCTTCGCTCAAGAGCCCTCAACCACCTTCATACGCAAAGGACGCATCAACAACGTGAACAAAATGACACAGTGCATCCTGAACATGAAGGAAAAGCTGGAGCAGAAAATGCAGAAAAGCATCAGCCGTGTCTACGTGGGCATCGGAGGCATGGGAATGCACACCGTGGCCAACAGCGTGATACGGCATTTCGACTCTAAGGTGGAAATCACACAGGACATGGTGGATGACATGTGCGACGAAAACCGCAATTCCACCAGCCCCGACCGCGACATACTGGAATCGGTGCCCCATGAATACCGGCTCGGCACGCAAATACAGACCGACCCCGTGGGTATCCTGGCCGACAGCATCGAAGGACATTTCCTCAACATCGTGGCCAACTCGTCCGTACGCGAGGAAATCAGAAACTGCTTCCGCACGGCAGGGGTGGCCATCGCCGACCTGCCCATCACCGTGCAGGCTCTGGCCGACGCCATGCTGACGGAACCGGAAAAGCGTTCGGGATGCGTGTTCGTCGACATGGGCTCGGAAACGACCTCGGTGGCTGTCTACAAAAACAACCGCTTGCGCCACCTCGCCGTCATTCCGCTCGGAGGGGCTAACGTGAACCGCGACATCATGTCGCTGCAAATCGAGGACGACGAGGCGGAAGAGCTGAAACTGAAATACGGTGCCGCCATCGCCGACAACTCGGGCGAAAAACACGCACCCATCCCCCTGCGCGACGGACGGCACGTGGACTACGACGATTTCAGCGGACTGGTGGAGGCACGCGTGGAGGAAATCATCCTCAACGTGAAAAACCAGATTGCCCTGTCGAAATATGACAAGGGACAACTCATCGGAGGTCTCATCATCACCGGAGGGGCTTCGCACATGAAGGATATCGACAAGGCTTTCGTGCGCAACACGCAGTTTGAGAAAATACGCTTCGTACGCAACATACGCATTCCGCTCCGCTCGGGAGAATACAGCAACTTCAACGCCGACGGCGACTGCAACGCTGCCATCGCGCTCATCGACAAGGGAGAAATGAACTGCTGCGGTGGACCGCTCGGACAGCCGGGATTGTTCGAAGAACCGGCAGAGGAGGAAGAACACGTGCCCACTCCCGAAGAAATCGCCGAAGAAGAAAGAAGAAAGGCGCAAGAGGAGGAGGAAAGACTGCAAAGGGAGGCTGAAGAAAGAGCGGCAGCCGAAGCAGCCGAAGCACAAAGAAGAAAAGAAGAAACCGAAAGAAAGCGGAAGGAACGCAAGGCCGTTTTCACCAAGGGCATGAAGCGCATCAGTTCCTTCTTCTCCGGACTGGTCAACGAAAAGGATGACTAAAACCCGCCGGATGTTTTCACCAAGTCTGCCAAGCAGCGTCACTGACGGAAAGCTTGAGTCGGAAACGGACGAGAAAACATCCGACAACGGCGAACTCTCCTTTGCAGGATTACTCACAACGAACCAACAAAGCATATTCCAATGGCAGAAGACAATAACGAACTTCTTATAGATATGGGCATACCCACCACCACGCCTTCCATCATCAAGGTGATAGGGGTCGGCGGCGGCGGCGGCAACGCGGTGAACCACATGTACCGCGAAGGCATACACGACGTGAACTTCGTGGTGTGCAACACCGACAGCAAAGCACTCACCGACTCGCCCGTGCCCGCCAGGCTGCAACTGGGCCACGAGGGTCTGGGAGCCGGCAACCGGCCCGAAAGGGCACGTCAGGCGGCCGAAGAGAGCGTGGAGGAAATCAAGAAAATGCTCAACGATGGCACCAAGATGGTGTTCATCACGGCAGGTATGGGCGGCGGTACCGGTACGGGCGCAGCTCCCGTCATCGCCCGTGAGGCCAAGGCCATGGGCATCCTGACCGTGGGCATCGTCACCATCCCGTTCCGGTTCGAGGGCAACAAGAAGATCGACCAGGCTCTCGACGGCGTGGAGGAGATTTCCAAACACGTCGACGCACTCCTGGTCATCAACAACGAACGCCTGCGCGAAATCTACCCCGAACTGAACGTGCTCTCGGCATTCGAGATGGCGGACAACACGCTCAGCGTGGCGGCACGCTCCATCGCCGAAATCATCACCATGCACGGCATCATCAACCTTGACTTCCGCGATGTCTGCACCGTGCTCAAGGACGGCGGCGTGGCCATCATGTCGACCGGATTCGGCGAGGGCGACAGCCGTGTCAGCAAGGCCATTGAGGCTGCCCTCCACTCGCCGTTGCTGAACAACAACGATATCTTCAACTCGAAGAAGGTGCTCCTCTCCATCTCTTTCTGCGCCGAAAAGGAAGGCGACACGCTGATGATGGAGGAGATGAACGAGGTTCACGACTTCATGTCGAAATTCCACGACGACGTGGAAACGAAATGGGGCCTCTCCACCGACCCCTCACTCGGCAAGCAGGTGAAAATCACCATCCTCGCCACCGGCTTCGGCATCAGCAATGTGCCGGGCATCAAGAACAAGATCGATGCGGAGGAGGAACAGCGCAGGCAACGCGATGTGGAGAAACAGGAAGAGTACGAGGAACGACGAGAAGGCTTCTATGGGGGAGACAAGAAAGGTACGCTACGCAAACGGCCCAAGTTCTTCCTCTTCGGACTCGACGACCTGGACAACGAGGAAATCATCTCCATGGTAGAACTCACCCCTACCTACAAACGCTCCAAGGAGGTGCTCTCCGACATCAAAGCCAAAGCCTACGGCAACGTGGCCATCGAACCGGAAAGCGCACAGAGTCCCGCCGCAACGCCCGGCTCCGTCATCTCGTTCTGACAACCTGAAGCGTACCACGCAAGCTGCATACAATGGAGGGTGAGGTGTTCACACAACACTTGCCCTCCCTTTCTTTCACCACCAGCGACATTTGCAACAACTTTCCCCACCCATCACCAAAAACACACGCATGAACGACAACCTGATAGATCTGGCCATTCCCTCCACACCACACATCATCAAAGTCATAGGTGTGGGAGGAGGAGGAGGAAATGCCGTGGCACAAATGTACCACGACAACATCCCCGAAGTGCGTTACATGGTGACCAACACCGACACCAAGGCGTTAGAAACCAACGTCGTGCCCGACCAACTGCGGCTCGGCCCCGGACTGGGGGCGGGCGGAGACCCCAAAAAGGGCAAAGCCTATGCCGAAGAAAGTGTGGAGAAAATCAGGGAAGCACTGGACAAGGACACACACATGGTGTTCATCACGGCAGGCATGGGCGGCGGAACCGGAACGGGAGCCTCGCCCATCATTGCACGCGAAGCACAGAAAAAAGGCATTCTCACCGTCGGCATCGTCACCATTCCTTTCCTCTTTGAAAGGGAAAGGCAAATCAACAAGGCACTCGACGGTCTCGATATGCTGGCCAAGGAAGTGGATGCACTGCTGGTCATCAACAACCAGCGGCTCATTGACATCTATGGCGACATGTCTATCATCCAAGCCTTCAAACAGGCCGACAAAACGCTCTCGACAGCCGTGAGATCCATCACCGAAATCATTTCCATGCACGGACGGGTGAACCTCGACTTCGAGGACGTGAAGACGGTGCTCACGAAGGGCGGTGTGGCCGTCATGTCCACCGGATTTGCCGAAGGGGAGAGACGTGTGACAAGAGCCATCGCGGAAGCACTCAACTCGCCGTTGCTCAACAACAACGACGTGTACCGCGCAAACCGCATCCTCCTCGCCGTGACGATGGGCACGAACCCCGAATATGAGCTGACCATGAACGAAATGAACGAAATCTCGGAATTCATGGAACGCTTCCCCAACGACATCCACACCAAATGGGGACTGAAACAGGACGAAACGCTGGGAGCGAAAATCAAAATCACCATCCTCGCCGCCGGATTCGGACTCTACTCCGACAGGAAAAACGGCAACCCCCTACCGCAATTCGAGGAAACGCCCGAGCAGCAGGAACGCCGCAACCGCTTCTACACCAAACAGGCACGCCCCATACGGTCGAAGCCACGCTGCTACCTCTTCACCGAGGCCGACCTCGAAAACACCGAACTGCTGAACCTCGTGGAGCAAACGCCCACGTGGCGACGCACCAACGAACAGCTGAAGGCCATACAGCAATGCGCCGGAACGGCACTGCCGCATCCGGAAACCGCACCCGAAGCGGGAGATACCATCTCGTTCAGCTGACAACGGAACTTTTTCATCCAAACCAACATAACACACAAAAAGATGCTTTTTGAAACCATCAACTCTAACATCACTGCGGCCATGAAGGCCAAGGACAAAGTGCGTCTGGAAGCCCTGCGCAACATCAAGAAGTACTTTATTGAAGCCAAGACCGCTCCCGGAGCCAACGATACGCTCACCGACGACGCAGCCCTGAAAATCCTGGCCAAGCTGGCCAAACAGGGACGCGATGCCGCAGCTCTCTTCAACCAGCAGCAACGCCCCGACCTCGCAGAAGCCGAAATGGCACAAGTGAAGGTCATCGAGGAATTCCTGCCCCAGCCCCTCACGCCCGAAGAACTGGAGGCTGAACTAAAAGCCATCATCGCCGAACAAGGAGCCACCTCTCCCAAGGATATGGGCAAGGTGATGGGAGCCGCCACCAAGAAACTGGCAGGCCGCGCCGACGGCAAAGCCATCTCAGCCCTGGTCAAACAGCTCCTGGCCTGAGACACGGCCATCCGGAAACCTTCCTTATCCCACACGGCGGGGACGCAGACCGCAACCGGTCCGCGTCCCCGCCGTGCATATAGGGCTGACGGATGGCCAAAGTAAGAAAAAATAGTGCTATCTCTTGTTATTTATAGAAAAGCCTTACCTTTGCGAGGCTTAAAATGAGCTGAAAACAACACCACTACCGGGCCAAACTTCCCGGTTCCCTACCTATTTACAAATATATGACCGAAAGAAAAGTCAGGGTGCGCTTTGCACCCAGCCCCACCGGGCCACTGCATATCGGCGGCGTACGTACCGCACTTTACAACTACCTTTTCGCCCGCCAGCACGGCGGCGACCTCGTTTTCCGCATTGAAGACACCGACTCCCCCTACCGCCAGAGCGAGCGGCGCGACATCTACCGTCAATACGTGCGGCAGCTGCTTGACAACGGTAAAGCCTATGTGGCGTTCGACACCCCCGAGGAACTGGATGCCAAGCGCAAGGAAGTGGCCAACTTCCAGTACGATGCTCGCACCCGGATGCAGATGCGCAACTCCCTGGTGCTCGGGGCGGAAGAAACACAACGCCTCATCGATGCCGGCGAGAAGTACGTGGTACGTTTCAAGGTAGAGCCCGGCGAAGAAATCCACGTGCAGGACATCATCCGGGGCGACGTGCGCATCATGTCGGACATCCTCGACGACAAGGTGCTCTATCCGGGGTGAAGAGTGGCTGCCCTCGGCCCCGCTCCACGTGCTCCTCTACCGCGCTTTCGGCTGGGCCGACACCATGCCCGCCTTCGCCCACCTGCCCCTGCTGCTCAAGCCCGACGGCAAAGGAAAGCTCTCCAAGCGCGACGGCGACCGCCTCGGCTTCCCCGTGTTCCCCTTGGAGTGGCACGACCCGAAGAGCGGCAACATCTCGTCCGGCTACCGCGAAAACGGCTACCTGCCCCACGCCGTCATCAACTTCCTCGCCCTGCTCGGATGGAACCCCGGAACGGACCAAGAAATCCTCTCCATGCAGGAACTCATCGAGCAGTTCGACCTAACGAAGTGCTCCAAGAGCGGCGCCAAGTTCGACTACATCAAAGGCCAATGGTTCAACCGCGAATACATCCAACGCACCGACAACGCCCTGCTGGCCCCCACCCTTGACCGCATACTGCGCGAAAACGGCATCGAGCAGCCCATCGAGCGCGTCGAAGCCGTGGTAGGCATGATGAAGATGAAAAAAATCAACTTCATCAAGGAACTCTGGCCCCTGTGCGACTTCTTCTTCATCCGCCCCACCTACCAGACCGACGACAAGTTCACGCGCAAGAACTGGAAAGAAGGTACGGCAGCCGAGATGCGCGAACTGGCCGACCTGCTCGCCGGCCTCGACGACTTCTCCGTGGAGAGCCAGAAATCCGCCGTCGACGCCTGGGCCGCCGAAGGCAACAAAAAACCCTGGAACCCCTGGCGCGTATGCCTGGTCGGCACAGGCAAAGGCCCCGACATGTACGAACTGGCCGCCTTCCTGGGTAAAGAGGAAACCCTCTGCCGCATGAACGCCGCCCTTGAGGCGTTGGCCACCCTTTGATGGGAAAACTTACCGCCCGTCCCCGAGCAGCAGCCCGAGGACGGGCGTAACCCTATCCTACGGTACCTCCCTCGGGTCCACCGGAAAAGAAGCACTCCGCAAGCCGGCGAGACCGCCCGACACCACATCGGCGACAACGCCAGGACAACCGGAAAACCAAACCGTAAAGCCACAGCCTCCCGCACCGGCCATTCCGGCCTGCCATCCCCCCACTAACCTTCCAGTCCCTTGAAAGTACTCCTTGTCAACACATCCGACCACACCGGCGGGGCAGCCATCGCCGCCCTGCGCCTGCTCAAAGCCCTGAGGCAGGAAGGCATCGACGCCACCCTGCTCTGCCGCGACCGCAGCCTGCCGCCCGAACGCACCGACGTGGTTCGGCTCAAGCCATCGCCGTGGCTCAAAGTGAAATTCGCACTCGAAAGGCTCGAAATATTCCTCCGCAACGGATGCAGCCGGGAGGGCTTGTTCGCCGTCGACACCGCGCGGCTGGGCAACGACATCACGCAGCTGCCGGAGTTCAAGCAGGCCGATGTCATCCACCTCCACTGGACCAACCAGGCCATGCTCTCGCTCGCCGGCCTGCGGCGCATCCTGCAGAGCGGCAAAAGGGTGGTATGGACCATGCACGACATGTGGCCCTTCACCGGCGTATGCCACAACAGCGACGACTGCACCCGCTGGCTCGCCTCCTGCGGTCAATGCCCGCAGCTGCGGAAACCCTCACGCAACGACCTCTCGGCGCAGACCTTCGTCCGCAAACAGGCAGCCTATGCCGCCGGACGTTTCACCGCCGTTGGGTGCAGCCAATGGCTGACCGGGCTGGCCGCTCAAGCCCCGTTGCTCAGCACACAGCAGGTGACGAGCATCCCCAACCCGCTCGACACCACCTTCTACTCGCCCGCCGAAGCCGAAGGCCAGAACTCCAAGGCCGAAATACGCCGCACGCTCTCCCTGCCAGCCGACAAGCGGCTGCTGCTCTTCACCGCCTTCAAACTGACCGACCCGAAGAAAGGCATTGACCACCTCATGGAAAGCATGACCCTGCTCTGCGGCGAACATCCCGAGCTGCGCGACCAGCTGGGCATAGTCCTTGCCGGCCAAGGGGCTGAAGAACTGCGCGATGCCTTCCCCGTGCCGGCCTATCCCCTGGGCTACATCAGCCAAGAAGAACAGATGCGCAACATCTACCGCGCCTCGGACCTCCTGCTCATGCCCACCCTCATGGACAACCTGCCCAACACCATAGCCGAAGCCATGGCCTGCGGCATACCCTGCGTGAGTTTCCGCGTAGGCGGCACGCCGCAGATGGTCGACCCCGGCGTGAACGGCTACCTGGCCGAATACCGCAACAGCCTCGACTTTGCCCAAGGCATCTACCGCGTGATGTCCTCTCAAAGCTACGCCGCGCTCTGCCGCAACGCACGCGCCAAAGCCGTAACGGCCTATGCCGAAAAAACAGTGGCCGAAAAGTACATACAGCTGTACGCCGGCCTTTCAACGAACACTAACACTTAACCATTCATATCCCTATTCCATGCCTCCGCTCAAAATCACCGTCGCCACCGTCACCTACCACGCCGGAAAACTCATCGGACGCACCATCCGCAGCGTCGAAGAGCAAACTTACCCCCACGTGGAACACGTGATTGTCGATGGGAACTCGCAGGACGACACCTTAGAACAAATCCATCATTACCAGGAGCGTAACTCCGTGGCCGGCATTCCCCACGAAATAGCCTGCCTCAGCGAGCCGGACCACGGCCTCTACGATGCCATGAACAAGGCCCTTGACCTGGCCACCGGCCATTACATCGTGTTCCTCAACGCCGGCGACCGCCTCCACGGCCCCGACACGCTGGAACGTGTGGCCCGCGCGGCTCAGTCCGCCTCCTGCCTGCCGGCTGTCATCTATGGCGACACCAACCTCGTGGACGATGCTGGCCGCTTCGTGCGCCGCCGCCGGCTCACCCCCCCCGAACGCCTCAATTGGCGTTCCTTCAAACAAGGCATGCTCGTATGCCACCAAGCCTTCTACGCCCGCACAGACCTGGCCCGCAAGTGCCGCTACAATTGCCGCTACCGCTTCTCGGCGGACTTCGACTGGTGTGTACGCATCATGCGCGAGGCCGAACGCAAGCGGCTGCCGATGGTCAACCTACAGGCCGTGGCGGCAGACTACCTGAACGAAGGGATGACCACGCAGAACCACAAGGCATCGCTGCGCGAACGCTTCCGCATCATGTGCAGCCACTACGGCCTCCTGCCCACACTCACACTCCACGCATGGTTCGCCCTGCGCAGCATCACGAAAAAATAACCGCATGACAACCGATTTGTACACCTGGGCCACAGCCCGCTGTGCCAAACAGGAATTCAGCCGCGCCGACATCTGCTCCAAACTGATGGCGAAAGGAGCCTCGGCCGAAGAAGCCCGCGCCCTCACCGAAAGGCTGGTGAACGAACGGTATGTGGATGATGCCCGCTTTGCCGCAGCCTTCGTGGCGGACAAATTCCGCTTCGACCACTGGGGACGCATCAAGATACGCTATATGCTCCACCTCAAGGGCGTGGCCGACAACGTGGTGGAAGAAGCCTTGCAGCAGATTGACGAAACGGACTACACCGAAACGCTGAAACAATTTCTGGAAAGCAAATCGCGCTCGGTCCAAGCCGCCACCCCCTTCGCACTGCGCCAGAAAGTGGCCCGCGCAGCCATCGGACGGGGCTTCGAACCTGATTTGGTTTTCCAGGTAATGAACCTGTCATGAGGTGGTTTTTCCGCATTGCCGGTAGCCACACAACCCTTGGCTTGACAGGCTCCGCCATGACGGGAGCACCCTCATCTTTCTCATAAATAAACGCCAATTGCCGGACATCAAATCCGCAATTGGCGTTCGTGCATATAAACAAACCTATCGAAAAGTCGTGTCTTGTCAGTCAGCAGTGAGTTC
>SFQP01000002.1 GCA_004562975.1 bacterium
CAGATTGCAAAATGTCAAAGAACGATATAGTGATAAACAAATATAATATTAATCATAGGCCGGCTTGCCGACTTTTTAGAGTAAACTCATTTATTCAAGTTTCGCAAGTGTAAAGGTTAGGAGGAATAACCGATTTACGCAGTAAAATTATAACCTCTCATAACTCAGGGAGCGAAGCGACCCTAACCTGATAAGTTTCCATAACTTAGGCGGCGGCTCGGATGTGAAAAGAAAATCAAGTTTTTTTCTTTTCACATCTCTCGCCTTGCAGTAACTTTCGCAAGTTGCGAAACTTGAATACATTATACATAAAAATCGTGGTAGCCAAACGAAAAAAAGGATGAAACCCGAGGAGGCTTCATCCTTTGCGTTGCGGTGTGACTCCTATAGGATTCAAACCTATAACCTTCTGATCCGTAGTCAGATGCTCTATTCAGTTGAGCTAAGGAGCCGGGGATTGTTTTAATTTATAATTTACAATTTATAATATGGTCTGCGGCATGAAGATGACGGTGCTGCTTCGTCCTGTATGTCTGTAGCCGGACCTCATTATACATTATAAATTTCCATCGTGGTGACTCCTATAGGATTCAAACCTATAACCTTCTGATCCGTAGTCAGATGCTCTATTCAGTTGAGCTAAGGAGCCGGGGCTGCGGGATTGTTCCCGTTTTGCGAGTGCAAAAGTAGGTTGTTTGGCGGAGATGGCCAAGGGACAGGGCTGTTTTTTTCAAAAAAAATGGGGATGGGGATGTTTTTGGGATGGTAGACGGACGAAAACGGCATGGCACGGGGATGGGTATGGGATGGGTATGACTGGCGGAAGGGGGGGGCGCGTTTCTGTTCAGCGGATGCGTGGTGGGTGTTTGCGCCCGAAGAAGAAGCCGGCGTAGATGTTGAGGTAGTTGACGGAGTTGGTGAGGGAGAGGCGGTCTTTGCGGTACATGTAGAGGTGGCTGATGAGGGAGGCTCCGGCGAACCAGTGGCCGTTGTTCCACACGAGGCCGGCGCGCGAGGTGCAGTCGAAGGCGAGGTTCTTGATGTCCATGAGGACTTCGGTGCCAGTGAGCTTCTCGCCCTTGGCCTTGCGCACGCCGACGGAAGGCATGACGGAGATGCCGAGGAGCCAGCGGGGGGCGAAGACCCAATTGTAGGCGTAGCCGGCACTGGCGTAGTAGTAGTTGTAGCTGATGTCGGAAAACTTGAGTTCTTCGATGATGCTGCCTGCGGCATCGGAACCGGTGAGGGCTGGGGGGAGCTTGGTGTAGTCGAAGCGTACGTATTGCTTGCTGAATCCGAGGCCGAGCATGAGGGAGCCGCAGCTTTTGCGCTGGACGGTGCTCTGGTTGTAGGCAGCGGGATAGGAGAAGTGGCGGTGGTTTGCGACGTAGTAGGCGCTGAGGGAGAGGGTGTTGGCTTCAAGGCCAGTGAAGGGCTGGCCGCTGACGGAACGGGGTTCTACGCCTTCGAAGCCAGTGGCGCGGCGCAGGCGGAAGTCGCCGGCGTTGCGGAGGTAGACGAGGTCGCAGCCGAGCATGGAGCTGTAGAGGCTGAGGTTGAGTTCGGAAGACTGGCCGGCGCGGCGGGGGTGGCTGACGTCGAAGGTGTAGCCGAGGAATATCCACCGCCAGCCAAGGAAAGGGCCGAGTTTGACGCTGGGTTCGGGCTTGGCGGAGATGGTCTGGGTGAGGCCTTCTTCGGAGGTGCCGGAGAGTCTGTAGATTTGGTAATAGTTGGTGTTCTGCGCCATGGCGGTGAAGTTGTAGCGGTTAGGCGCGATGTAGGTGGTGTCGTAGTCGTCGAAGCTCTTGATGAAGCGGTAGAGGAGGCTGCCGGTGTGTTTCACCTTTTGCCGAAAAGGTTTCTTGGATTGCCGGGTTGGCGGTATGCTGTCGGCCATCATGTAGGCGCACACGCTCTCCCCCTGCGGCAAAACGGTGCTTGCAGCAGAAACTTGCATGCTGTCGGCAAGGGATGCAGAAAGCGCAGCTATGATGACGGGAAGAAGGAATAAGCGCTTGATAACCGGAAAACAGATTGTTAACAGTAAGAGTGAGAGAGAATGAAATAGTTATAGTTTCCCGAGTATGCGGTCGACGACCCAGTTGACGGGTGTAGCGCTGACGCAGTCGCACCGGCAGATGGCTTTGCCCTGGAGGTGCTGCACGACGAGGGTGATGAGGGGGAGCTGGACGTAGGGTGGATTGGGGACGGTGAACTCCTGCCGTCCGTCCTGGTTCTGGAGCCGGATGGGCTGGTAGGTGAAGACGGAGAAGGAGAGGGAGCCTTTGTCACCGACGATGTCGATGCGGTCTTCCTTGGCGGATTCGTGGGCCACGAAGCACCAGGAACCTGAGCCGGGGAGGCCGTTATCGAACTTGAAACATGCGCTGACGGAGTCTTCCGTTCGGTAGAGGCCGCCCCGGTTGGCGAACATGCCTTCAGCTTCGATGACGGGGCCGAACATTTCCTGCAGCAGGTCTATCTGGTGGGGCGCAAGGTCGTAGAAGTAGCCGCCGCCGGCTATGTCGGGCTGAACGCGCCAGGGGAGGTTGGTCTGGTTGTAGTCGAGGTCGCGCGGGGGTACGGCGAAGCGTATCTGTACGTTGACGACCTTGCCTACGGCTCCTTCCTGCACGAGCTGCTTTACTTTCTGGAAATAGGGGAGGCAGCGGCGGTAGTAGGCGACGAAGCAGGGCATGCCGGTTTTCTCGGCTATGCGGTTGATGCGGCAGCAGTCTTCGTAGTTGGAGGCCATGGGCTTTTCGACGTAGACGGCCTTGCCGCTTTTCATGGCCATGATGGCGTAGGTGGCGTGGGTGGAGGGGGGCGTGGCGATGTAGACGGCGTTGACCTCGGGGTCGTCAAGCAGTGCCTGGGGATCGGTGTACCAGCGTTTCACGCCGTGCCGCCGTGCATAGGACTCGGCCTTGTCGGCGCGGCGGCTCATCACGGCGACGATGCGTGAGCCGGGCACGAGGTTGAAGGCGGGGCCGCTTTTCTTCTCAGTCACTTCACCGCAACCGATAAAGCCCCAGTTGACGTTTTCCATTTTTCTCAGTATAGATTGCGGGTTGGATTTTTGATTACGGATTTCTCTGATTCCTGAATTTAAAACCACTTTCTTCAAAAGCAGAAACATCAGAACTGTCAGATAAACCCGTAATCAAATCCGTAAATCAATAATCCTTTATCAAATCAGAATTCCTGCCAGCTGCGTATTTCTAGTTCGTCGAGGCTGACGGTGCAGAAGGCGTAGATGAAGGCGGAGGCGAGACGGGCGTTGGTGATGAGCGGCACATTGAGGTCAATGGCGGCACGGCGGATTTTGTAGCCGTTGGTCAGTTCGCCCGTAGAGAGGTTCTTGGGCACATTCACCACCATGTCTATTTCCTTCTTGTGCAGCATATCCAGTGCCTGGGGCTGGAGGGGTGCCTCGCTGGGCCAGTGGACCATGGTGTTGGCGATGCCGTTCTCGGTGAGGTAACGGCTGGTGCCGGGGGTGGCGAAGAGACTGTAGCCGTGTTCGCGGAGCATGGCGGCGGCTTTGAGCATTTCGGCCTTCTGCTTTCCGTCGCCGGTGGAGAGGAGGATGTTCTTCCGGGGGATGCGGTGACCGACGGAGAGCATGGCCTTGAGCAAGGCGGTGCGCGAGTCTTCGCCCAAACAGCCTACTTCGCCGGTAGAGGCCATGTCAACTCCGAGCACGGGGTCGGCCTTCTGGAGGCGGTTGAAGGAGAACTGGGAGGCTTTGATGCCCACGTAGTCAAGGTCGAAGAGGCTCTTGGCAGGACGCTCCACGGGCAGGCCGAGCATGATGCGCGTGGCCAGTTCGATGAGGTTGATTTTCAGCACCTTGCTCACGAAGGGGAAGGAGCCAGGTACTGGATGTTGAAGGGTCCGGAGATGTGGAGTTCCTTGGCTATCTGCTTGGAGATTTTCTTGATGCGCCGGGCGGTTTCGACGTAGAGTTTCTGTGGGGGGAACTGGATAGTGGCGTCGCCGGAGTGGACACCGGCGAACTCGATGTGTTCAGAGATGGCGTAGGCGATGATTTCGCCGTCCTTGGCGACAGCATCCATTTCGACTTCCTTGGCGTGCTGGAGGAAACGGCTGACGACGACGGGGTGCTTTTTGGACACATTGGCAGCCAGCTTGAGGAAGCGTTCGAGTTCGTCCTGGTTAGAACATACGTTCATGGCGGCACCGGAGAGGACGTAGGAGGGGCGCACGAGCACGGGGAAGCCCACGCAGGAGATAAATTCCTGAATGTCGTCCATGGAGGTCAGCGCGCTCCATTCGGGCTGATCCACGCCGATGCGGCCCAGCATGGCGGAGAATTTCTCGCGGTCCTCGGCGTTGTCGATAAATTTGGCTTGGGTGCCGAGGAGGTTGACGTGTTCGGCATCGAGCCGCATGGCGAGGTTGTTGGGTATCTGGCCGCCGGTGGAAACGATGACGCCGTAGGGGGACTCGAGGTCGAGGATGTCCATGACGCGCTCGAAGGTGAGTTCGTCGAAGTAGAGGCGGTCGCACATGTCGTAGTCGGTCGACACCGTTTCGGGATTGTAGTTGATCATGACGGAACGGTAGCCTTCCTTACGGATGGTGTTGAGTGCCTGCACGCCGCACCAGTCGAATTCGACCGAGGAACCGATGCGGTAGGCTCCGGAGCCGAGCACGACGACGGAACGCTTGTCGTTCTCGAAGGGAATGTCGTGAGCCACGCCGCTGTAGGTGAGGTAGAGGTAGTTGGTCTGTGCGGGATATTCGGCCGCCAGGGTGTCTATTTGCTTCACGTAGGGCACGATGCCAAGCTGCTTGCGGCGTGCTCGCACTGCCATGATAGCCTTTTCGATGTCCATCTCTTGTTCCATGCCGACGGCGCGGGCTATCTGGAAGTCGGTGAAGCCTTGTACCTTGGCGCGGCGGAGCAATTCGTTGTCAAGCACATTGATGGAAGTGCAAGCATGCAGCTCGCGGTCGGTGAGGTGAATTTTGTAGAGCTTCTGCAGGAACCAGCGGTCTATCTTGGTGAGGGCGTGAATCTGGTCGATGGTGTAGCCGGCAGCGAAGGCTTTTTCGATGACGAAGATGCGCTTGTCGGTGGGCTCGCGCAGGGCGGCGTTGACGTCGTCAATCTTGAGTTCCCTGTTGTCCACGAAGCCGTGCATGCCCTGCCCTATCATGCGGAGGCCTTTCTGGATGACTTCCTCGAAGGTGCGCCCTATGGCCATGACCTCGCCCACAGACTTCATGGAGGAGCCGAGCTCGCGGTCCACGCCACGGAACTTGCCGAGGTCCCAGCGGGGGATTTTGCAGACGATGTAGTCGAGGGCGGGTTCAAAGAAGGCGGAGGTGGTTTTCGTCACGGAGTTCTTGAGGTCGAAGAGGCCGTAGCCCAAGCCGAGCTTGGCGGCGACGAAGGCGAGGGGGTAGCCGGTGGCCTTGGAGGCGAGGGCGGAGGAGCGGGACAGGCGGGCGTTGACTTCGATGACACGGTAGTCTTCGCTCTGGGGGTCGAAGGCGTACTGTACGTTGCACTCGCCGATGATGCCAACGTGGCGCACAATGCGGATGGAGAGTTCGCGCAGCTTGTGATATTCGGAGTTAGTCAACGTCTGCGAGGGAGCGATGACGATGCTCTCGCCGGTGTGGATGCCCAGCGGGTCGAAATTTTCCATGTTGCAGACGGTGATGCAGTTGTCGAAACGGTCGCGCACCACTTCGTACTCCACCTCTTTCCAGCCCTTGAGGCTTTTCTCCACGAGTACCTGAGGCGAGAAGGAGAAGGCCTTTTCGGCCAGCTTGTCCAGCTCCTCTTCGTTGTCGCAGAAGCCGGAGCCGAGTCCGCCGAGGGCGTAGGCAGCACGCAGGATGACGGGGTAGCCCAGTGCGGCGGCCGCCTTGCGTGCCTGCTCTATGTTTTCGCAGGCTTCGCTGCTGATGGTCTTAACGTTGATTTCGTTGAGTTTTTCCACGAAGAGCTCGCGGTCCTCGGTGTCCATGATGGCCTGGACGGGGGTGCCAAGCACCTGGAGGTCGTATTTTTCGAGAATGCCCTGGCGGTAAAGGTCCACACCGCAGTTAAGCGCGGTCTGTCCGCCGAAGGCGAGCATGATGCCGTCGGGTTGCTCCTTCTGGATGACGCGTTCGACGAAATAAGGAGTGACGGGCAGGAAATAGATGCGGTCGGCCACGCCTTCGGAGGTCTGCACCGTGGCGATATTGGGATTAATGAGGATGGTTTCTATGCCTTCTTCCTTCAGGGCTTTCAGGGCTTGGGATCCTGAATAGTCGAACTCGCCGGCTTCGCCAATCTTCAGCGCGCCGGATCCGAGCAGGAGGACTTTCTTTATGGGCTTCATATCTTGCAGATGTTTTGTTGCGTAAATGGGTTCAGAGAACAAATATTTATTATAAAATGTTCACGAACTCGTCGAAAAGGAATTCGGTGTCGACGGGTCCAGAGCAGGCTTCGGGGTGGAACTGTGCGGAGAACCAGGGGTTGGTCTTGTGGCGCACGCCTTCGTTGGAGCCGTCGTTCATGTTGATGAAATAAGGTTCCCAGTCGGCGGGCAGGGTGCGGCTGTCCACAGCGTAGCCATGGTTCTGGGAAGTGACGAAGCAGCGGTTGGTGCCGACCATGCGCACAGGCTGGTTGTGGCTGCGGTGGCCGTACTTGAGCTTGTAGATGGAGGCGCCGGCGGCTTTGGAAAGAAGCTGGTTTCCCATGCAGATGCCCATGCAGGGGCGCACCTTGGGACCGGCGAGGAACTTGCGGATGTTTTCCACAGCCTCGACGCAGGTGTCGGGGTCTCCGGGGCCGTTGGCCAGGAAGAGGCCGTCGAATTCCAAGGCGTTGAAGTCGTAGTTCCAGGGCACGCGGATGACTTCCACACCGCGACGGAGCAGGCAGCGGATGATGTTGTTCTTCACGCCGCAGTCCACGAGCACGACTTTCTTGAGGCCCTTGCCTTCGTTGTAACGCACGATTTCCTTACACGAAACGCGCGCCACGTAGTTCACGCCTTCGTACTGCGCCGTGGGCACGTTGTCGGGCTCGTCGTCGAAGAGGATTTTTCCCATCATCACCCCATGCTCGCGCAACACCTTGGTGAGTTCGCGGGTGTCTATTCCCGTGATGCCGGGCACTTTCTCGCGTTTCAGCCAGTCGCCCAGACTCTCGGCGGCGTTCCAGTGGCTGTATTGTTCGCTGTAGTCGCTCACGATGATGGCTGAGGCGTAGATGCGGTCGCTTTCCATGAAGGTGGCCAAGCCGTCGGCTTCCACGGTGAAGGGGGGCACGCCGTAGTTGCCCACCAGGGGATAGGTGAGTGTCATCAGCTGGCCGGCATACGAGGGGTCGGTCAGGCTTTCGGGATAGCCCATCATGGCTGTATTGAACACCACCTCGCCTGCCACGGGTGCTTCGTAACCGAAACTTTCTCCGTGGAATTGGGTGCGATCGTCCAAAATAAGTGTTACTTTACGCATAGGTTGTCTATTGGGATGATTAGATATTTATATGTTGTTATGGCAGTCAGGCAACAGTATGCAAACATGCCTACTTGCTACCACGTGCCTTTAGGCATTTCTGTGCTAAGCTTGGCATTCCGGTTTGAAATGCTTTTCTATATAATTAATGTATGCCTCGTTGACCCGTTTGTTGCCGCCGGGTGTGGGATAATGGCCGGAGAAGTACCAGTCGCCAGGCGAATGGGGGCAGGCTCTGTGCAGCCCTTCGAGGCTTTGGAATACGATGTGGATTTCCGTGTGAACCCCTTCGGGACGCAACATCCGGGCCATCTTTTCCGAAATATCCTCGCTGGTGAAGGGTTCGTACACCTCGCGAACGTAGTTAATCACCTCCTCCTTCGGCAGCATTTCCTGTGCCTTGCATTTCTCGTAGATTTCCATCAGACGCGACTCCATGCCCCGATCGCGGTGCAGGGCGATGGCTGCCCTGAAAGCGATGAACTCGTCCATATTGGCCATGTCGATGCCGTAGTAGTCGGGGTAACGCACCTGCGGCGAGGAGCTGACCACGACGATGCGGCGAGGATGGAGGCGGTCCATGATGCGGATAATGCTTTCGCGCAGGGTGGTGCCGCGCACGATGCTGTCGTCAATCACCACGAGGTTGTCCACACCGGGACGCACGGAACCGTAGGTGATGTCGTAGACGTGGGCGGCGAGGTCGTTGCGCGAGTTGCCCTCGGCGATGAAGGTGCGCATCTTGATGTCTTTCCACGCCACTTTCTCCGAACGGATGCGGCGCGAAAGGATGCGCTCCAGGTTGTCGGGCGTGAGGTTGCCTCCGAGCTTCGCTATCTCGTCGACTTTCTGCGCGTTGAGGTATTCGTTGAAACCTTGGAGCATTCCGTAGTAGGCTGCCTCGGCGGTGTTGGGAATGTAGCCCAGCACGGTGTTGTCCACCTCGCCGCTCACGGCCTTGAGGATAGGCTCCACCAAGGAGCGGCCCAGCTCCTTGCGCTCGCGGTAGATGTCCATGTCGGAACCACGGCTGAAGTAGACGCGCTCAAAGGAGCAGGCGGCGTAGTTCTTGGCTTCAAGCACCTGCTCGGTGCGCATCCCACCCTTCTGGTTCATGAAAAGTCCCTGTCCGGGCTGGAGTTCGTGGACAGTGTCGGCCTCCACGTCGAGCGCGGTCTGTATCACGGGGCGTTCGGAGGCCACGACGAGAATCTCGTCGTCCTTGTACCAAAAGGCGGGACGTATGCCCCACGGGTCGCGCAGGGTGAAGAGCTCGCCCGAGCCTGTCACGCCGCAGAGCACGTAGCCGCCGTCCCACACAGGGGCGGACAGTTTCAGGACGTTGCACAGGTTGATGTGCTCTTCGATGTAGCGCGTGATGCCAGTGTTTTCCAGCCCCAGCCGCAGTGCCTCGGCGAAGCACCGCTCACTCTCACGGTCAAGGCGGTGTCCCAGCTGCTCGAGGAGGATGTACGTGTCAGACACCATGCGCGGATGCTGCCCTTTCACGGCTATCTCGTCGAAAATCTCCATGACGTTGGTCATGTTGAAATTAGCGCAGATGCAGAGGTTCTTGGCCCGCCAGTTGTTTCTCCTGAGAAAGGGATGGACATACGAAAGGCCACTCTTGCCGGTAGTGGAGTACCGGAGGTGGCCCATATATATTTCGCCCGCAAAGGGCACATGACGTGCGGCAAAATCCGCATCGTGCAGCTGTTCTTCCGAGAACCCTGCAAATTGCCGGTGTACGTTGCCGAAGATTTCCTGGATGGCACCGCCTCCCAGCCCGCGTTCGCGGAACATGAATTCTTCGCCCGGCGCGGCTAGCATCTTCACGCAGGCCAGCCCCGCACCTTCCTGTCCTCGGTTGTGCTGCTTTTCCATCAGCAAGTACAGCTTGTTCAAGCCATACATCCATGTACCGTATTTTTTCTCGTAGTAGCTGAGCGGTTTGAGCAGGCGTACCATGGCGACGCCGCATTCATGTTTGAGAGGTTCCATTTGCAGTGTAAGAAATAAGGAGAGCGGCAGGCGCGACCGTCCTTGCCGAGCCGCAGCCTGAGTTCGCGAAGCAAAGTTAATGCAAACGCGCCGCAAGAAAAAGGAAAAGATAAAAGAAATTCTGCAAAGTTTGAAATTCATTAACGCTTGCACACCACGAACATGGATTTAGGGACTTCAGGAAGCCCCTCGGAAAGCCGCCCGGCACAGCAGCAAAGGACCGCCGTTTACATCTTCTTTCACAAAAGGCCGACGACCGGTCGTTTTTAACGCGCCACCCGTATGGCGATTTCATTACAAATCCCTACTTTTGCAGCATTCGGCACGGAGAAGCGGATTAAAGGGGTATTCCTTAAAACCTAATTTATGGAACACCCTTGACAACTCCCCATTTTCTTCCATTTTCCCTGCCCTTCTTCGACATAAGATTACCGACCAATGAAGAAACCTTTATTTATAGCCAGCCCGTGCGCGACAGTATCGGCCACATTGCCGGAAACGGCGGCCCATGAGCCGGTGCAGCTCAACCTACAAGACCACCGGTCCTTATGGCCGGCCTAACAGCATCACAGCTCCGGACTGACAGCCCGGAGCTTGTATAAGTATGGAAATGATAAAAAACACCTTACTGTTATTCCTCTTGGGCTATCTGTTTTACCTACCTGCGCTGGCCGCAGGCTGCAAAGCACCCTCCGAGCGGTGCGATTCGGACATCGTAAACTATCTGCACGAAGAATTCGGAGTGAAATTCACGTCGAACAACCGCGTCACGGTGTTCAAAACGGGCCAGGAGAAGTTCGATGACCTCTTTCCCGCCATCAGGGCGGCACGCAAAAGCATCCACCTGGAATACTTCAACTTCCGCAACGACTCCATCTCGAAAAGGCTCTTCACCCTGCTGGTTGAAAAAGCGGCTGAAGGGGTCGAAGTCAGGGCTTTGTTCGACGGTTTCGGCAACAGCTCGAACAACCGCCCGTTGCGCCCCGCCCACCTTGACAGTCTGAGGGCACGAGGGGTGGAAATCTATGAATACGACCGCGTGCGCTTTCCCTGGGTGAACCACGTGATGCACCGCGACCACCGCAAAATCGTGGTGATTGACGGCGAAGTGGCCTACACGGGGGGCATGAACGTGGCGGACTATTACATCACGGGAAAACCGGAGTTCGGTGAATGGCGCGACCTGCACGTACGAGTGGAAGGCGACGCCGTGGGCAACCTGCAAAAGGTGTTCCTGGAGTTCTGGAACAATGTTACCGGACAGGACATCAAAGGACCGCAATATTATCCGGGCACACGCGACGCACGGAAGAACTTCGGTATGCTGAAACAGGACACGACGGCCACGGCGGGACAGAAGACGGTGGGGGTGGTGAACCGCGACCCGTACGAAACGCCGCGCATCATCCACGACACGTTTGTCCATGCCATCAACCACGCCGAAAAGCAAATCCTGATCATCAACCCTTACTTCACCCTGTGCCGGCACGTGAAACGGGCGTTGAAAAAGGCGGCCCGACGGGGGGTGGACGTGCAGGTGATGGTATCGGCCAAGAGTGACATTCCCATCACGCCGCGCATCGTGGAGTACAACGTACACAAACTGATGAAGCAGGGAGTGGACGTTTACTTCTTCGAGGGCGGATTTCACCACAGCAAAATCATGATGGTGGACAGCCTGTACTCCTTCATCGGCTCGGCAAACCTGAACAGCCGGAGCCTGTCGTTCGACTACGAATGCAACTTGCTGGTGGCGGACGCTTGTACCACGCAGGAACTGAAAGAGATTTTCTGTCACGACCGCGACACACGGTGCTTCAAACTCACTCCAGAAATCTGGAAGCAATGGGGACGGTGGAAAAAGTTCAAGGGTTGGTTCTTCCATTTCCTCATGCCTTTTGTCAAATGCGACAAGAAGGAGGAGGCGGAGCCGGACCTTGAAAATTTCTACACACATCCGGACCCGTTGATGCGGGGATGATGCGAGACTGATACCCCACTGCCCCACCCCCTTGTTTCTCTCCCACGAAAAAACTTTTCCTACATCATGCGCAACACGCAGTTTTCCATAGTCAAGGCCCTGGCCATCATGCTCGTGGTGCTCTCGCACGCGGGCATCAGCGGATGGCTGTTCAACTTTGTTTTCATTTTCCATGTGCCTGTGTTCTTCCTTTGCGCAGGCTATTTCTTCAACACGCGCTACCTCGCGGACGAACATACCTTCGTGGTGCGCCGGCTGAAAGGGCTGTACCTGCCGTTCCTGCGCTGGAGCGTGTTTTTCCTGGTTGTCCATAACCTACTGTTCCACTGCGGATTGCTGAGCGAGCAGTTCGGCAATGCCGAAGGGGGCGTGACGCACCCCTTCACGCTCCATCAGTTCAGCCAACACCTGTGGAGCATCGTGGTGAACATGTCGGGCTACGACCAATTCCTGGGCGGCACGTTCTGGTTCTTCCGCGCCCTGCTCCTTTCGAGCCTGGCGTTCCTCGTGTTGTTCAAACTGCTGCAACGCTCGGAGATGTTCCGGGATTTCAAGCACACGGGATGGGCAGTGCTGGTGATCGGCTTGCTGCTGACCACGTGGAAGGTGGCCGACGGACTGGTGCTGACGGGGGTGGCGCAAGGGGGCTACCGCGAACTCATGGGCCTGAGCTTCATGGCGTGCGGCTTTCTCATCAAGGAATACGGCGTG
Source organism: bacterium (assembly GCA_004562975.1). Next base: position 12,191 of record SFQP01000002.1, read on the forward strand.
GTGGAAAAACTGACGTGGCGCGTGGCGGCTCCCGCCGCTGCCGTGCTGCTGCTGGCTTCGATATTTTTCCCCTCCAGCATGGCGTGGAACCCTTCGTTCGGTGAGTTCGCTTCGCTGCCCCTGCCTGCCGTGGCCGGCTTCCTGCTGCTGGTTTACCTGGCCGGCTTCGTTGACAAAAAGGAGGGTTTCATGAAACGCAGCCTGGTGTATGTGGGTGAACGTACGCTGTACGTTTTCGCCTTCCACCTGCTGGCGTTCAAGGTGGTCAGTGCCATCAAGGTGGCCTGCTACGGTCTGCCGTGGGAGGCGGTGGGCAGCCACCCGATTGTCCACCAGCAGTCGGGCGGAGTGCTCTGGCCGGTGCTTTACCTGCTCTCCGGCTTGGGACTGCCGCTGCTCTGGATGGTGGGCTACCGGCGCGTGGCCGCGCACATCACGCTGACGGAACGCCAGCTCTGGGACTGGGGTATGCAGGCCGTGCAGTTTGTTTGCCGCATGGTGGTGCTCATCGGACGCGGCGTGGTGATGCTCCTGGTTCGCACGGCACGCGCCATCTGGCAAGGCATCAAAGACATCCTGGAAGCCTCGAGCACGAAAGACGAATAGTGGCGGTCCGGCGGTAATTTGATGTATCGGCGGTACTGTTTCGGCGGCTCTCCCCATTGCCCCATTGCTGTCCCCGGCTATGTCCCTTTACGCCTATCCTGCTTTTTCATCTATCCTGCCCTTCCACTGAAGGAGATAACATAACGCCACCACCGGAGGAGTGCTGCTCTGAGCTGCTCCTCCGGTGGTGGTGGTGTTGATGGGAAAAAGGGTTTTCAACGCCCTTTGCTGTAAACGATTTCGTAGAAACAAGGATAGACATTGGCGGCGGCATTGGCCTGCCCCTGAGAACTGGGAACGATGAGCCGCACACGCGCCAACCGGGCATCGGGTGCATCAAGCCGCCCGATATGGATGAAGGTGAGAGGGATGAGCCAGCCAGAAGGAACGGCGGTGGAATTGTAGGACTGGTACATCACACCTTGGTCGCGGGTGAAGGTGGCGGAAAAACTTCCCAAGGTGTTGGTACACGACATGACATCGTAGTTCAACTCGTAGTAAGAGGGGAAATTGATGGTCTGGATGGTGTCGGTGGAGATGTTGTATTCCACGTGACGGGTGACGATGCGCATGGTCTCGCCATCGGCCAACTTGCTGCCCGTGCCTTTGTCTACAATCTGCATGTAGACTTTCTTCTGGTCGAAATAGACGTATTCGTTTTTGGAAACATCGGTGGTGCTGTCGTTCCGGTAAAATTCATTTTCGGAAATGACCTTGATGTTGCCGGGGATGTTAAGGATGTATTCTCCGGAGTCGTTGTCCTTTATCTGCACGCCCGAAGAAAGGAATGCCTTGATTTGTCTGTCCTCCCGCTTGCGCATATCTGCATAGGTTTCGTCATCATCGCACGAGGGGCATACTGCGGCCAAGGCCATCAGCAGCATAAAGGGTAAAAACAGCTTGGATTTCATTATCGTTGTTTGTTTGTATTCGGGTGCAAAGATAGCTTGAGGCAAGTGAAGAACGAAGAGCAAGGTCAAAAGATTTGCCATTCTTCTGCTCAACCAGCCTGATTTGCCAAAAAAAATGGAATAAGAAGCAGCGATGCGCACATTGCATTCTGCACGCATCGCTGCCATAAGGTGTTCCGTGTTGTGCTTCACGCCGGAAGCTGTCGGGACGAGGGTTAAGCGTCAAAATCGGGGGTGATGAGCTTGTAGCCCTTGCCGTGGATGTTGATAATCTCTACCGACGGGTCGTCCTTCAGGTGCTTGCGCAACTTGGTGATGTAAACGTCCATCGAACGGGCGTTGAAATAATTGTCGTCAATCCAGATGGTTTTGAGGGCGAAGTCGCGCTGGAGGATTTCGTTGGCATGGGCGCAGAGGAGGCTCAGCAGTTCGCTTTCCTTCGTGGTGAGCTTGGTCTGCATTTCGCCGCGCGAAAGGATTTGCTTCTGCGTGTCAAAGTTGAAAGAGCCGATTTTGTAATGTGTGCGGTGGCGGTTCTTCTTGCCACGCACGCGGCGCAGGATGGCTTCGATGCGGAAAGTGAGCTCTTCCATGGAGAAGGGCTTCGTCAAGTAGTCATCAGCACCGATGCGGAAGCCTTCCAGGATGTCTTCCTTGAGGGTCTTGGCCGTGAGGAAGATGATGGGGGTGTCCTCATTGATTTGCCGGATGTCGCGTGCCAGGCTGAAACCGTCCTTCTTCGGCATCATGACATCGAGCACGCAGAGGTCGTACTTGTTCTGGGTGTAAGCCCGATAGCCGGCCTCGCCGTCAGGGCAGAGTTCGGTGTCGTAGCCTTTGGCCTGCAAGTATTCGCGGAGCAACATGCCCAGGTTTTCGTCATCTTCGCAAAGGAGGATCTTCATTTTTTCTTCAGGAGTAATCATAGCGGTAGGTATTTAATTGTGGATAGATTGACTGTGGTTGGCTACGGAAGCGGGTTGCTCTATCAAAGGCAGCGTGATGACAAACCGCGTGCCCTTTCCGTATTCGCTCTCGGCGTGGATGGTGCCGCCCAGTGCCTTGATGATGCTGTGGACGTAGGCCAGCCCGAGACCAAATCCTTTCACATCGTGGCGGTTGCCGGTGTGGACGCGGTAGAATTTCTCAAAGATTTTCTTCAGGTCGTCACGGCGGATGCCGATGCCGTTGTCGGCAATGCTCAGGATGAATTTGCCGTGGTCGTTACGCGTCTGTACGCCCAGTTCCAAATCCCTGTCGGGCGATTTGTACTTCACGGCATTGTCGAGAAGGTTGAAGATGACGTTGGTGAAGTGCATCTCGTCCACGAAGATGCTGGCATTCTGGGCTCCGAGATCGGCATGGATGGAACCGCCCGAAGCCTCCACTTTGAGGCGGAAGGTGTTGACGGTGTCCTGCACAATCATGTTGGCATCCAGCTCCTTGGGCTTGAACGTGGCGGCCTTGCGGTCGAACATGGACATTTGCAGCACTTTCTCCACCTGGAAACGCAACCGCTTGGTCTCGTCGATGATGATGCCGGAGATGTGGTTGAACATGGCCTCGCTCTTGCCTACGGCGGGGTCGCGCAACATCTGCGCCGCCAAGGATATGGTGGAGATGGGGGTCTTGAATTCATGCGTCATGTTGTTGATGAAATCATTCTTTATCTCCGTGAGCCGCTTCTGGCGGAAGATGGTGTAAATGGTGAAGATGAACACGACCAACAAGACGAGGGTAAAGATGATGGCCGGTATCATGAAGCGCACACTGGCGAAGATGTATTTCCGCATCTCGGGGAAGTGGATGTAGAGCAGGCCCATCTGGTTGGAAGGGTCGTTGGGGAAGAGCACCTGCCGGTAGGAATGCGTGTCGCCCTCGTTGCTGAAGTCGGAACACCGGTAGACTTCGCGGCCATCAGTGGTGGTGATGTAGAAATGGTAATCGATGTTGATACCATTGCTGCGCAACTCGGAACGCAGGTTACTGTCCAGCAGGCGGAAGTCGATCCGCTCGTTCAAAGGTTTGCCACTGGAACGATGGAGCAGGGAGTAAACCACCTCATTGAGCAATAGCCGCTGATGCAGATAGCGTTCCCTGACGGAGTCGCGCATCGTGGTGTCCACTGCATTGGCATTCAGGTTGTTGAGGAAAAGCCCTTTGGGCACATTGGACGGTATGCTGACGTGGGTGGTAGGCTCCGAGGCGGCAACTGCCGGATGCTGCACAGCCTGTCCTTGGCCTGTGCTGTCGGGCTGCCCTACCCTCAATTCGGCCTCCAGTCCACGTTGGGTCTCGCTCAGCTCCAAATTGCGCGCAGCCTGGTACAGGCTTCGCGAAACCGACTCGTCAAACTGTTCCTTGCGCATATTCAGTACTTCCTCGAAGTACTTGGTCTGCAAGATGAGGAGTGCCAGAAACGACACGCCCATGACGACAGCTATAATCCAAATGGTTGACTTTTTCATACCCCAAAAGTATGGGCATTCATTTTTCTTGTGCTAAAAATGATTGGTTTTTAGCGTAAAATCCTAAAAGATTAACGAAACACCAAGTCTATAATTGACAAATTCACAACTCCAAAAGGAGAAGGAATTGACTTGTTTATAAAGTGTTGCATAAATTCACTGAAGTTTCGGATGTGAAAAGACGATGGGTATAAGGTTATGAGATCATGAACAGCCGCTCCCATAAGTACGGGAATTGCACTCTCACAAGTCCGGGACTTGTTTTTTCTAATCCAGGACTTGTTTTGTCTAATCCAGGACTTGTTTTGTCTAATCCAGGACTTGTTTTGTCTAATCCAGGACTTGTGCGAAACAGTCGGCGACTTGTGAAGGGTACATCTCGCAGTGTCCGGCCGGGCAGGCAAAGTGAATCATTCACACTGAAAAAGCCCTAATCTGTATCGGGAAGATGCCTTTTACGCGCGTGTATATACGTATTTTATTTCCCGAAAAATGTATTCACCCATTCACATGATGCTCGTTTCCTTCTGAATGTCAACGGTTTCTGGCGTGAAGGTTTTGAATTCAAAGTGTTCACATGGGCAGCAAAGCATTCACGCGGGCGGTGAACGCACGTGAAGGGTGGAAAGAGTAAGCCTTCACACCGGAAAAACCATTGGAAATCAGCAGATAAACGGATAAAAACGCCACATTGGCGGTGAATGCTTTAAAAACCAAACCTTCACACTCAAATCCACTGAAAATCAAGTAAAAAAGAGCCTTCATGTGAAAGGGTGAACACTTTTTCTGCGGAAACAAAATGCGTATAGAAGAGCGTGAACGGTTGGGCTGAAAACAGGGAAAATGCCCCGATGCTATTTTGCAGGAAACTGTCAATCGCTCTCGGGGAACAAGTACTTCCTGTTGCGCTCCGATGCACCCAAAGTCAATACACTGAGCCGGACATTAGCCGCTTCGAGCAGGGTATGGGCGCAAGACCTCAACGTACTTCCCGTAGTTATCATGTCATCTACCAACAGCACATGCTTGCCTTCCACACAGGCCGGCCCAACCAACCGGAAGATGTCTTTGACATTTTCCATGCGTTCGGCTGTTGACAAATGGGTTTGCGTGGGATTGTCAACGATGCGGGCCACCGCCCGCGTCTCCACGGGGATGCCGGTTACTTGACGCACTCCTTCAGCCAAACGCTCGCTTTGGTTGTAGCCTCTTTTCCGGAAACGCTTGGCCGACAAGGGTACGGGCACTATCACGTCTATGCCATCAAAGAAACCGGTAGCAACGAGGTCTTGGGCCATGATACGCCCATAACTCACGGCCACTTCCGGACGATTATGGTACTTGAAAGAGAAAAAGATGCGGCTGTAATCTGAATTCTGGTGGTAGAACATGAAGGAGGACGCGTGAACGGTACAAATCCGGTCATCCCACAAGGACCGCTCCACGGCATTCCCTTTCGCTCCCTTGAACTCTGTCAAGGGCAAACGCGACAAGCACCCCACACAGGTGTGCTGCTCCGCCGACATCAACCGCCGTCCGCACACACAACAATAACGGGGAAACAGCTGGTGACTTATGCTGTCAAGCCAAAGACGGAACGGTCCCTTACAGAAGGAAAGCAGCGAACGGAACATCACAGGCTATCGGCGTTTGAACTCCATGAGGTCGGTCACCTTGACGAGTTTGCGCCCCACAGCCCTACGGATGGCATTGCCGCCGGTGGCACGGTACTGATAAGTGCTGTCAGAGGTTTGGGTGAACTCGATGTCCTGCGCATCGGAACCTATGTCGTTGCTGAAACGCAAGTGGGCGGTTTTTCCCTTTATTTCGTGACGGGTGAGCATCCAAGTGCCGTAAATGTTGCCCGACATATAGCCGTGCATGGTGCCCAGAAAATCAAAGCCCGGTGCAGTAAGCGTTTTCTCATATAAGTTCAGGTACAAATCCATCCCTGTTTCCTTACAATGGAAATGACCCTCAAAAGGGCGCACGAGGGTATCGGCCTGAGATATAGTTTGAGGCTGACCATGAAGTTGCTGTCCCCAGACAAATTGCCCCAAGGATATAAAGAGAAGGAATAAATAAACTTTCATTTCACGATGGTTCTGAATGGTTTTCATTCCGTTTCGCCCGCATCGTTGGCTTCGCGCAAAATCATGGTTGTGGCACCAATGGTGATGATGTCTCCATCAGAAATGATTACGCGCTCCTTCACGCCCAACAATTCGTTATGCAGGAAAGTGCCGGTATTCGACGGGGCATCGCGGAGGGTGAATTTGGCTTTGCCGCCCGGCAAAGGTTTGACGGTGACCATACAATGGGTAGTGTCCACACTGGGGTCGACAGTCTTGATGGCGGCATTGGCCTTGGTGCCCTTAACCAGCCGCCCCACCACGTTCTCCCCCTCGTATAGGGGTATCTCCTGCTTGAAATGGAAAGCATTTTCCAGCACCACCAAATGGCCATAAACCACGGGGCCGGCTTCTTCAGCCGGCTGTTCCGACACTGGCTGAGGGATACGCAACCTGAATTTCTTGCTGCATCCCGGGCATTCAAACACCAGGATACGTCCGGGTTCATATTGTGTCTCATCAAAGAGAATGGCTTCATCGCATTTAGGACAACGAATACGTTTCATATATCAATGTAATTTAAGTTTCGGAGGTTACGAGGGATAAGGTCATGAGGTTAAAAAGATACTCGGTACGGCTACTGTGACTACCTCCAACAGTTTCCTTATAACCTGAGAGCGAAGCGACCATAATCTTATAACCTTCAACTTTCGGTACTTCCGAAAGTTGAATCAATGTAATATTGGGCTTCTTTCAGACAAGCATCCGTTCATATACAACAAATTGGTAAGGCATCAGCCCATGCCGGGTAACGCACTTACCAACTCTTTGTATTGCCAGAGCGGAAGCATCTGGCTTCCGCTCCCTATTGTCTTATCGTTTCATGACCCATGCCTCGGCAAATGCTTCATCATGTTTGCGGAGCTTGACCAAAGCGGCATGGGCTTCGGCTTCCGTGGGATAGCTTCCGCTCACCACCCTCACCATGCGGCCACGGCGATAGGGAGCAGCGTCTAAGCCTTCTTTTTTCAGCTTTTCGGAAAACTTTTCTGCATTGCCCTGCGAAATGGCACTGGCCAAGACGATGGTATAGGTACCTTTTGCCTGTTGTCGCACGCCTGCGGTTCTGTCCTCAGTCTGTTTCGGTTGGGACGGAGCTGACTTCTCCACTGCCGAGGGTACTGCAACCGGCTTCGGGTTTGCAACCGGTACTGCCATTTCCGTATTCTTGTTGGCTGTAACCGATGCCACGACAGGAATTGTCGGCCGGGCAGGCTCTGCTGCATCTGGTTCGGCAAACAGCTGTTCGTAAACGGATGCTGCCTGCTGCATGCCCTGCCCTTCCACGTGCGAAATAGGAGTGGCCCAAAGGAAATAGAAGAACACGGCCACGACAGCTGCCGCTACATAGTTTACGATTTCTTTGCTGATACTGAAGGTGTATTCCCTTTCCGTGCGTTTCAGATGAAGTTTCCTTGCATGGGGCGCAGCACCTTCATTGGCCACCTCCGTTTGCATGGCACTCTTTGACACGGTGCCGATAACGATGGAGTCAAGCCCATACAAGTCGGGCGAAAGCAGGCCGGCTTCGCAGGGCACGAAGCTGTAGTTGCCTCCCATACCTGACGAAAGCGTGCCGATGCCGGAGAGTTCAAAACTTCCCTCCTCCTCTATCTGTTCTTTCAGACGGGCCACGGCATCTTCAATCAGCTTCACCGTTTCGGGGTAACTGGTGTCGTAAGCCTGCATATAAGACTGCACCAACAGGCCGTCATTGATACACAGCTGCTGATTGAACCCTACACTCCGGCACGGGGGCAAGAAAAGTTGCTCCTCGTCTATGCGGCGTGCGGGGACATAATGCGCCACAAAGCCCCCCAAGCCGGGAACAATGACGCAATCATGAGCCAACAGAAGGCTTTCGATATGTCTGGAGAGTTCAATCATAGTGCAAAGGTATGCCTTTCTTTTATATTTGGAAACACTGTTGAAAGCTTTTTTTCATTCACTTTTCTCCTGCAAACGTCCCTTCTTTCTCTTGCCGGAAAGCGCGCCAAAGCCAACTCTGCTGTAAATCAGTGCTTTTATATCAACATGACTGCGGAGGGCACCAGCAGGCTATATCACTCCACCAAAAACTTCAACATAGCTCCCATAGCTTTGCCCCTCACCGTTTCGTCGGTGATGCTTTCAAAGGGGAATCCCATGGTTATGACCCGGTAGTCAGTTCCGCGATAAGCCACGCCAGCACCCTGTCCGCCACCATAGGCGAAAGCACAAAAAGCATTCGGATGGGTCGGCTGCAACGCATCGGGAGCCTGTACCGCATATTGCTTCGCATTCGGTTGCCGACTGATGAGGAACTGCAGGTTCAAACCATTGACATAGTCGGTCGAATCGGTATAGGCACTGCCGTCATAGCGGCATTTGAGCACCTCTTCCAAGAACTTCCGCTCATCGGCCCGGCGCTGGTTGTCAGAACCGATGTAACTGCCGCTCACCAACAGTGCTCCTCCGTGGCGCAAATAGTCTGTCAGTTTTTGCCTTACGGCAGACGGGAATGTTTTATAGGGCAACAAGTTGTAGGGCTTGTCGGCCTGTAGACCGGCGATATAGTCAATGACGGCATAATCACCAGTCTTCAGCTTGTTTTGCGCAAACGCTTCGCTACTGACGGAACAGAACGAGTAACTCCCTCCTGCAGCCATGGCTTTTCCGTGACACAGGGGATAATCGAAGGTGTTGCCGGCTATTTCCCTGCCCATCCATTCACGCCCGGAATACCCGAGTCCGCCCGGTCCATCCACATGGGGAGCCAGCGGATTGAACTCCACTTGTTTTCCCGCCAAAGCGGTGGTGGATATATAAGGCACACCCATATCCAGGCTGAAGTCGAAGCCCAGCGAGTCGGGGGTATTCACCGTGGCAGGGCCGCTCAAACGGTCGAAGCCGTTGACAATCAGCACACGCCGGTTGCTGCCCGAAGCCTGTCGCACGGCCAGGGTTTCAGAAGGGAAGCTCTCTCCTCCCGCATTCACTGCCGTCACACGGAATGCATAGATTTTGTCGGGCATAACGGGCATCTCATAACTTTCATGGTTGCCCACTGCCAATCCGTTGTCAAATCCTTCACCATCGGTTTGGGTATATACCACATAGCCCGTGGGGCGGGCGTTGTCGCACAGGCTGTCAACGGTCTGTTTCCATGACAGTTTCACGGAAGTGCCGTCATCCGATAGTTCTGCGGCAAAACAGCGTGGCGGCAGAGGTTGTACGCTAAACTTTTTCTGGCCATGGGAGTAATTGACGAAGCGCAGGATGGTTTTGTACACGGAACGCGCCAGGGCAAACTTGAAGTTTGGGTCATGGCCGTAGTGCATATCGGTGAAATTCTGGTGGGAGAGCATCTCCAATATGGCCGAAGGCACCCCCGGCATACGCGTTTCCGCATAGTTGCGATCCCAGTGTTCGCGTTGGGTCCATCCTGTTTGGAAATTGCGGGACAAATCGGCAGAAAGCCCTGTAAGAAGCAGGCGGGCGAAGTCCGAGGATGCCTGCCGCGAGAGGCCGGAAGCATAGTGGGTGTTGCCGTCACCGTTCTGCGTAGTACTGATGCTCAGCGAACCATAGACACTCCTGTCCGTACTTACGCCGGCATCGCTGTGTAATGCCAAAGAGAGTTCAAACGGGACACGGCAACCTTTCCAGTCAGGCACGTACACGCTGCCGCCGGACAGGTAGTTCAGCATATTGGAGCGCACGCGCAAATCATCCGCATAGTCGTTGGTGCCCTGTTCTGTATTAAATAATGTGTCGGGAATGCCTGCCCACTGGGCATAATAACGTGCCGCCTCGAGGAAACGGGGCAAGCCGGAAGTGCCGGCCAAGCCGCGTTCTGTCTGCCCCACTCCTCCGCCAAAGCGCACGGCATCGGCTGTGACCACTCCCCGGAAGTTGCTTTGGTTGGTGAGCACCACGCGTCCCCGTGGCGAGCTCCCCTCATCGAAGTCGAAAGTGCCGAGATACACCCACGTGCCGCCTCCCATCTGCTGGTTCACCTGCACATGGGTGCGCCCACCCTTATGATAAACGGTGTAACGGGCATCGGGCACGCTGTTGGGGCGCGAGGCGTAGCTCACATACACGGCATATTTTCCCGCCCTCGGGATTCGAGGCTGCCACGTGGCGGAAGCCAGACGGGACTTCCGCGCCAAGGCTGGAACCATGCGCCATGTCCCTTGGCGGAAGGGGAAGATGCTGTCATTGAGCAACGTGGCCGGCATACCGAAACCGGCACTATCGGGCGAGGAAGTCCAAAGGGCATCTTCGGCAAAAGTTTCCAGATAACTGCCTTGCCGTTCCGGAAAGTCATTATCCACCACGGCCTCTTGGGTTTGCGTGTCGCGTTCACGCGGCGTGGCCACCACGGCACCTGCCTTTTCGAGCATGGGGATAAGGTAAGGGAAGACAAACGATTGGGTGAACAGGTCCTCGGTCGTACCATACAGATAGGGGCGTTGCCATCGCCATCCTCCGTTTTTGAAATATCTACCATGACTGGGCCATACGAACAGGTGTCTGTTCTGCAAACCCTCCGTCACTTGGTAGGGCAACGAGGTGTTGCGCACCCAGGGCAAGCCGGTATAGTCCACGCTCCGCCACAAGCGGTCAGCATCTTGGTTATCGTCGCGCAGTATATTGGGGATGAGGTCCTCAATGAGAAATCCCTTTTTGTTATACACCTGTATGTGATACGTATTGTATGGAGCGGGCAATGCACGTTGCAACCCGGCATAAATACGGCGCACGCCCTGCGGTGTGAAAGGCTGTGAACAGAACGGTTCGTTGGCATAGATGCTCAGTTCATGCAACTCGGCATCTACCTTGAGGGAGTCCATGCGCATGGGGTCATGCGGATGATACCCCTCCACGGCATACTGGCGGAAAAAGGATGCCACAGCGTCATCCAAAGGCTGTTGCTGGGCACAAAGGGTCTGGAAAAGGAAAAAGGGGAAAAGGAAAACTATGCGGTATTTCATGGGGATGGATGCGACCAAACAGTGCATGGAAAACAGGATGAAAATCCATCTACTCCAACGGACGAACCATAGGTTTGTCACCGCCTGCTGTCAATGGCAGCGGCCAACCCGTTTGGTTCGTCCGTCAAATAATTCTATAGGAATGGCCGTGTGTGTTATCTATCTTAGGGACAGTAATCACACAGGCCGTCTCACTCACTTTTTCAAAGCAGCGATAGTCTCTTGCAACGTGGCAATTTTCTGTTCGGCATCATGCTGCTTCTTGCGTTCCAGCTCCACTACGGCAGCCGGTGCATGACTTACGAATCGTTCGTTGGCCAGTTTCTTCTGCACGCCGGCCAGGAATCCCTGCAAGTGCTTGAGTTCCGCTTCGGCCTTGGCCAATTCGGCTGCCACGTCGATCAGTCCGCCCAATGGCACGGCATATTCTGTGGTGCCCACCATGAATGCACTGACACCTTCGCCCTTGGCTTCCACCACCTGCACGCCGCTCACACCGGCCATTTTCACCACAATGGTGTCGTAGTCCGGCAACGGATTGGTGCCAACCATCTGAAGGTCGAGCACTTCGCGGGGCGAGATGTTCTTGGCGTTGCGGATGGCTCGTACGCCGGCCACCACCTGCTTCACGGCCTCCACATCAGCCAGCAGACGGTTGTCCTCTGCGGCAGGAGCGGCTATTTGCTGCGCGCTGACCATGATGCTCTCGCCCTCAGCCCTTTCGGCCAAATGTTGCCACAGTTCTTCGGTGATGAAAGGCATGAAGGGATGGAGCAGGTGCAGCAAGTGGTCAAAGGCTGTCAGGACGGCCTGATAGGTTGCAGCGTCAATCGGCTGGCCGTAAGCCGGTTTCACCATTTCGAGGAACCATCCCGAGAACTCATCCCAGAAGAGGTGGTACACCTCCATCAACGCCTCACTCAGGCGGTATTTGCCATAGAGGTCGGCCACCTCCGCTGCACTTTGGCGTAACTTGGCATCGAACCACGCCACTGCCAACCGGGCCGTTTCGGGCTGAGCAGCCTGCTCGTCAACCTGCCATCCCTGCACCAGTCGGAAAGCGTTCCAAATCTTGTTGCAGAAATTGCGGCCCTGCTCACAGAGAGCCTCGTCGAAGAGGATGTCGTTGCCGGCAGGGGCTGCCAACATCATACCCATACGGACACCATCGGCTCCAAATCGGTCAATGAGGTCCAGCGGGTCGGGCGAGTTGCCCAGCGACTTCGACATCTTGCGTCCCAGCTTGTCACGCACGATACCCGTGAAGTAGACATTCTTGAACGGCATCTTGCCTGTGTACTCATAGCCCGCCATGATCATGCGAGCCACCCAGAAGAAGATGATATCCGGACCCGTCACCAAGTCGCTCGTTGGATAATAATAGTTGAATGCCTCGTTGTCCGGGTGAGTAATGCCGTCAAAGAGAGAGATGGGCCAGAGCCAGGAAGAGAACCACGTGTCGAGTGCATCCTCATCCTGCCGCAAGTCAGCAGCCTGCAGGCTGGGGTTGCCGCTCTTTTCGCGTGCCAGTTGCAATGCCTCTTCCTGTGTTTCCGCCACTACGAACCCGCCCTGCGGCAGGTAGTAAGCCGGGATGCGGTGTCCCCACCAAAGCTGGCGCGAGATACACCAGTCCTTGATGTTTTCCAGCCAATGACGGTAGGTGTTCTTGTATTTGGAAGGATAGAACTTGATTTCATCGTTCATCACCGGCGGCAAAGCCAGGTCGGCGAAATGCTGCATCTTGAGGAACCACTGCATGGACAGTTTCGGCTCGATGGGCACACCGGTGCGCTCCGAGCATCCAATCTTGTTATCGTAGTCCTCCACCTTCTCCATCAGTCCGGCGGCCTGCAGGTCGAGGGCAATCTGCTTGCGTACCTCGAAGCGGTCCTGCCCCACATACATTCCGGCAGCCTCACTCAGCGTGGCATCGTCGTTGAAGATGTCGATAGCCTCCAGGTTGTATTTTTCGCCGAGCATATAGTCGTTCACGTCGTGAGCCGGCGTCACCTTCAGACATCCCGTACCGAACTCAATGTCCACATACTCGTCCTCTATGACAGGGATGACACGTCCCACGAGGGGCACCACCACCTTCTTTCCCTTCAGCCAAGCGTTTTTCGGGTCGTACGGGTTGATGCACATGGCCACGTCGCCCATGATGGTTTCCGGCCGTGTGGTGGCCACTACGGCATAGCGTCCCTTTTCATCCTGATGCACCACTTCCCCCTCCGTGCCGCAGGCCGTACCGTCATCCTCGCTCACGTAATACTTCATGTAGTAAAGTTTGGTGTGCTCCTCCTTGTACACCACTTCTTCGTCCGACAGGGCGGTTTGGGCTTTGGGGTCCCAGTTCACCATACGCACGCCACGGTAAATCAGGCCCTTGCGGTAAAGATCCACAAACACCTTGATGACACTTTTGGAGCGTTCCTCATCCATGGTGAAGGCCGTGCGGTCCCAGTCGCACGAAGCCCCCACCCTTCTGAGCTGTTTGAGGATGATGCCACCGTGTTCGTCCGTCCAGTCCCAGGCATGGCGCAGGAACTCCTCGCGGGTCAGGTCAGCTTTCTTGATGCCCCGATCGGCCAAGCGGTTCACCACCTTGGCTTCCGTGGCGATGGAGGCATGGTCCGTGCCGGGCACCCAGCAAGCGTTTTTACCCTCCATACGGGCACGCCGGACCAGAATGTCCTGAATTGTTTCGTTGAGCATATGGCCCATGTGGAGCACTCCCGTCACATTGGGTGGGGGAATTACCACGGTGTAAGGCGTTCTGCCATCAGGCCGGGAGGAGAACAGGTGGTTCTTCTCCCAATATTGGTACCATTTCCCCTCCACTTCTTCAGGGTTATAGTTTTTTGCTAAATCCATTGTTTCAAATTTTTAAATTTTCCGGCCGCAAAGTTAGCACTAAAAGCCAGATGCCCTTTAAATTTTCTCTTCTAATTTCCTCTGGTGTTCGTCCAGCAAATCCAAGAGTTGTTCCAAAGCCGTTTTGAAGCGTTTGCGCACGGCAGCATTTCCGATTTTGATTTTGCTTTCCTCATGGATGAACCGGTCCGTCTCCTCCAATTTGCCCGCAAAGTAGGCCGCCCCTTTAGAGACCCGGTCCTTCAACAGCCCGTCGTTCAGGTCTGCGTTGTTTTCAAACATCCGGGAATATTGCGTATGGAAACGTCCGGCGACGCCCATGACTTCCAAGTCGAACTTATGGAGCTGTTCGTCGAAGCGTCCCGTGGCCTGCGCCAGTGATGCCGGAAAGTGTTGTTGCATGATGCGCACCAGGGTTGAAAACGCCACACGCTCTTGGCTGAACGAAAACAGTTCCGTGATCAGGAAGCGTTCGTAATCACGCTGCATGGCCTTCAAGGTTTCCTCGTCCACCTTGCGTGCTGTCATGTCGCGGGTGTACTGGAGCACCGTCCGGTCGGCAATGATGGCCGACGGGGGGATGGGTGCGCTCAGCACAATCCCCTCCAGCGTCCGGCACCGGCTGAGTGCCACGTAAGTTTGACCGTGGGCGAAAGCTGCCGAGGCATCAATGATTACGCGGTCGAAAGTCAGTCCTTGGCTCTTGTGTATGGTAATGGCCCAAGCCAGACGTAGGGGGTACTGGCGGAAAGTACCCTCCACGGTTTCCTTGATTTCGTTCGCTTCGGTGTCGATTTCATACTTCACGTTGTCCCACGTCTCGGGCTTCACGTCCACTGGTTCATAGCTGGGATTGTGCGGTCTCACGACAAGCCCTTCCCGGCCAATCTCCACCACCTCGCCAATCATGCCGTTGAAGTAACGCTTCTCCGCGTCATTCTTCACGAACATCACCTGCGCTCCCTTCTTGAGCACCAGAGAGTGGTCTGTAGGGAAAGCATATTCTGGAAATTTCCCCTTTATTTTAGCATTGAAAACGAAAGGTTTTTCCTGTATCAGTTCGAGTTCTTTTTCATTCACGCTGTCAGCCTGCCGGTTGTGGGTAGTGAGCCGTACGTACCCCTCGCCGGGCGAAGGTTGGAAACCGGGTCGGTACCGGTTGTTGAGTTCCCGCAGCACATCCGGCCCGGCTTGTCCCTGCCTGACACTGTAGAGCAAATTCAGGAAGGCCGCATCCGTCTGGCGGTACACCTTTTTCAACTCCAGTGTCACGTAGTCCAGTTTCCCGAGAGCCCTACTGCCAAAGAAATAGAGGGTGTGGTAATAGGGACTGAGCAACGTACGTTCCTCCTCGCGCACCACGGGTGCCAGTTGTTGCAAATCGCCGATGAGCAACAGTTGCACCCCACCGAAGGGCAGGTTGTTGCGTCGCAAGCGTCGCAGCACGTCATCCACTGCATCCATCAAGTCGGCCCGCACCATACTGATTTCGTCAATCACCAGCAGTTCCAGACTCTGTATGAGTTTCAGCTTTTGTCCGCGCATGGCAAAACGTGCCTGCCCGCTCTGCACCGTTCCAGGCACGAAGGGAGTAAAAGGAAGTTGGAAAAAGGAATGAATGGTCACACCGCCTGCTTGGATAGCCGCTATGCCCGTCGGAGCCAGCACCACCATCCGTTTGTGCAATGTAGTCCGCAGTCTCCGCAAAAATGTTGTTTTTCCCGTCCCTGCCTTTCCTGTAAGAAACAGGCTCGTGCCTGTGGTGGAAAGCAGGCGCATCGCCATACTGACTTCAGGATTTTCTTCAGGTATTTCTTCTGCCATACAGCTAATTTATGCTTGGTTTTCAGGCTGTTTGTTTCGCCCTTTGGTTACAGGAGAGATTCCGGAAAACCAGTTCTATGCTTATATCTTCAAAACAGACTTGGATGCTTCCTCCTATCCTCTGCCGGAACAACGTCCAGGGGCTGGGTATAAGAAAGTCTGTACTCAACGGCGATTGCCTCCCGTCATCTGCCGGAACATCTTCCGTCCGAAACTCTGTTCAGCTTCGCAAGCCTTTACCAGCTTGCGGTAATCCACCGTCTTGGCCAGGCGTTCCATATAAGTGTCATACACCTTGCTGCGTTTCCGTTCCAGCTGCACCATCAACTTCACCACCCGTTCGCAATCGCTTTCGGAAGAACCGGCCCGGGCCGCACGGCGCAGGGCACGCATCTTCTGGTGGTCCAGATTGCGGAGTTTGTCCTTCATTTCAAAGAAAACGGGGAAGAAACGCCGGCTCTCCTGCGAATTCAGCCCAGCTTGTTTCGTGATGTGCTCCTGCAAGTCCTTCTTGAACTGCTCCGGCCGGAAATGCCTGGGGCCTTTACCCGGCTGCTGATTTCCCTGGCAAACCATTCCTGCCGCAGGGATTTTTCCGTCGGGCTGCGTCAAGGTCCATGCCAAAGTCCGGGGAGAGGCGAACAGCGACAGTGCCAGCCACAACAGTCCAGCCCCCATCATGCGGAGCACGCCGTCTTTACGCGCCGTCATACCACTTTCAGGTAGGTTAAAGGTGCGCACTATGCATTGTGCCGCCACCGGCATCATCATACGTACAGTATCAGTAATCTGCTGCATACATTTCAATTTTATCGGCATTTGCCATCCATACATAATCGTACGCCTGTTCTTCGTAGCCCACGTGTCCTGCTCCTGTCTGCCCTCGGACAGCCCCAAGGTCGTCGGCACTGCTCCGGAAAGCCATGGGGGAGAAAACTACCAACAGAGCCGCCACACAAGCTGCGCCGAGCCAAGGAATCCACTGCACCCACGCCTGCCGTTCTTCGGGCTGCGCAGAAGCGTTGATACGCCTCATCATGCGGGCTGTAAAGTGGTCGAAATATCCTTCGGGCACCTTGAAGGGATTATGGCCCTCATAGGGTTGCCTCACATCAAAAGTTCGCATAAGTCTTTTACTGGAAAAGAAGCCGCGCCTCCGGCCTGCCACAAGGACAGGGCAACCAGCCGACCCCAATGTTATGTTATGGTGTTTTGACACCGGCGGACAGCAAAGGTTTAATCCGCCTCTCCGAAAAACCTTTCGATTTTTTTCACTGCCAAATGATACGATGCTTTGAGCGCACCCACGCTGGTGCCGAGCAGACGGCTCATTTCATCGTATTTCATTTCCTCGAAATATTTCAGGTTGAACACCACGCGTTGTTTTTCAGGCAGCGAAGCCACCGCCTGCCTGAGTAGCAAATCCGTTTCATCGCCGTCGAAGTACGGGTCACTCTCCAGCATCCGTGCCGCTTCAGCCGCCTCGTCGTCCAGGCTCTCCGTGTGGTGCCGCCGTGCCAGAAAGTCCAGACACTCGTTCACCGCTATGCGGTAAAGCCACGTATAAGGGCTGCTGTCGCCACGGAACGATGCGGCTCCCTGCCACGCTTTGAGGAAAGTGTTTTGGAGCACATCGTCGGCATCGTCATGAAACAATACCATGCGGCGTATAGACACATAAAGTCTCGGGGCCAGGGCACGTACCATGGCCTCGAAAGCATCTTTGCGCGTTTCGGGGTTGCGCAACCGTTCTGCACTGTAGGCTGAAAGTTCCATCCCGAATGGCTGGCTGATATTTCCGTCCGTCATCGGCAGCCGGGGGAACAAAACAAGTTTACACTGTCCGGATTACCCCCAACCGCACCACAATGTGTTCAGGACAGCGACACCTTGCGCGTCACTTTTCCCACGCGCACGATGTAGCAGCCTTTGCCCAATGCCAAGTGTACCGTTTTGTCCTGACTGTCAATGCGCATGGACACAACGCATTTCCCGGTGATGTCAAACACCTCGAGCAGCACACCTTGGGCGTGCATCACCTGCACCGTGTTGCCGCGCACCACGAGGCTCACTTCCGCCGTCGTCATACCAGCTGCAGCCGTTTCCTCGACCTCAGCCGCCGGCTCTGCGTATTCGTTCGCCGCCAAAGCGGGAGTGCTGCACAGAGCGAATGCCAAAAGTGATAAAAGTATCGAATGTTTCATAATCAATAGCTGAATAAACGGTTCGCGGAACTTAAATCCCGCATTTTCCGGCAAAAATAAGTCCACTGCGGAAAAATTGCAAATCTCGTGGGTGTTTTTTCAAAAAAATCCTGCCATCCGCTGCTGTTTCGCCGACACAGCCCCTTCACTCCGCTCTTCTCATGGGTTGACTTTTCGGCCAACTGAACCGACAAAAACCGACAAAGACCGATCTTGTAAGCCTCACTCGCCGAGTTGGCTGAACAAGTCCAGGACTATTTTTTCCTAATCGCCGAGTTGACGAAACAAGTCCCAGACTTGTCAGCTACATATCGTGCCCTCTTGGAATGGGGGCTGCAAACGTCGCCCACCGGCCAATGACAGAGGAATGGGAAAAGCGCAGGTCTGAAATTGCCTTGTCTACTTCTCCCCCCCGTTACCTATATATACGTAATTTCCTCCTTGCAAAAATTGATCAAAGTTTCATCCATCATCCGTTATGACTGATTTTCAGTCATTTCAAGCATGAAGGATTGATTTTTCGACTATTCATGCTTATGTGCCAGCCGATGCGACATTGAATGTTTGGGAAATCCAATTATTCATGCGCAAATCTCCTGATTTTGAAGAGGAATGATCCACACTTGAAGGTTTGAATGATTTTTTCACGGGGTAAAACACGTATATATAAGGTGATTTACAAAAATCAGTTTTTAGGAGTTTGGCGGAGCTGCCAAGTATTGTAGAGATTGTGCCAGATACTGTAGAAACCGCCGGCCAGGGAGGTGGCGGGGTTGAGGTACGTGTAGCCCAGCCAGATGGCGAAGACCGTGTTTTTCTGCCCCAGGGCCTGCGAGGTGCTGACCATACGGCCTGCACGGCGGCCTATCTTACGACCGAACCAGAACTGGACTACGCAACAGGCCAACGAGGCCAGTGCAATGCCGGCCAAACGAACCAGCGGATGGTGGGTGACGGCTATGCTGTGGGTGGTGACGGCTATGGCCAGACAGAGTGCTACCGCCCAGAGATAGAACGCCAGATTGTGGAACTTCACAACCCTACGGTGCAGCCCCGGCAAACAGAACCTTACGAACTGGGCAGTGAGCAGGGGAAAGATAAGCAGGGGAAACACTTTGGAAATAATCAGCGCAAAGGCACTGTAAAAACTTCCCGAATGATGGGGATAAATCAGGGGTACACACAAGGGTACGACCAAGGCTGCGGCAAGATTGATCAACAGTGTGTACATGGTGACATCGGCGGCATCGCCTCCCAGTTTCTGGGTAACCACAGCGGCGGCGGTAGCGGTGGGGCAGATGAGGCACAACATGGCACTTTCTGTCACCACGGCAGCTCCTGCGCTCATAGGCAGGAAATGAAGGGCCAACGCGGACACGACAAACAGGCCGCACTGGAACAGCAACAGCCACCCATGCGAACGGCGCAGACGCAAACGGCGTATGTCGGTCTTGCAAAAGGAAAGGAACAACATACTGAAGATGAGCAGGGGCTGAAGGGTTTCAACGGCGGCGGTGGCAGTATGGCGGACGGCAGCCGGCAGGGGGAGGGCGGCATATACGAAATAGGCTATGATTCCGCAAATGATAGCTATGGGCAAAGTCCAGTTTTTGAAAAAGGTGCTCATTGATTGACTTAAATTATAAGGAATTCATAATGTACAATGAGGGTTACGCCAATGATATTGTACAAATTATATGTATAAGTATAATATTACGCCATTGCTTGACGACAACTTACACGGACATGATACAACTTTATCATGATTGTCGGATGTTAATCACCCTTGTAACCTCGGCGCAGCCTCTTTAGTCAAGATATGGACGAGAAATTTACGGTCTGCTTTTTCAGCAGCCGCAGCTGGCTCCACACCATCTGGTACTGGGGCAGGTCTTCCCGGGCATCGGTCTGAAGCAGGAAGAGGGCATCGGCCCTTGCCAGCTCCATCAGTTCGCGGTCCTTGGTGATATGGGCTATGTGGAGGTTGAAAGGTATGCCGCTTTGCGCCGTGCCCTCCAGATCGCCGGGGCCGCGCAGCTTGAGGTCTTCTTCGGCTATGACGAAGCCGTCGGTGGTGTCGGTCATCACCTTCATGCGGCGGAGGGTGTTTTCAGACAGCTGGTTGCCAGTCATCAATATGCAGAAGGACTGCGCGGAACCGCGCCCCACCCTGCCCCGCAACTGGTGCAACTGCGCCAGTCCGAAGCGGTCTGCATTCTCGATGACCATTACGGAAGCGTTGGGCACGTTGACCCCCACCTCTATCACAGTGGTTGACACGAGGATTTGGGTTTCGCCCGCCTTGAACGCCTGCATGGCGGCTTCCTTCACTGACGGCTTCATCCGTCCGTGGACCATGCCTACCTTGTATTCGGGGAAGGCATCGACGAGCTGGGCGTAGCCGGTTTCCAAATCGCGGAGCTGCTGTTTTTCATTTTCCTTGATGAGGGGATAGACCACGTACACTTGCCGCCCCTCCCTGAGCTGGTGGCGCAAGCCCTGATAAAGCACCGGCCGGTGGGACTGGCGGTAGTGAACGGTTTGCACGGGCTTGCGCCCCGGGGGTAGTTCGTCGATGACGCTGACATCAAGGTCGCCGTAGACGGTCATGGCCAACGTGCGCGGAATGGGGGTGGCGGTCATCACCAGCACATGGGGTGGCGTGATGTTCTTCTGCCACAGGCTGGCACGCTGTTTCACGCCGAAGCGGTGTTGCTCGTCAATGACGGCAAGTCCCAAGTTGAGGAAACGGACGGTAGGCTCAATCAAGGCATGGGTGCCCACCAACAGTTGTACGCTGCCGTCGGCCACACCCCGGAGCAGGTCTGCCCTTTCCTTGGGCTTGGTGCTGCCCGTAAGCAGGGCTATCCTGACGGGAAGTCCCTGAATATAGGACTGCATGGACAGGTAATGCTGCTGCGCCAGGATTTCCGTTGGTGCCATGACGCAGGCCTGGAAATGGTTGTCTATGGCCAACAGGCAGCAAAGCAGAGCCACCATGGTCTTGCCGCTGCCCACATCGCCCTGCAACAAGCGGTTCATCTGCTGGCCAAGGGACAAATCGCGCCTGATTTCTCGCACCACACGCTTTTGGGCTCCGGTAAGCTGGAAGGGGAGATGGTGATGGTAGAAGTCCAAAAAGAGGTTGCCCACCTTGGGGAACACGAAGCCCCGGCCTGCCTGACGGCGGTGGTGGGTGGTGCGCAGGATGTCGAGCTGGAGGTAAAACAGCTCCTCGTACTTAAGCCGGCGGGTGGCCTCGGCGACCGACGCGGCATCCGACGGGGAGTGAATTTCGTGCAGTGCTTGGGTGAGCGGCATCAGCCGGTGCTTCGTGAGCAGCGCGGAAGGAAGGGTTTCGGCTATCGGGGCATTTCCCAACTGCAAGAAAGCGTTGGCCACGAGGCGTGCCATGGCACTTGACGTGAGCCCTTGTCGCTTCATGCGGTCAGTGGTGTGATAATGCGGTTGCATGGTAGCGGGTGCCCCCGCGTTGGCGTTGGCATCGTCCATCTCGGGGTGGGCTATGCTGATGTGGCCGTTGAAACTGGCAGGTTTGCCGAGCAGCAGGTAGGTATGGTTGTACTGCAAGCGTCTGTCGGTCAGTTTGATGCCCCTGAACCAGACAAGTTCCACCGTCCCCGTGCCATCGGAGAAGAGTGCGGTGAGCCGCTCTTTCCGCCCGGCACCCTCTACATTCTTTGCCACAATCTGTCCCTTCAGCTGCACGTAGGGCATCCCATCCATCAAATCGGCCACACGGTGAACCACGCTGCGGTCAATGTATTTGTACGGGAAATGGTACAGCAAATCGCGCAGGGTGAAGATTTGCAACTCATCACCCAGCCACTTGGCTCTCATGGGGCCTACGCCTTTGAGAAACTTGATGTCAGTCTGTAAAATATCCATACAAAAAAATGGTGCCGCACACAGGCTATGAGGCAATGGCACCAATCTTGGTCACAGGATTACCCACCATCGACAGGAGTTACGGCCCGTCGTCATTTCATGACCTGAAGCGGAAGGATGTGCCGGGCGGCCTGTGCGCATCAGCACTTGATGAAGTCGGTGAAGCCTGGCTGATGGCCTATATATCCCATGACATTGGCCACTTCCTGCACCAAAGAGGGGGTCTTCACCAGCTTGCGGGCAATGGCGAAAGCGAAGTGGTGCATGGCGGCAGGTCCGCTGGCGGTAATCAGGTTGTCCTGCTCCACTACGTAGGCTTCGTCATGATAAATGGCTCCGTCAATGTGATCCTGCATTCCGGGGTATATCGTGGCGTGCTTGCCCTTCAGGATGCCGGCTTCGCCCAGCACCATGGGGGCGGCACAGATGGCGGCAATGACGGTGCCCTGAAGGAACTGCTGCTGGATGGCCAGACGCAACACGGCGTTGCCGGCCATTGTTTCTGCACCCTTGGAACCGCCGGGCAGGACCAGAGCATCACAATGTATCAGATGGTTCTTGCGGAACAGGCTGTCGGCTTTCATCACCACGCCATGGGCTCCCGTCACCACGCGCTTGCCCGTCACGCTCAATGTCTGTACCTGCAAGCCGCAACGGCGCAGTATGTCAATGGTGCCTATCGTTTCAATTTCTTCAAAGCCGTCGGCCAAAAACAAATAAATCATCGGTGAATAGTTATATATATGTATGTATGTTATCGGTATTGGATGTAAATAACTGACTTCCTACTGGAGAGCAAGTCTGTACAGACGGATGGTTTCCTTCAAGCCCATGTAAAGGGCATCGCTCACCAAAGCGTGGCCGATGCTCACCTCATCGAGCCAGGGTATGCGGGCATGGAAATAGGCGAGGTTTTCCAAACTCAAATCGTGGCCGGCATTAAGCCCCAGCCCGATTTCGCGGCAATAGGCCGCCGTTTCCACAAAAGGAGCGATGGCCTCGTCGCGGCCAGTGGCATAACGGGCGGCATAAGGCTCGGTGTAGAGCTCCACACGGTCGGCACCGGCGCGCTGCGCTCCGGCTGCCATCTGCTTTTCGGGAGCTATGAAGATGCTGGTGCGGATGCCTGCGGCCTTGAAACGGCTGACAACTTCGCTGAGGAAACGCTCGTGACGACACGTGTCCCATCCGGCATTGGAGGTTATTTGGTCCGGCGAGTCGGGCACCAGGGTGACCTGGGCGGGACGCACCTGAAGGACCAGGTTGCAGAAGGCTTCCGATGGATAGCCCTCGATGTTGAATTCCGTGGTGAGCCGGGGACGCAATGCCAACACATCGGCGCGGCGGATGTGACGTTCGTCAGGACGTGGATGGACAGTGATGCCCTGTGCGCCGAAACGCTCGCAATCAAGTGCCACCTGAAGCACATCGGGATTGTTGCCGCCACGGGCATTGCGCAGAGTGGCCACTTTATTGATATTTACACTCAGTTTTGTCATAATGCAGAGATTTGTAAAGCGCAAGGGGCGCATTTTGAAGTGCAAAATTACGATTTATGTCATCCATTGTTGTGAAAATTGAAATATTTTAAGGGAATGACATATAGATTTTCATCTTTTTATCACCGCACCCTATGTAAAAACTTGTAAAAGGATAGGTTTGGGTAACTGCACGACCTTCGCGTCTTGACTATGAAACACCTGCCCGAACAGAAAACTTATTGCCTGCAAGCTGCATATAATCACGCCAACCGCACAGGTTTTTAACAAAAAGACGTACTTTTGCGGCTAATCGTTCAGAAGAAATAAATCACCCCCTGCAAGCATGGACTATTCTCATCTTAGGTTTGCCCTGTTCGGCAATGTTTACCAAACGAAAAAGAACCAATACGTGGCGGCTATCCTGCAAAAGCTCTGCTGTCTGCAAGTGCAAATCTGCATTGAGGGCAACTTTGCCGATTTCATACGCCGCGAGTTGGGAGTGGACACGGAACAGTTTGACACATGGCACCCCGATGCCCCCCTTCAGGCTGACGTGGCCATCTCCATCGGCGGCGACGGCACTTTCCTGGGCACAGCGGCGAAGGTGGGCACGGCGGGCATCCCCATCCTGGGCATCAACACGGGTCGGCTGGGTTTCCTCGCCGACGTTTCGCCCGAAGCCATCGCGCCCTCGCTCGAAGCGTTCTGCCAAGGAGCTTATGTGGTAGAGAAACGGAAAGTGCTCAGCGTGGAAACAAGCAAGGCCTTGCCGCCCGACTTTTACCCACATGCCCTGAACGAGGTAGCGGTGCTGAAACACGACAATTCGTCGCTCATCGAAATAGCCACATATATTGACAACGATTACCTGGCCACTTACTTGGCTGACGGTTTGATTGTTTCCACGCCGACCGGGTCTACAGGCTACTCGCTCAGTGTGGGCGGTCCCATCCTGGCCCCTCAGTCGGGCACGTTCTGCCTTGCCCCCGTGGCTCCGCACAGCCTGTCGGTCAGACCGGTGGTGGTGAGGGACGACGTGGAAATCCGGCTACACATCCGCAGCCGCAGCAACAACTTCCTGCTCGCCGCCGACGGACGCAGCATCTCCCTGCCCCACACCACCGTCGTCACCCTGCGCCGCGCTGCCCATACGGTCAAGGTGGTCAAGATTGAACACACGCATTTCTTCGACACCCTGCGCGACAAACTGATGTGGGGACTTGACCAGAGGAAGTAAGGTGTAATTCATCCTTTCAGAAATTGGAAAGTTTATAGTTTAGGGGGCACCATACGGTTGGGGCGGCTTGCCCTGACATAGCATAAACTTTAAAGGGGTGTTCTATAAATTAGGCCGAGCTGGATGCTGGATTTTTAGAGATGACATTTTGTAAGTGGAGGAAGGAGCATAGCGGGCTATGCGACTGAC